>NZVX01000039.1 GCA_002698265.1 Chloroflexota bacterium | reverse complement strand
GAAGACCATTGACGAAGGTCTGGAGATCTTGACCGGTGTTACAGCTGGCGAAGCCGACGACACCGGGGCATTTCCTGAGGGTTCAGTCAATCATATGATTGCCAAGAGGCTGGGTGAATTAAACGACTCGATGCGCGACTATTTTCAAGGATTAGTTTCCAACGGCAGCTAGGAATCTCGAGCAGGCCATCCGTCGGCCATTAGAAATAACTTCCAGGCCTAGCCTCGTCATTCTGGCGAAGGCCAGAATCCAGGGAAACACTCCCGATAAATTTCAAAGCTAGATGACGAGACCGTTCTTAGTCGGAACCTCGCCTCGCAAGCGCAGTTCCTTTCCTGTTCTGACTTGCCTGGATTCCAGCGGAGGCTGGAATGACGGGTGGTGCCGTATCACTCTCTCTAAAATCCCTTTCTATTAGCCCGCAGAACCACATTAGAAAAGTGCGTGATGCCGGTTAGATCAAACACAAAACGCACCACGGTTAATCTCTCCTAAGAGAGGTCGGCTGCGGTGCGTTTTTTAGTTACCGAAGGATCTGTGCCGAGGCGGAGTGAGCTAGCGCAGCATTCCGGCTGCAGCTTCTTCTTCCTCAGCGTACCGACGGGAATTCATGTTGCTGGCTGTCTGTTCAGCCAGGACCTCGATACCCTTGCGGACTGAGCCTGACAGCTTGCCCAATTCAACTTCCATCGCCCGTAAACTGCGCAATGCATAGGCGTCGGCTTCGGTCTTCCGGGATAGGGCCTCAGTTTCCGACTGCTGCAACATCCGGGTGATGCGCTCTTCAGCGTCTCTAACTGTCTCGGCGGCCCGTGCTTCCGCCTGGATGACCAGTTCGCTGGAGTTGAGCCGCTCACGAAGTTCGTCCTCGGCCATGGACTTTGTCCGCCGGGCGTCATTAGCGGCCGTGTTCAGTATCTGGTCTTTCTGGGACAGGACATCCTCAGCCGACCGAATCTCTTCAGGAATCGTCAGACGCAGTTGGTCCACCAACTCCGTTATCTTTTTCCTGTCCACCAGGATATTGCCGCTGACTGGGACTGCCTTGCTGGTTTCGACCAGAGTTTCCAACCGGTCGGTGATATTTATGATATCGATGATCGCACCTCTACCCGGCCACTACACTTCTTCGACCGGTAACCCAAATTTTGTATAGACCGCCTGTGCTACGTTGGGCGGGACCATTTCCGTGATGTCCCCGCCAAGCTTGGCTACCTCCTTAAGCAAACTGGCACTTACGAACATGTAGTCTTGGGAGGTCATGAAGCAGACCAAGTCCACGTCAGGCTCCAGCCTTCGATTCATGAATGCCATGTCAAATTCGTATTCGAAGTCCGAGCCACTTCTCAGCCCCCGGACGATCACCCCCGCTCCGATATCCTTGGCGTAACGGACCACCAGACCCGAGAACCTGGTAACTTCCACGTTCGGAATGTGTCTGCAAGCATCCTTCATGAGCTGGTCTCTCTCATCGGTGTCGAAGAGCAGGTCCTTGGATGGCGTATCGTAGACCGCAACCACCAGCTTCTCAAACTGTTTTGCGGCCCTGGTCACTATGTCCACATGGCCCACGGTCACCGGATCAAAGCTGCCCGGATATAGCGCGGTTACCATGAGAGGTCCCCGTCTTTGCCTGAGTCCGGTCCCTCGTCGAGGTCCTTCCGAGGTTCCGGCGGCTGGGCTATATCTGAATCTTGCTCGTAAACGAAAAAGTCGATCACGTTGTCTCCGTATCGGCGATGTGAAGTTAACCGCAGGGGTCCGTAGGTTTCTTTTAGGTCCTCGCGCTTGGAATGTCCCGCAATCACCACACCATCGTCAACGATCAGTCCAGGCTGGGAAGCGATCTTGTCCAGCAGACTGTCCAAGCGGCCCATCTTATATGGAGGGTCCAGTAGCACCAGATCGTAGCGCCCTGGCAGAGTTTGGAGCGCCTGCAGCACGTCCAAGCGGTGGACGTGAGCCTGCGAGCTGAAGCCGGTGGATTCCAGGTTGCTGGTGATGACGGCGCTCTGCCGACGGTCCCACTCCACAAAATCCGCACTTCCCGCTCCGTGGCTCAAAGCCTCGATGCCCAGGCTGCCGGACCCAGCGAATAGGTCCAACACCCTTCCTCCCTGGTACTGCTCAGGGTCTAAAATGTTAAAGATGGCCGCCCGAACCCGCTCCGTGGTGGCGCGGGTGCCGGAACTGACGGCGCCTTTGAGCCGCTGGCCCTTTGCATCGCCACCTGCTATACGCATGCGTCTAACAAGCTCGAATTATACATAATGTCAATGGTCATTCCTAGTAAATAGCCTCTCTATTTTGACGAATTTTATATTATTTTGAAAAATGATTAATAAAAAATAGAGAGAACCGGTCCCGGTAACCGGCTTATAATTATATCTCTTAGACGGCTGGTCCGGCCATGCTGCGGAGCCGGCAGAATGCCTGATTCAAGTTGACGCTACTAGGGGCCTGTGCTAACATCCAGCGCACCCGGAGACCCTTGATTTACGCTCAAAAAAAGCTATTTTACACCCCCGGACACACCGCCGCCCGGTGGTGTCGCCAGAAAGAAAACCGAAATCGCCAGTCTGTGAACCGGGGACGCGTAGCCAGGGAAGACGGCGCCATGGGAACGAGCCAGGAATGAACTTTCGCCAGCGTTTGGCCAACGCCGCGCCCAGCAGAGAGACCGTGGTAACCGTCGGAGTTTTCGACGGCGTGCATCAGGGGCATCGGCACCTTTTGCGCCAAGTGGTGGAGTTGGCGAGAAGCCGGTACATCCCCACCGTGGTCACCTTCTCCAACCGTCCGATCACAGTGCTTCGGCCCGGCACAGAACCCAGTTACTTGACCTCGCTAGACCAACGCGTAGACCTTATCAAACAACAGGGCATCGAACTGGTGGTCTGCCTCGACTTCACCCTTGAATTGGCTGCGGTAACCGCTACGGACTTCGCCAAGTTGTTGGGCGATTCTCTGAAGATGAAGGGACTGATATTGGGTCCGGACTCTGCGCTGGGGAAGGACCGCCAGGGGGATCTGGCTTTCATGCAACAGCAAGGGGAGCGACTGGGGTTCTGGGCTTCTTCGGTGGAGTCCCTGGAGATCGAAGGCAAGCCTGTGAAAAGCCGGCGCATCCGCGAAGCCGTGGCCAGTGGCAACATGGCGGTCTGCCCTGATCTGCTAGGCCGGAACCATCATCTCTCAGGCGTCGTGGTGCTGGGCGATCAAAGAGGCCGCACCTTAGGGTTTCCAACCGCCAATATCGAAGTCGATCCCCAGATACTGCTGCCAGGCGACGGCATCTACGCTAGCTGGGCGATCATTGACGGCAAGCGCCACCAGGCCGCCACCAGCATCGGGATCCGCCCCACATTTGAACTGTCCCAAAGACTGGTCGAGGTGTACGTAATGGATTTCAGCGGGGACCTCTACGGCAAGACGGTGGGCGTGGAATTCATTAAAAAAGTCAGAGACCAAGAGAAATTCGACGGTCTGGACGCTTTGATCAAGCAGATCAATCAGGACGTCGACGACTGCCGCCAAGTCCTGGCCGGGAGCGCATAGTATGACCAGCCCCGGCAAGATCAGCCCTCAGGACTTGGAATCGGTTATCACCCGAGGCGTCAGCGAAATCATCTCCCGCGATGAGTTCATCCGCATGTTACAGAGTGGCAAGAAACTCCGTCTCAAGATGGGCTTTGACCCCAGTCGCCCCGACATCCACCTGGGCCACGTGGTCGGTCTCCGGAAACTACGCCAGCTCCAGGACCTGGGACACCATGTTGTACTGATCGTCGGCGATTGGACGGCCCAGATCGGCGACCCCAGCGGCCAGTCAGCCACCCGGACCATGCTGACCCACGAGCAAGTCTTGGAGAACGCTGAGTCCTATCTCCGTCAGTTCTTCAAGGTGGTGGACAAGGACCGGGCTGAAGTGATCTACCAGAGTGAGTGGTTCGGGAAGTTCGGCCTGGCCAACGTCCTTGAACTGACCGGCATGTTCACTGTGGCTCAGTTCTTGCAGCGGGCCGACTTTGCCGCCCGGTTCGCCGACCAGAAACCCATCGCCATCACGGAACTGCTCTACCCGTTGCTGCAGGCCTACGACTCCGTTGCCATCGAGGCCGATGTAGAGTTCGGCGGCACCGACCAGATGTTCAATCTTCTGGTGGGCCGGGAGTTGCAAGGCATGATGGGCCAGACTCCACAGCAATGCTTTTTGATGCCCATCTTGGTGGGTACAGACGGCGTTCAGAAGATGAGTAAGAGTCTCGATAATTACGTGGCGGTGGACGAAGCGCCCATCGATATGTATGGCAAACTGATGTCGGTTTCAGACGACCAGATCATGTCGTACTTCGAGTACTTGACCGATGTTCCCATGGAAGAACTCGCGGCCATCACCAATGACCTAAAAAATAACGCACTGAACCCCATGGAGCCCAAGAAACGCCTTGCCTGGGATGTAACCAGCCAGTTCCATCACAAAGACGCCGCAGATGAGGCCCAAGCCCACTTCGAGCGAGTGGTGCAGAACGGAGACGTGCCCACCGACATCCCTGAGATGTCGGTGGCAGAACTACGCAGCCAAGGGGTCGTTGAGAACAATGAGGTCAGAGTGGATGACCTGATGCTGGCGGCCGGCCTGGCCCCCAGCAAAGCCCAGGTGAAACGTCTTTTGGCCCAGGGAGCCGTGGAACGAACGTCCCTGGACGGAGAACCCCAGCCCGTAACCGGAGGTGACGCCGGATATCTGCTCCAACCCGGCGACGTGCTCAAGGTCGGCAAACGTCGCTTCGTCCGTCTCACGGATTCGTAGGCGAGGACTTCAAATATGGCCACCTCACCCCAACTGGACCGCGTCATCGGCATCATGATGGCTATCAGGTCCAAGCCCCCGGCTGACATCCACGAGGCGCGGGCCGTCTTGGACCAAGCTTTCGGCGAATTCAAACCGGCGCCTGACGTAACTGTTTTTGAGATCGATGCTGCTGGCGTTCCCTGCCAGTGGATCACCGCCCCGGACGTGCCTCAGGACCGGCTAATCATCTACCTCCACGGTGGGGCCTACGCTGCCTGCTCCCCCACCACCCATCAAGACCTGATCTCCCGCCTGTCCCGGGCGTCCGGAGCTGCTGCCTTGGGCGTGGACTATCGGCTGGCTCCGGAGGACCCATTTCCGGCAGCCGTGGATGACTCCGTCGCCACGTACAACTGGGCGCTGGGCCACGGTTTTGAGCCGTCGAACATCGTTCTTGCTGGGGACTCGGCCGGGGGCGGGTTGGTGCTTTCAGTCCTCTTGGCCGCGAGAGACGCGGGAACCCCTCTGCCCGCCGCAGGCGTGTGTTTCTCGCCTTGGGTTGACCTGGAGTGCAGTGGTGAGTCCATGGCCGCCAACGACCACCTGGATGACTTCATAAAGTACGGAGGCCTCTCGGCCAGGGCCGAGTCCTATCTGGGCGGAGCCGACCCGGAAAACCCCCTGGCATCGGCTCTGTTTGCCGACCTACGCGGCCTACCGCCACTGCTGGTTCACGTCGGCTCAACCGAGACCCTGCTGGACGACTCCACACGCCTGGCCGCACTGGCGAAAAAAGCTGGCGTAGACCTCACCTTGAAGATCTGGGACGACATGGTCCACGTGTGGCAGGTCTTCGCATCCATCCTCCCAGAAGGCCAGCAATCCATCGAAGAGACAGGAACTTTCATCCGGGAGAAGCTGGGCTAGGTTTCCAGAGGCGCAGCGGTTCATACAGAAGATATTACAGATTGGCTCTCAATTCCCTTGTAAGTTGAGGTGCTCCACTAAACCCGGCTTAGCCGGCCGGTTCGTTGACACTCCATCTACCCCTGCGTAGACTTGATTTCAGGCAAATCGGACCAGGTAGCGGACCGGAGGTAACCCTTGGACTCCCCTAAAGATCTGGACAAATTGCGGGAGCAGAGCGCACGCTGGCGTCACAAACAGGACCCTGCTGCCCAGCGAAAACCCTCGTTCAAGACACCCTCACAGGTTCCCGTGGACCAGGTCTACACCCCGGAGAACACCGCCAACGACGATTACCTAGAAAAGCAGGGACTGCCCGGGGAATACCCCTACCTGAGGGGCGTCCATGCTTCCGGTTACCGTGGTCGGCTCTGGACCATGCGAATGTTCGCCGGTTTCGGCCTGCCTGAAGAAACCAACGCCAGGTTCAAGTTCCTCCTGGAGCAGGGTCAGACAGGGCTGAGCGTCGCATTCGACATGCCCACACTCTACGGCTACGATACCGATGACCCCCGCGGGGCCGGCGAGTTCGGCACCTGCGGCGTCGCCGTGTCCTCCCTGGCCGACATGGAGACCCTCTTCGACGGGATCAAGCTCGACCAGATCACCACGTCCATGACGATCAATAGCCCGGCGGCGATCATCTGGGCCATGTACATCGCTCTGGCAGAAAAACAGGGCGCTTCCCTGGACCAGTTGGGCGGTACCATTCAGAACGACATACTCAAAGAATTTATCGCCCAGAACGAGTACATCTTCCCGCCTGAGCCTTCCATGCGCCTGGTGACTGACACCGTGGAATACGCCACGAGGCACATACCCCGCTGGAACCCCATCAGCATCAGTGGCTACCATATACGGGAGGCTGGTTCCAACGCCATCCAGGAACTGGCTTTCACGTTGGCCGACGGTTTCGAGTATGTCCGTCACGCTTTGGACCGGGGTCTGAAGGTTGACGAATTCGCGCCCAGGCTCAGTTTCTTCTTTAACTCCCACAACAATTTCTTCGAAGAAATCGGCAAGTTCCGGGCTGCCCGACGCATCTGGGCCAAAGAGATGCAGGAGACTTTCGGCGCCAAAGACCCCAGGTCTCACCAGTTAAGGTTCCACGCCCAGACCTCGGGACAGACCCTCACGGCCCAGCAACCCGAGAATAACGTCATCCGGGTGTCTTTCCAGGCCATGGCCGCGGTCTTGGGCGGCTGCCAGTCGCTCCACACCAACGGCAAGGACGAAGCCTGGGCCCTGCCATCGGAAGAGGCTGCCCTACAGGCGCTTCGCACCCAACAGATCATCGCCCACGAGACCGGCATCACCGATACCGTGGACCCTCTGGGCGGCAGCTACTTCGTAGAGACCATGACCAACAGTCTGGAAGAAGCCAGCTACGAGTATTTCCGGCGCATCGAAGACATGGGCGGAGTGATTCCGGCATTGGAGACAGGTTTCCTTCAACGGGAGATAGCCGACGCCTCTTACATCTATCAGATAGAAGACGATAGTAAAGAACGCATCACCGTGGGAGTCAACGAATACCGGACCAATGAAGGCACGGAAATCCCCCTGCTCCGGGTCGACCGGGAGGGTGAGAGGAAGCAGATCGACGGTCTGAACAACGTCCGCCGCACCCGTGACAACCGGGAGGTGGCTAAGCGGCTGAAGGCCTTGGAACAGGCAGCCCGCGGCTCGGAAAACACCATGCCCCACCTGGTGGAAGCGTCCAAAGCCTATGCCACTCTCGGCGAGATGATGGACGTGTTCCGAGACGTTTTTGGTGAATACCATCCGTCCTGGGGTTACTGACCGGGGGCTAAACATTGCCGGAAGAAGACAAGAAAATCACCGTGCGATCCAAAGGGCCGTATTTGCTCCGAGGGGGCATCCCCCGGCGCGTAAGTCACAAGTCATGTTTGAAAAAGGTGAGCCACTATCATGGCAAGCGGATGGTCCGATCAGCACCGAAGAAGCCTACCGCCTATGCCGGTGCGGAAAGTCTGAATCAAAGCCCTTCTGTGACCGTACCCATACGTTGGCGCCGTCCGACGGTGCGCAACCGGCCGACACGGGGCCGATCGCCGACCGCAGCAAGACCTTTAGGTATCCCAAGATTTTCATCCAGGAAGACCATCCGATCTGCGTTCACTTGGGCTTTTGCCGCGACACTGTATCCGATATCTGGAGTATGCGGCGTCAAAGTAGTGACCCCGAAGTGCTGGCCAAGATCATAGACAAGTTGGATAACTGCCCGTCTGGCGCCCTAGCCTACGCTCTTGAGAACGGAGGTGAGATCATTGAACCGGATCTCGCTTAAAGAGGTGGTCGTCATCCGTCGGTTAGAAATGGCTGCGTAGCAGCAGGCTTCTTTCGGTGGGGAGTTTGCGATGGAATTCAGTAACCCGGAGTAATCAGGCTCCACTCCGTAACGCTGTTTGTACCAGTAGATGGGATCACCGGCGACGTCAGCACATTCGAGACTGGCTACTTTGGTGACCAGGCCGGACACGATCTGCCAGCCTGTGGGGATTCCAGCGGCCGCCGAAACCTCAGAGTCCGAGAGAACGGCATATGCCCCTTTGTTCGCGTCCAGAGCGAGGGATATTCTGACGGTCAGGTCAATCATGACGATATATTAGCCTAACCTTACGAGGGTGGATAGTAATTATGGGATAACGTTTGCGCGGACTATACCGAAAAGCAAAAGAGGCCCCGTCCTCCACGGGAAGGATGGGGCCTCTTTGCCTGTAATCGAATGAGAGGGGTTAGATGCTTTCCTCTTTCGCCCGCTTGGCGTCTTCGATCACTTTGGGTTCCAGGTTGGTTGGCACTTGGTCGTAGTGGTCGAATTCCAGCGAATAGGTGCCCCGGCCTTGGCTGACTGAGCGCAGGTCCTGGGCGTAGCGCTGAACCTCCGCCAACGGGACCTCGGCTTCGATAAGGGTCGTTCCGTCATCTGGATTCATGCCCAAGATCCGGCCCCGCTTGCCGTTGAGGTCACTGATCACCTCACCGGTGTAGGCGTCGGGCACCGTAACCGAGAGTTTCACCACCGGTTCCAGCAGTACTGGAGCTGCATCGCCGACCCCTTGCTTCAGAGCTTGGACGCTGGCGATCTCGAAAGACATGCCAGACGAGTCCACGTCATGGAAACTGCCATCGTAGAGCACTGCCTTCAGGTCGACCAACGGGAACCCGGCCAGGGAGCCTTCGTCCAAGGCCTTGGTAACACCCTTTTCCACAGACGGGATGTACTCCTTTGGAATCTTTCCCCCGGTAATCTCGGTGGAGAATGCAAAACCAAGGTCCCGTTCTTGCGGTTCCAACCTGAGCAGCACGTGTCCGAACTGGCCGTGGCCGCCCGATTGCTTCTTGTGGCGGTATTCGCTCTTAGTGATCTTGGTGATGGTCTCGCGGTAGGGAACCCGGGGCATCCTCACACGCAGGTCGGCGCCAAACTTCCGCTTGATCCGCTCTAAGGCAATATCGATCTGCGCGTCGCCCAGCCCGGTGATCAAAGATTCGCTGGTGCCGGGGTCCCGGCTGAATTGGAGAGTCGGGTCCTCCTCTACGATCCTGCTCAGAGCCATGGACATCTTGTCCAGGTCGTCCTTGGAAGCCGGTGTAACCGCCATCCGGAAGTAACCGACGGGTTGTTTGATCTGCGGGAATTTCACCGCATTGTCACGGACGCACATGGTGTCGCCGGTCAGCGATGCGCTCAGCTTGCCGATGGCACCAATGTCGCCGGCCATGATCTCGTTCACATTCTCTTGGTTCTTACCCTTGGGAAGATAGAGCTGCCCGATGCGCTCGGACTGTTCGCGGTTGCTGTTCCAGATCTCAGAGTTGCTCTTGATCGTCCCTTGATAGACCCGGAATACGGATAGCTTTCCCACGAATGGGTCGGCAGTAGTCTTGAAGATGAATGCCGCCAGCGCGCCGGCGGGGTCGGCTTTGTATTCCGCAGCGTCGCCGCCCTTAGTGAGTTCCGCCTGCTTGCCGTCTAACGGAGAAGGGAGGAAGGAGCGGGTGGTCTCCAAGAATTCCTCGACGCCGATGCCCTCGGGCACCGACGCCGTGGCTAAGATGGGCACCAGTTCGCCAGCCAGTACGGCGGTCCGCACTCCGGAGATGACCTCTTCGGCGGAGAGTTCTTCGCCGCTTAAATAGCGGTCTGCGAGTTCGTCGTCGCTCTCGGCTGCGGCCTCGATCAGCCGTTCCCTGGCTGCCGCAACTTCATCAGCGATCTCTGCGGGTATGTCCGCCGGGGGATCAACGATGCTGATTACACCTTTGAAGTCTTGGGCGTTGCCCAGCGGTACTTGAAACGGGATGCATTGGCGTCCGAAGGATGCTTGTATGTCCGCAACGTTCTTCGAGAATTCGGCGTTCTCCCGGTCCATCTTATTGACCACGAACATCCGGGGAATCTGCGAAGATTCGCACATATTCCAGGCCTTCTCGGTGCCTACATCCACACCTGTAGGCGCGGCAACAACGATCACCGCTCCCTCAACCACTCGCAGTGCGCTCACGACCTCGCCTAGGAAGTCGTCGTATCCAGGAGTATCGAGGAAATTGATCTTGGCGTCGCCTTCGACGACCGAAAGCAGCGTAGTCTGAATGCTGCCTCCCCGTTTTACTTCCTCGGGCTCGTAGTCTGAAACGGTGTTTCCGTCCGAGATGGTACCCAGCCGGGTGGTGGCTTTGGTGATGAACAGTGCCGCCTCGCCCAATGAGGTCTTACCGGATCCAGAGTGGCCGAGGAGAGCCACGTTTCTCAGGTCTTTGGCATCCATGTTTGGCTTCGCTCCCTTTCGTTTTGGTGTTTCGGGGAATGGGCCAACTGGCCATCGCGGCGCAGTGGACGTAGCAATTGGGGTTTGCTGTACCTGTTCTTAATGCTCGCTGTCACGCCTCTGAACCATAACGGCGCATAGCGATTTGTGGCACCATTCTATGGGTTTTGTGAGACTCGCGCAATGCTGGCGGTGCAGCCCCGGACTGGAGCGTCGGGCAGCAGGCTGTTTGACACTCCGATAACCGGAGATATAATGGGCAACTACCAAGGCTAAGTCGCCTTCGTAATCTTTATCACGATCGATGATCGAGCCAGAAAAAGGCAGGTTTTTATGCCCAAGAAAGAAATCATATCCACCGACAAGGTAACCGCCGGTACGGCGCCCTTGTCTCAGGCCACCAGACTCGGTGATCTGGTCTTCGTGGCTGGAAATACCGGCCGCCACCCCACCAACGGTGAGACCGGCAAGGGCATCAAAGAGCAGACCAAGTACGCCTTGGAGCGGATCTCGCTGATCTTAGATGCGGCCGGTTCGTCGATGGATAACGTGCTGACCAACACCTGCTACGTCACCAACCGCGATGACCTGCCGGGCTTCAATGAGGTCTATTCTCAGTACTTCCCAAAGGACTATCCGGCCCGGACCACCGTCGTCGTGAACTTCGGAGATTCCAACAACCTTGTTGAGGTCACCAGCACTGCTTATATCTCAGACTAAAGTCCCAGTTTGTGAAGAATAGGGGAATTCCGGCGCCGGCCAGCGACCGCCCCAAGGTCAGGGAATTCTGGAGCCGGCAGGAGGGCTCACATGGCGGCTAAGGCTTATGTCTTGATTGAAACCCAGGTTGGCAAATCCCGGGATGTGGCCGCCGCCCTCCGAGCCTTGCCCGGCGTGCCGTCGGCGGATATCATCACCGGCGCGTTCGACATCATCGCGCTTGTGGAAGCAGCGGACATGGTCTCGATGGCTGACCTAGTCACAGGTCAGGTCCAGTCGATCCCCGGAGTAACCCGGACTATCACCTGCGTCGCCGCTTAATTAACCGACTTTTTTGTAAATAGTGTGCGACCGGTTGGTGGCGTGGGGCCTGATCTGTGACGGCCAGTCCCCCTTCTCCGACTCTGCCAGCCACCCATCAGAAGTAGGCACTTCCGGCGAATCTATGTCATACAGGGCGGCGTAGCGCGCCATACCCTCATTATTCGTCGATTCCACCTTGTAGCGCACACAGCCGTTGACCCCGGGCGCCTTTACGATGTTGGGCACGTGCTCGGTGTCATATACCCGGTTAAACTCGTCTTCCATCTCCGCGGGTATATCCATCATCACCAGGTAGGCATAGTCACCCATGTGTCCCTCCTCTAGATGTTTAATGTCCTGAAATTCGTATAGCCGGTTGACGCCAGTCCACGCCCGCCGTAGAATCCGAAGCTCAGCGACCGGTAGTGTGCCGCTCCTTCAGCGGCCCCTTCGCCTCGGCGGACCGGCCGCTCTTTTTATTCCCCGGCCAATCTAAGGATGTCGGACTAGTAAGTCAGCGCTGACTTTGCGCCCTCCGGCAGGTCCACGTCCAAAGCGTTCAGGGCGTGAGCCAATGTGTGGTAGTAGCCGGTTACGGCCAGTATGTCCACCACTCCGGCGTCCCCTACCATCGCCCGGACAGCTTCAAATGTGGCGTCAGATATACGGTGCTGCCGCAGCAGTTCAATCATGAATTGTACGATGGCGGCGTCGTTGGGCTCCAGTCCGGTCGGGGCCCGGTACTCTCGGATGGCGGCGATCACATCATCGGACAGACCGGCGTCCTTGGCTGCGGGCTGGTTGACCGTCCACACGTAGTGCCCGCAGGCCTCCCGCGCGGCTGTGAGTACCGCCAGCGCCTTGATCCTGGGGTCCATCGGCGTGTTGTAACGGGCGTAGGTCCCGAGTCCAATCATGGCTGCTGAAGCCGGTGGATTGTTGAGCAACGCGGCGTAGTTACGGGCGACGCCGCCCCGGCTGGTCTCGATGTCGTCCCAGATCGCCTGCCCGGCGGCATCCATGGTCTCTCTGGTCGCGTATGGCACTCTAGTCATGGGGCCCCTCCTGATTACTTTGATTTGAATTTGGACTATCGGTTTAAATCATCTGTCGTGCCGGGTCTAAATAAGAAGGGAGTCATCATAGAATCAGCCGAAAGCAAACGACGGGAAGAAATTTTCCAGTAAACGATGGCAAACCCACGTAGGGGCAGGTTTCTAACCTGCCCTCTTACTATGCCGCCGTGGTTGTCGAAACGAAGGAACCGGCAGGGAAAAACCTGTAGGTCCACAAATATCGCTGCCCCGGTCGAAGGTCGATTG
>NZVX01000105.1 GCA_002698265.1 Chloroflexota bacterium | reverse complement strand
CGCTCACGTCGCCTCCCCGCCGGGATCCGGCTGAGCACTCCTAGACCGTCGCTTTGCGAGCAACATGTCAGGACACCACATTGTCATAGCCTGCCATTCGGTCGTAGGTCTCACAGTTTGCCGCCTGCTCCTCGATGCCGCAGAGCAGACGGTCGTCTCCGACGAGGAACGCACGCACCTGGCCAAGGAGACCGGGCTTGTGGTCCAGGTCTCCGGAATTGGCAAGGTCGACGTACAGTTCTGAATCCGTGCCAGCCACTACCATCCGGAGGCTCTCGAGTGGTTGGAAAATGAGCGTTCGCCGAGCGGTTACGACCTCCACCCTCCAACTAGCAGGAGCCGACCAGTCCGCCTGGTAACTGAAGGTCACACCTTGGTCGGTAGTACCCGATCCATGGAATCGGGATGCCGCCGGGTGCCAATCCAACTCCCCAGAAGTGGTGGCCGAGAGTTCGACCGGCCGGCCGATTAGGTGGAACGCTAAGTCTACGACGTGGCTCGAATTCGCTAGAAACCAGCGACTCAGCACCCGGGCCGGCAGGTCCAGATCTGTTATCAGATTTGTACTCTCACCGAACCAGAACGCACAGGACGTGGGTCCCCCGTCGGCCTCGATCAGTCGACGGGCCTCTGTTACGGAGGCCAGAAAGCGACGGTTGTACCCCACGAGTACCTCCACCCCGCGGTCACGGGCATTTCGCGTCAGGTTCCGAATCTCGACCGAGTCCACCCCACCTGGTTTTTCCAGGAGGATTCGTTCAACTCCCGATCCCACGAGAAGCCCCGCTGCGGTTGCGAGGCCGTCTGTGGGTACTGCGACGATCGCCGAGGCGGGTGGGGGGCAGTGGGACAACGTTCGCTCGAGGCCGCCACGACGGACGGGCAGTCCCGTCCTGGCCTCAAACGCATCAGCCGATCGGTCGCCACGTCCGATCACCTCGAATGGGACGCCGATTGCCGAGCACACGTCTGCATACGCGACCGCCATGGGTCCAGAACCCACGATCCAGAGAGACATTTGTCGATCCTCTCAGGTGATTGGAACCGACTGGGCCCCCGGGTGACCGGCCGCCCGCCAGTGGTCGAGCATTGCGGAAAGAAAAGGTCGGTGGAGGTCCACGCCCTCGGCCAAGGTCGGCAGTCCGCAACCACCCGACCTGAGCAAACTGTCGACCAGACCGCCGGTCAGTTCACTCTGGAGGGTCAGTCGGCCGTCATCTCGTCGTCCGTCGGATCGCACTGCACGACCCTCCGATTCTTGGATGTGCCATTTGTGGTTGGCAGAATTGACGGAAATCGTCAACGGTTCGCTACCGCCGGCATCCCGGAGCAGAACGCTACTGTTGCTTGTGAACCGAACTTCCATCATTCCACTGATTTCGAAGTTCCCCGGTCGACGTGCGGGCAACCACTCGGGCGACAGGCCCGCGGTGTCCACCGTGTCGATCCGTCCGCCGGACCACCAGGCGCAAAGGTCCAGGAAATGAATCGCATTGCACGCCATTCCCCATCCGCCGCCGTCCACCACGATCTCAACAGGACTCTGTGCGGCGCCAGCCTCTCCAATCCTGCGGTACCAGTCGATGATCCTACGAGGGGTGTTTACCCACGCCCCCGTCGCATCAGCGGTCGAAACCAGCAGGTCGTCCAATCCGGCGAGGTTCTGGGCCAGCACCTTCTCGAGGATCCACATCTGGATATCGGCGTGGTTAGCAATCTGCTCAGTGGCTGTCGGGCGGACAGATGCAGTCGTAGCGACGATTGCGAGGTCTAGTTCCCTCGGTGTGTCTTTGAGGCTGTCGTGGGCGGTAACAACATGGTCTGTCACTGATCCGCCTGCTTCCTCCCAGCGGCTGATTGCAGCCGCTCGAGCTGAGGAATCGGGATCTTGCACGAAGATCCGGAGGTTCGTTGAGCAGGCGGCGAGTCCCTGAAGGTAACGGGAGCCTAATTGGCCGGCCCCCGCGATGAGGATGGTCGAGGTACTGGTCACAACAGCGAGCCCCTAGGTGCTTAGGCGCCGATCGCCTTTGCCGCAGAGTCTAAATCCATATTCTTGTGTCTACGATTAATAGTCGCTACCTCGGAACGGAGCGATTCGAGAACCTAGCGGTGGCGGACATCGATGGAGTAGCAGCGACGCCAATCGCCTGACTGGCGTTGGTGCTGGAACTCGACATCGCTTGCTCCCTATGTGCATGTCTCGCCGGAGATCGGCTATCAGGCGTTTGTCGACATTTGACCGAAACGATGTCCATGACGAAGGAATAAGAATAAGTAGTCTTCATTCCGATGGAGAGGCTCCTGGTAACGACGGCGCTCGAGGGGTCTTGGGATGAAACCCAACCGATGCTCTTTCTGGGCGAGTGGTGTCGCTTGTATTCACGACGCCATCGGTGGTCGGAGTTGGATGTGGAGGTGCTCCCGTACCACTGGGATGATCGTGAACAATTCGTCCAGGATCGTAGATTTTTAAAGTCTCTCCACGAGAAACTGTTGGTTGAAGTCTCGGAAAAACTGAATGAGTTTCACAGCACTGATCACAGTTCGCGGTACTGGCGAATACTTCTAGGGCCGTGGCTAGGTTACTTTACACAGACCCTTTTTGACCGATGGTCATCTGTTCATCACGCGACCAGAGATCACGAACTTTCCGGAACGATTGTGCTCAAGGGGCTTGAGGATGCACGGGTCCCAAATGATATGGAGGACTTCTTTCATCTCGGGAACAGCCATAGTTGGAACCACTTTCTATACGGCAGAATCCTGACTGACTTTGCTGACGTGCCGCGTCTAGAACGCCAGGCCGCTGGAATCGACCATGGAACCCACTACGGGTCGTCAACGGAGATCGCTCAGCCACATCCACCTCAGACGTTTAATCTGAAGACGAGTCTGGTTGCCGCGTGCTCCAGTCTGTCCAGCAGGCTTATGAGGCCAACGGATTGTTTCATTCATAACACTGGTCTCAGGTCACTGCGAGAGGAACTAGCTTTGCAGCGCCGACTGGGTCAGGTACCCAGGCTCGTTGCCGTCGAGTCGCCTGCTGACGTTCCTGTCCATGACCGATACCGCCGCTGGGATCTCGGTGGTACCGAAGGGGCCGGCTTTGAACCGTGCTTGCGAAGTCTGATCCCCGAGCAGATGCCGACAGCGTATCTTGAGGGATACGGAGCCTTGTGCGATGAGTCGGATCGTCGTCGATGGCCTAGCGCACCGAAGGTGATCTTTACCGGGGGCTCTCATTTCTACGACGACGTGTTCAAGGAGTGGTGTGCGGCAAGAACCGAGGAGGGTACTCCTCTGGTGATCGGCCAGCATGGAGGGCACATTGGCACCGCTTGGTCATTCGATCACGACCATCAGATCGCGATTGCCGATCGGTTCTTGAGTTGGGGGTGGTCTGATCCCGCTGAACCGAAGGTGGTTCCCATTGGCATGTTGAAGGCACCGATCCCCACGGCATCCGACTACGCGCTGAAGGACAGCGTTCTTCTGGTCACAAGCATCTTAAGCCCCCATTTCCAGAGCTTCGATCTGGCGAGTCGCGCTCTTCCCAGTCAGTTCCTAGGATATCTGGAGGACCAATTCACCTTCGTGGCGGCGCTTTCGCCCACGGCTTGCGATTCTCTGACCGTCCGCCTTTCGGCTTATGACCTAAGTTGGAGCCAGCAATGCCGCTGGCGGCATCGCTTTCCCGAGGTGTTGCTTGATGACGGCCGACGCCCGATCATGGACTTGCTTGCCGAAACCAGGTTGTGTATCGCGACCAGCAATGGGACGACGTACCTCGAGTCGTTCTTCCTGGATGTGCCTACGGTCATCTTCTGGGACACCACCAGATGGGAACTCCTTGAATCAGCCGTGCCATATTTTGAGGACCTCGCAAGGGTTGGTGTTTTCCATGACACCCCGGAGTCCGCTGCAAGTCATGTTTCGGCAATTTGGAGCGATGTCCAGAGCTGGTGGTCGGACGATGCAGTTGTCGACGCGGTGACAAAATTCAAGCGACGGTATTGTGACGACCCCGGTCACGTTCTAGACGAAATGCGGAGAGCCCTCCTATCTGTCGCACGCGAAGTGCGGTGATGACCAACAGCCCGACCGAGCAATCGGCCAAGTTGGGTATTCCCAGGTTGACGCTCAGGCTCTGGCGCCATCTTCACCCCCGTCGCCGGAAGCAGTTCGTCATAGTTTCGCTGTTGATGGGCGTCAGCGCCTTCGCAGAGGTGTTCACACTCGGCGCGGTGATTCCCTTCATCACTGTCCTGGTCGACCCCGAGCGTGTGTTTCTGTATGGGCCGGTCGCTTACCTGGCGAAGTTGCTGGGCGTGACCCGGCCCGAGGAGCTCGTTCTTCCCCTTGCCATGGTGTTCGTTGCCGGTGTGCTGCTGGCGGCGGCGATCCGACTGGCAGTCGTATGGTCGACTTCGCGCCTGGCCGTGGCCATCGGCGCCGATCTCAGCGCCGAGGCTTACGAGCGGACGCTTTATCAGCCGTATTCCATTCATATCGGGCGTAGCACCAGTGAGATCACGAGCGGGGTGATTCACAAGGTGGAAGCCGTCGTGAACGGGATGTTCGCCCCCCTCCAGGTTGTCATCGGCTCGGTGTTGACGATGGTGACCGTGACAGGCGCACTGCTCCTGATCGATCCGGTCATTGCCATGATTGCCATGGTCGGCTTTGGCGGCGGCTATGTCGCGATTACCTGGGTCTTGAGCGATCGACTCAAAGACAACAGCCGACGAATCGCCCAAGAGCAGACCCGCGTGGTGAAGGCGATCCAGGAGGGAGTCGGGGGGATTCGCGATGTGCTGATCGACGGGACCCAGACCGTGTTCCTGGATCAGTTTCGCAACTCGGATCGGCCGATGCGCCAAGCTTACGGATCCAACACTGTCATTCAGCGGGCACCGCGTGTGGTGATGGAGGCCGTTGCGATGCTGCTGGTTGCGATGCTCGCCGTTGTCTTGAGCGGTAGATCTGGCGGTATCGCAGGTGGGCTCCCGATTCTCGGGGCGCTGGCTCTCGGAGGCCAACGACTTCTACCGGTCTACCAGCAGTGCTATCAAGCAGTAACTTCCGTATTGGGCCACCGCTCCCTGCTCGTCACTGCACTCGAGATCCTTGATCAGCCGATGCCGGCAACTTACGGCCTACCGGCGTCAGAGCCGTTGGAGTTCCGTCGGGAAGTCAAGTTCGAGAACCTCCGGTTCCGCTACACGGAGCATGGACCGTGGGTGATCGACGGCATGGACCTGGCCATCGCAAAGGGAGCGCGTGTAGGCATGGTCGGACCGACAGGATGCGGTAAGAGCACGCTACTCGATCTTCTCATGGGGCTCCTCACGCCGGTCGAGGGGGCGGTTCTGGTCGACGAACTCGTGATAGAGGGAAACCGTCTGAGAGCGTGGCAGCGCTCCATAGCGCATGTGCCTCAGCACATTTTTCTCGCTGACGCTTCCCTGACGGAGAACATCGCGTTCGGAGTACCTGTCGAAGATGTCAACATGGAGCTTGTCCGTGAGGCGGCGAGCCGGGCGATGATCGCCGAGTTCATAGACAGTGAACCGGCGGGGTATGCGACGATGGTGGGTGAACGGGGGATTCGACTCTCGGGTGGTCAGCGCCAGCGAATCGGCATCGCCAGGGCGCTATACAAACAGGCGAGTGTCCTCGTCTTCGATGAGGCTACGAGTGCGCTCGACAGTCTGACCGAACAGTCGATCGTCCACTCGCTGTCGGGTCTTGACCGCGAGGTGACTGTCATGCTCGTGGCCCACCGCCTGTCCACGCTGAAGGATTGCGACATGATCGTCGAGATGAACGATGGTCGCATAGTCGGCGTGGGGACCTTCGAGTGTCTGATGTCAACGAGCGCTACGTTCAGGGAAATGGCACTTGCAGCCGAGATGGGAACGTGATGGCTGGCTGGCAGCGGGCCGTCAATCCAGATCTCATGCATAGCAGCACGTCAGGGCGTGCAGTCGGGACTGTCGCGACCTCGAGGACCAAGTTGTGAAACTAGACGGCTCGAAGTTGGCGGTGATCGGTGGGGCCGGCCTCATCGGCTCGCACACGGTCGATGAGTTACTGAACGAGGACGTGTCCCAGATCGTCGTCTTTGACAATTTCGCCAGAGGTACTCACGAGAACCTGGAGGGCGCGCTCAAGGATCCTCGTGTGACGATTGTAGATGGCGACATTTGTAGTCCGGCTGCAGTCCGCGACGCGTTCGATGGGGCCGATGGGGTCTTTCACCTTGCCGCGCTCTGGCTACTCCATTGCCATGAACACCCTCGCGACGGATTCGACGTCAACCTGACCGGGACCTTCAACGTTCTCGAGGCCTGCCGTGACGCAGGCGTGCAGCGTCTGGTGTTCTCCTCGTCCGCATCGGTATACGGCGACGCGGTCGAAGAACCGATGGCCGAATCGCATCCCTTCAACAACACGACAATCTACGGCGCGACCAAGATAGGTGGCGAGGCGATGGCGAAGGCGTTCCACCATCGGGACGGGCTCGGGTATATCGCGTTGCGCTACTTCAACGTGTATGGACCGCGACAGGACTACCGAGGTGCCTACGTCGCTGTCATTATGAAGATGCTCGACTGCCTTGATCGCGGTGAAGCACCAATGGTTTACGGAGACGGGACACAGGCATACGACTTCGTGTCCGTCCGGGATTGTGCAAGAGCGAACGTCGCGGCTATGAAGGCTGGCACCGTTGACCGTTGCTACAACGTCTGTACTGGCACCAGAACCTCCATCAGCGAGTTGGCAGCGATGCTGATCCGACTCACAGGCCAGAAGGTCGACATCGACTATCACTCCGAAGCGGTGTCGTTCGTCCGCAACCGGATCGGCGATCCGACAGCTGCCAGGCTCGACCTTGATTTCGTGGCAGAGACAGACCTGGTCGACGGACTGCGGGAACTCATCGATTGGCGTGACGAGCACCGACGACACCTGACGGAAGACTGATGTCTACGATCCCATTCATCGATCTGGCGGCCCAGCAGCGGGCCCTCGGCGACCGGATCCAGAAGGCGATCTCCAGGGTCCTGGAACACGGTTCCTACATCATGGGTCCTGAGGTCCTAGAACTGGAAGACCTGCTCGCCGCACGCGTCCAGAGACGGCACTGCGTGACCTGTGCGTCGGGCACGGACGCGCTGCAGATGGCGCTGATGGCACTGGGGGTGGCGCCCGGTGACCGGGTGGTCGTTCCTGACTTCACATTCGTGGCGACTGCGGAGGCGGTGCGATTGGTCGGCGCAGAGCCGATTTTCGCCGATGTTGATCCGGTTACCTACAACCTGGATCCGGAATCTGCCGAGTTGGCCTGGGAGCTTCCCGGTCCGTCTCCAGTGGGAGTAATCGCCGTGGACCTTTTTGGTCACCCGGCCAGGGGCAGTGAACTCGAATTGCTTGCGCAGCGGCACGACGCATGGCTCATCGTTGACGGTGCTCAGTCTTTGGGTGCGACACGCGATGGTCGCAGCGGCATCGCTCGTGGCGTCATTGCCACGACCTCCTTCTACCCTTCCAAGCCGCTGGGCGCATACGGGGACGGCGGAGCCGTGTTCTGTGACGATGATCGGTTGGCCTCGGCATTGTGCTCAATACGGAACCACGGAGCTGATGCCGCACCGAGTAGCCATGAGCGGGTCGGCCTGACCGGCCGCCTCGACACACTTCAGGCGGCGGTGCTCCTGGCGAAGCTGGAAGTATTCGACGCCGAGTTCAGGGATCGACAGGCCGTGGCGGCACGCTACTCCGAGGCGGTGGCTGGCCTCGTCACCCCACCAAGAGCGGAGGCGGGCGTGGAACCGGTTTGGGCCCAGTACACCGTCGAGGTCGAGGGACGGGAGGTCATTCGCTCAAGAATGGCCGAGGCAGGCATCCCCACCTGCGTCTTCTATCCCCACCCCGTCCACTTCAACGGAGCGTATCGTGCCTGCCCGGTGGTTTCGGATGGAACTCAGGTGGCATTGTTGGCCTCATCACGCGTAATGAGCCTTCCCATGCACCCCTACCTGGACGTGTCGGCTCAAGATCGCATTATCTCTGCGTTCCAGCACGCGTTGGTAGGCCCATGACCTCAACTTACATAGATCCCACGGCCGTTGTCTCCCCCGGTGCGTTGATCGGTGATGAATCCAGGATCTGGAACTGGACGAAGGTGCGGGAGTCGGTCTGTATCGGCGCGGGCGTCTCGATTGGTCAACACTGTTACATCGATCACGGGGTGGTGATCGGTGAACGATGCAAGATCCAGAACAATGTCAACATATACAACGGTGTCACCATCGGAGACGAAGTGTTCATCGGGCCAGCTGTCACGTTCACAAACGATCTTCACCCAAGTGCCGTGGGTGAGTGGTTGGTCACGCCCACCGTCGTCGGCAACGGTGCATCGATCGGTGCGAACGCCACCATCGTCTGTGGGGTGACCATAGGGGAGGGTGCTGTCGTCGGCGCCGGCGCGGTCGTCATTGATGATGTGCCGGTCCGGACGCTGGTGGTCGGTAACCCGGCACGATTTGTCCGTCGGTTGACCGATCAGGATGACCAGGTCCGGTGGGGCGAGTAATGAGTCCATCTGGTTCTGCGCTGAGTCTGTCGGTCGCAGTCGTCGGAGTCGGCGAGATGGGGCGAAACCACGCACGGTGTCTGGCGGCGATGAAGGGAGTCGACCTGGTTGCGGTGGTG
>NZVX01000038.1 GCA_002698265.1 Chloroflexota bacterium | reverse complement strand
TTCAGGCGGGTGGTTACAACGGTCCGAATGTCTTCGTTGTCCCTAAAACGAGGATCTTTTTCTGTTGTTCTGAGGCCATTACTCCCCTTAGTTCGAAGCGAATTATAGCAAAACCAAACTTACTTATTTACGATTTACGATTTGTCCATTTCGGGGAATAACGTCAAAGTTCCAGCCTGTAGCCACCTTTGTTATACTTGTGACCAATTCCAGCCAGGCCCTGCTATTTTGGCGACCTTAAGGGTGAGAATGGACGTCGGATTATATGTCCGGGATTACATCGACGACCCAACCAGGCCACTATACGAGCAGATAGAAGAGGCGGCCGAGATCTTCCGGCAGGCCCGTGGCATGGGTTTCACCACGCTTTATATGCCCCAGCACTTCATCGCCTACCCCACCATCTGGCCCCAGCCCATGCAGGTCCTTTCTCGGTTGGCGCCAGACACAGATGGGCTTCGGCTCATGACTGGCATCCTCTTGCTGACCTACCACAACCCGGTGGACATCGCCGAGCAGACCGCGACCTTAGACCAGATCAGCAACGGACGGTTCACCTTGGGAGTAGGTCTGGGTTACGTGGAGAAAGAACTGGAGGCATTCGGGACCAACCGGGCGGAGAGGGTCAGCCGTCTCGAGGAATCGATAGCCTTGATGAAAGAGTTGTGGACGGGGGAAGAGGTCAACCATGAGGGCCGACACTGGACCGTCCGCGGCGGCCGATTGGGCATCACGCCCGTACAGAAACCCCATCCACCCATCTGGCTCGCCGCGCAGAGCCGGGGTGCGGTGCGCCGGGCGGCGGCCATCGCCGACGCCTGCCTGCTAGGCCCCCAACCAAACTGGGAAGACATCGACCAACTTTCGACGATGTACTGGGAAGCCATTGCGGAACAGCCGGGTAAAACTGGTTACCTGGCAGCCAACCGCTCGATCTCCATCGCGAGGGACCGGGAGACGGCTGTCTTTCAGGCCATAGCGGCAGGTGAAGCCAAAAAGGGTTTGTACTCGAATTTCAACATGCAGGAATCCAGCACCGTCGACTTCGGTCTCGGAGGGGCACGGGAACTCGCTGACTGGACAGTGGTCGGAAGCCCCCAGGATTGCGCGGAGACCATCGTGCGCAGTCACCGGGAGAACGGCTTAGAATACATCGGTTTCGGATGCTTGAACCTGCCCAATGAAAAGACAGCCCGACTCGAATACCTCCAGTTAATCTCCGAGGAGCTGCTGCCATTATTACCCTGAAAATAAGCGACACATCGATTCGTTCAGGAGGACCTACATGGCGGAGGAAGTGATTCGCGTCGGACTCATCGGCGCGGGCGGAAACGTCCGCAACCGGCACATCCCAGGCTTTCAGCAGATTGACGGGCTGGAGATCGTCGGTGTGGCCAACCGCACCTTGGAATCCAGCCGAACCGTGGCAGACCAGTTCAATATCTCTCAGGTCTACAGCGGATGGCAAGAATTACTGGAAGACGAAAGCATAAACGCGGTCTGCATCGGCACCTGGCCATACATGCACCGGGCGATGACGTTGGCTGCGTTGGAGAAGGGCAAGCACGTTCTCACCGAGGCCCGAATGGCTGCCACCGCCCAAGACGCCCGCGACATGCTGGCCGCCTCCCATGCCCACCCTGAACTGGTATGTCAGCTGACCCCAACATCCACAACCTACAAGATTGACAACCTGATCAAGCGATTAGTTAACGATGGCTCCGTGGGCGAAGTGCTATCCGTGGAGATGCAGGCATTACAGAACCGTTTCGCCGACTTCGGAGGCGAGCTGCACTGGCGGCACGATTGGAGGATGAGCGGGTACAACACGTTAAATATCGGCGCGTCCTATGAATCAATGATGCGCTGGTTGGGACGTGGCAACCGTGTCATGGCCATGTCCAAGATCCACGTGCCATACCGGTCCGACGAAAATGGCCAGATGGTCTCGGTTTCCATCCCCGACCACGTGAACATCCTCTACGAACTGGCAAATGGGGCTCAAGTCCACATGAGGATGAGCGCCACCACCGGCCTGTCGACGGGCAACCAGACTTGGATCTACGGCACCGAGGGCACGATCCACATCGACCAGCAACAGAATGTCTTCGCCGGGCGCCGGGGCGACGACCAGCTAACCGAAGTGCGCAACCCGGCCGACGGTCAGGCCCACTATCGGGTGGAGGAACAATTCACCAACGCCATCCGTGGCACGGAGCAGGTGGATATGGTTCCCTTCGAGACTGGAGTACACTACATGGAATGGACCGAAGCGGTCATACGCAGCAGCCAGACCGGGCAGGCAGTGTACCTTCCATTGTGATTCGTCGGGTGTGATTCGTCGGGTGTGATTCACCGGGGAGAAGTCATGATTCAGCAGAATGATCCGATCACCGGGCGGCCGGTCCAGAACCCTTACGAAAGATACGATCATCTTCGGTCCGAAGACCCGGTCCACTGGAGCGAAGGCTCCCAAGTCTGGGTTCTAACGCGGTATCAAGACGTTATGGATGCGCTGAGGGACCCCCGTCTCTCTTCTACAAGCTTCTCCGCCCTGATTCAAGAGGCCGGCGGAGGACAAACCGTCAAAACCCTTGAGCAGACTTTCATGGCGATGATGATCTTCAGGGACCCTCCCGACCACACACGACTGCGCTTGCTGGCGAATAGGGCATTCACACCAGGGGTGTTGGAAAGGATCAGATCTCAGGTACAAGACTCCGCCGACCTGCTTCTGAACGATGTCCGAAAAAAGGGAAGCATGGAGGTCATCTCAGAGCTGGCCTACCCACTACCGGCCCTGGTGATCTCCGAGGTATTAGGCGTTGCCGACCGAGACCGGGAAAAGTTCAAGAAATGGTCCGACGATCTGGCCACATTGGCGGGGCACATGCGCGACGCCCGCGAGAACGCCGGGCCGGCATCGCAAAGCTTGACCGAACTGATTGAGTTCCTTCGAGAGACCGTCGCCGAGCGGAGGGCTGAACCGAAAGACGATCTGCTCAGTGCTTTGGTGACCGCGGAGGACCAAAATGATTCGTTCACAGAGGACGAGCTGTATTCCATGTGCGTGCTCTTGATCTTCGCAGGGCATGTAACAACGACCAACCTGATTGGCAACGGGATTTTGGCCCTGCTTCAGAACCCGTCGCAATTGGAACTGCTGCGGAATACGCCCTCATTATTGGAGTCGGCCGTTGAGGAAATCATCCGTTACACCGGCCCGGTGCAGGCCATCTCACGAACCGCGTTGGAGAGCTACAAGATTGGCGACACGCAGATCAAAGAAGGAGACCGGCTCTCTCTAAACCTGGCTGCGGCGAACCGAGACCCGGCGCGGTTCAACAACGCCAACAGGTTCGAGATCGAGCGTTCCGAAGGGCGTCATGTCGGGTTCGGGTTCGGCATCCACTTCTGCCTAGGAGCGGCTCTAGCCCGTATGGAAGGGCAGGCTGCCATCGGCGCTGTGGTGCGAGGACTGCCTGATCTACGACTTGGGGAACAGGAATTGGAATGGCGGCCAAACCCGGTATTGCGCGGTCTGACGGAACTCCCGGTAACTTTCTGATCGGAAAGTTGACTCTGATAACCCGGGCCCAAACAAAGAGATTGGCCTCGCCGGACAATTAATGGCAATCACGTAAGGAGGCCGGTCATGGCTTTGGACATCACTGCCGCCCGAGGCGCCATGACCGGCGCGCGGTACATCGAAAGTCTCAGGGACGGCCGCGAGGTCTGGATGGACGGCAAGCGGATCGACGACGTTCCATCCCACCCGGCATTCTCTGGGATGGTCAATGAGTTGGCCCGTATCTACGACCTCCAACACAGCAGCGAATTCCAAGACACCATGACCTTTGTATCCCCCGAGTCGGGAAACCGCTGCAGCATGTCTTGGCTGATTCCCCGTTCAGCGGATGACCTCAAGAAGAAACGGAGGAACAGCGAAGTTTGGACCAGCCAGAGTTGGGGGCAACTGGGCCGCGCACCCGACGTTTTGGCGCCGTATATCATCTCCCTCTACAGGTCGCGGGGGAAACTGAGTTCCGTAAAACATCCGCAATGTGATTTCGGCGAGAACGTGGGCAATTACCACCGGTATTGCATGGAAAACGACCTTTTCTTGACCCACGCCTTGGGAGACCCACAGGTCGACCGCAGCGAGCAACCTCAGAACGAGCAACGGGCCCGTCGGGAAGAGGACCTGGCGCTGCACGTGGTCGAGGAAACTTCCGAGGGAATAATCATCACCGGCGGCAAACAATTGGCCACCGCCGCGCCCATCAGCAACGAGACCTATGTGTCCCTTTCAGCGACTTTCACCCAGCGCTCCGACCCCAAGTTTGTCCTGGCCTTCTCCATCCCGACCAACAGTTCCGGGATGAAGATCTTATGCCGGGAGCCGGTGTCAATCTGGAACGGCAGCTACGGACATCCCTTGGGCGTGTCCTACGACGAACAGGACTGCATGCTGTTCTTCGAGAACGTCCTGGTGCCATGGGACCGGGTATTCATGCTTTATGACTCGGAGCCGCTACGGCGCGATTTCGCCGCTGGGATAAATTTCACCGAGTGGGGCAATCTCTGCCGCATCCACGAACGCATGAAAGTGATGACAACAGTAGCGACCATGATCGCCGAATCCATTGGTGTCTTGGACTACCGCGAAGTCTCCGCCAAGATCGGAGAGATGGTCATGTACACCGAGATCTGGCTGCACGCCATGGACGGCGTGGAGCACGGCGCTCACATGGAGGACAGTGGCGTAATGGCCCTAGGTTCCATGACCGGCATGAACATCTACTTCACCCAGATATCCGCCAGGATGGTCCAGATATTGAGGGAGGTCGCGGGCTCCGGCCTGATTATGCAGCCCAGCGAGAATGACCTGGCTAGCCCAGAGCTGCGGCCCTACCTGGACCGCTATCTGCGGGGCAAGGGCGTGGACGCCGAATACAAATCGCGGCTGTACCGCCTGGCCCACGACCTGGCGGTCTCCTCCTCGGGCATGCGCCAAGAAGTGTACGAGTACTGGCACGGCGGCGACCCCAACCGGAACCGCATCAACCTGCTCCGAGGCTTCAACCAAGACGCGACCCGAAGCCGCATCGAGGACCTGATCTCCCGGCCTCTGCCACACGGCTAGTGATGACTTCCCAGGGCTAGTGGGCCTCGAAAATCTCCTGGAAATCAGCGATCTTGGCCAATAGCGCGTCCTTCTCTTTTGAAGTGGGATTTCGCGGGTCTTTGGCTTTGGGGAACCGGCCGAGCTTCAGCATCGAAGCCATCAATAGCAGCCGTGCTTTGTTGGCGTCCAAGTTGCTGCCCGCGATGCTAAGGTCATGCATGAATCCGGGCACCCTGCCGCCCGGGTCGGAGCGGCCCACCCGGACCACCGGCAACCCGCTGTAGACGGCGATGGCCAAAGCGGCCATCTGGGAAGTCGATCCCAACCCGTAGGGAGAGGTCCCTTCAAGCACCAGGCCGTGGAGTTTGGGGGATTTGTCGTCCGGGTTGCTTTGGTCGGCCAGGGCCTTGGCGATGCGGGCCAAGATATCTACCTCTTGATCGGGGTTAGAACTGTCGTCCTCGCCCATATATGACGCCTGCTTGATGATGTTCACCCTGGGAATGGCGGTTGCCATCAACCCGCCGTCGGAGTCTTTCACTCTAACGCTGACGGGGCTTGTGTCGCCGATCTTATCGGTGAAGATCACATCGGCCGGGACACGAGTCAGGTTCACCTCTGAGGTGGCGGTGTGCTTGTAGTTGGGGCGGTACCAGACGGTCACCGGAGGCCCTGCTGTCCCCAAGATTCCGCCGTGACCGCCGGTGGCTTTGTAGTTGCCCGGCCGGTCGTCCGCCTTTTTGAATTCTCTGGCAGCGTAGATCCGTTCGTCCTGGACACCGACAACCCCCATACCAGCGGTCTCGCCGGAGAGAATCACTTCCACGGCGTCGACGATATTGCGGTCGCCGTCGTTGGCCAACTGGCCGTGAGTGCGCTGAGACGCGCAGGTAGCGATGGGGAGTTGGGTATCAATCAGCAGGTTTAGCCAGTAGGAGGTCTCCTCAACGGTAGGACTTCCTTCCAGCCAGATCGCCCCGGCGAGACCGCCCTGGGCTAGAGTACGCTGGACCGTGTTGGTGACTCGGGCCAGGTCGGAGTATCGGGGACGCCGGCTGATGGGCCAGGGCTGATATGGGAAGTAGTCCACTCCCGCCTTTTCGCCTTGTTCCGTGTAGCCTGCCGGGGGAAGCGCCCTGATGAATTCGAAATCCGCCCGGCGGTCTAGCAGGTTCCCCTCGCCGTGCTCATCCCGGCCAGCGATGCCCCGGTCGATGTCTGCGAAGACCCGTGACGCGTCGGGGTAGAAAGTCTGCCGCCCGCCGTACTCGATGGCCGCGTTGGTCATGTCTCCGGCTTCGAAAGGCACCCCCTCCCCGGACCCGTCCTTGCGGCGGGCCATGTAGGGCAGAAGAAAGGCGCCGTCCTCCGGATGGAGTTCTACTTCGTAATAGCCTTTGCCGTCATCGAAGTAGACGTCCTTGGCGTCTTCTTCCATGGGATGGGCGCTGAACTTCTTGATCCTGACGGTTACTGGCTCGTAGAGAGATTGGGCCACCAGATGGTCGAAGCGTCCCGGCAGGCTTCGATCGCTGGCGGCGCGGCCTTTGTTGCTGGTGACCAGTGAAGGCGAGTTGGCGATGGTCGATGTTGGTCCCGAGAATACGGCTATCTTCGGCCTGTCCACGGCAGCCCCCTCAAATCTCGATTGTAAATTCTGGCCCTGGTTGGTCTATACCGTGGGTCGTTGCAGTACGCTCTGGTCCACCTTGCGGAGAATCATTTGGCCGTCGTTGCCGTCACCCAACAATTCCCCGTTATCCACCATAATCTTGCCTCGAAGAATCACGGTGGTCGGCCAGCCTTCTACTTCCCAGCCCTCCCAGGGACTGAAGTCGCGAACATGGAGGTCGGACATGGACAGGGCTTTTTTGATCGCGGGGTCGATGATGGCGAAATCGGCGTCGCTGCCCACCGCGATGGCGCCCTTCTGGGGGTACATGCCCAGTATCTTGGCGGCGTTGCTGGAAGTGATGTCGGTAAAGCGCTCCAAGGACATGCCTTTCTTAACCACGGCCTCGGTATAGTTGACGCCCATGCGTATCTCGATGCCGATGTTCCCGCCGCGCATGTCCTCAATGTTCCTTCCGGCGATCTTGTCCAGATAGGTGGTGAAGCTGCTGTCGGTGGCCGTGAAGGAAAGGTCGCTCTTCATGATGGCATCCCACAGACTGACGGTATCTTCTTCACCCTTTAGGGAAGGATAGGTGTGGTACTTCATCCCATCGTCCTCCCGGTAGCGGCTGGCATCGAAGGACAAAGCCAGAGTGAGGACTTCTCCGTAGACCGGCTGGCCGTTGCTGCGGGCCTCTGCGATGACATCCACCCCGTCTTTAGCGGTCACGTGAACGAAGTACATACCAGCGCCGGTTCGTTCGGCCATCCGTGTAACGTGCCTAAATGCCAGGTCTTCCACGGCTTTGGAGTGGATCAGGTTGGCGTTGTACCAGTCCCATTGGTCCCGCTGTTGGGCCATCAGGTAGTTGTACATCACTAGCTCATCGTCTTCGCCGTGGACCGCCAACATGCCGCTGTGGCGGGATACCTGCTCCATCAGGTCGTAGAGCCGTCCAGTCTCCAGGCGTCCACCGGGGGTCAGAGTCCGGCCTTCATTGCCGGGGGGACGGATATCGGTGGTGAATATCTTGACGCTGGGGAAGCCCGCCGCGACCAACTCGCCGAACCTGGCGATGGAGTCGGGTGTGTTGGAGTTGCGGTAGATGACGTGGGTGGCGTAGTCGGTGTAGGCCTGTCCCTGCCAGACCGACATGAAATCGTGAACCCCTTGGGCCAAGTCGCCCTCATTGTTGACAGGGGTGAAGTCGACCACGGTGGTGGTGCCTCCCCAGATGGCGCCCAGGGAATGAACGGCCGGGCCCGCGTTAGGCGTTCCGGGCACCAACTCCCGCAACCCTTCTTGAACGTTGGCTGCCGCGTGGGCGTGGGCCTCGACTCCGCCTGGGACCACTATCTTGCCGGTGGCGTCGATCAGACGTACACCCTCAGCGGGCAGGACACCGGGCATGGCCACGGCGGCGATTTTTTCGCCCTCCAGACCGATGTCCCAATCGCCGACCCCGGCCGGTGTGACCACTGTCCCGCCTTTGATCACTGTATCGATCATGAATTGACTCCTTGGTGAATGGGTGAACGTTTGGCGGACATTCTAGCACCAGACCGGCAACCCAGTTTGAGAAGGCATTACACACATACTATGGCCATATTTCTACGTGTTAGACATGATTTATGAATTTATTCGTCGAAAGTATGTAATTCTGGGCCACTTGGTTCGTTTAAACGACGGGAAGGATGATAGCAATGGGTAAGATTACCGTAAACGCGCCTGTGGACAAGGTATTTGAAGCTGTTAGCGACTTGGCTCGGCACGCCGGATGGGCCGCTCACTCGGTAGATATCTCCTCGGAAATGGATGGGCCGGTTGCGGTCGGTCATAAGTACTCGTCGAATAAAAGCGGTGGCAAACGGGACTGGATAACCATCACCGATTTTGTGCCCAACGAACGCGTGGGCTTCCATGTGGTTATGCCGAATAAATGGGAGCTAGACTGGCAGATCTCCGTCTCGCCTGCCGGTGACGGGACCAGTGTTGAAGCAAGGGCCGGATCACTTCGATCCCTACGCTCATGGCCCCCGTGAAGCTGTTGTATGCCTTGGCTGCCCCCATGGATGAGAAGAAGTTGGCGAAAAAATGAAGGCCGACCTGGAGTCGTAACTCCGGCCGGTTTAGACGCCCTACTGCCAGTTTTTGGCTTTAGGTAGATTCTTCATGGTGGGCATGGGTTCCACGTGGTGGGTCACTATGTTCATGGTGCCCTCCCGGCGCGAGACCTCGCCGCGGATGACCAGCAGCGGCTCCCTGATGATCTGACGGTACTTGGCGAATTCGCCGGGCCATACCACCAGCGGGATGTGGCCGAACTCGTCCTCCAACGTGAGAAAGACCGCCTTGGCCAGGGGACGCTGGCGGCGTATGACCAGTCCGGCCACGGTAACGATGTCGCCGTCGGCCTTGGCCTCGATGTCGCGGCTGGATAAGGTTCCTGGCCTCAGATGGGGCCGGGCCAGGGCCATCAGGTGGCCCTCCGGGTAAAGCCCCAGGATGCGGTATTCCTCACCCATGGTCTCCCACTCGCTCTGCTCAGGCAGTTCCGTCATGTCCTGTTCCACGGGCAGCGGCAAAGGCTGCTGCGTGTTGATTGGCCGGTATCGCAGACCCACCTCCCACAGCGCCTGTCGGCGGCTTACCGCGCCTTTATTTCTTGCTATCCCAGCCGTACCAACCGCTCCCGCCGTCTTGGCCGTTTCTGTTTTTTCCATTGATCCGGTTGTACCGGCGGCGTTCAATGCATCAAAGGCTCCGGCGGTGACCAGGTTCTCGATGATCTCCCGCTGTAGTCCCGTGCGTTCCATGGCGTCAGCCAGGCTCTTGAACGGCCCGCCTTGGTCTCTGGCTGCCACCGCTTGGGTTGCCGCGGCATCTCCCATCCCTCGGACGTAGCGCAGTCCCAGTAAGACGGACTCGTTCCTGATGATGCATTTCTCCCGGCTGTGGTTGATGTCTGGGTTCAAGACAGTGATGCCGTGGCGTTTGGAGTCTTCCTTAAGGGTCTCGGTGTTGTAGAAACCCATGGGCTGCTGGTTGAAGATGGCGACGTAAAATTCCAATGGGTGGTAATACTTGAGCCAGGCCATGTGGTAGGCGGTTGCGCCAAAGGCAAATGCGTGTGACTCGGGAAACATGTAGTGGCCGTTGAACTTCTGGAAGATCCGCTGGGCGGCGTCCTCAGAGACGCCCAGCCCGGCGGCCCCCTCCCGAAACTTCTCCCAGTAGTGTTGGATTAGGAGGTCATTGTTGCGCTTTCCGAAGGCCCGGCGCAGTTGGTCGGCCTCCAGAGACGTGAAGCCGGCCACGTCCATGGCCACCTGGTTCACCTGGTCTTGGAATAGGATGATTCCTAGGGTCCGCTCCAGGGCACGCTGCTCTAGGGGGTGGTCGTAGTCCCAGGGGATGCCCTCGGAACGGCGTTGGATGAACTGAGTCACGCCGTCGTTCACGCCCACGCCCGGACGAACCGCGCCCACCTCGTAGGCCATGTCGGTCAGGTTCCAGGGCTTGATGCGGGGCACGGCCTGCATCTGGGCGGCCGATTCAACCTGGAAGATGCCGATGGTATCGGCCCGGTGCATGGTCTCGTAGACTGCCCGGTCGTCGAAGTCGATGCGGCTCAGGTCGATGAAATTGCCTTCTCGCTCCTCGATCAGAAGCAGGCATTCTTGCATCTGGGACAGCGCGCCCAGGGCCAGGAAGTCGATCTTCACGAACCCGGCCTGGTCGATGCTGTCCTTGTCCCAATGGCAGATGTAACGGTCGGCGATGGCCGCCTGCTGCACCGGCACGGTGTCGATGAGTGGGGACGAGCTGATGATCATGCCGCCGGGGTGTTGGGCCAGGTACTTGGGGAAACCGTCCAACTGGGCCGCCATTTCGATGAGGTCACGCCAGCCCGGCGCGTCCACCTTGTCCCGGAACTCGGGCAGTTGGAGCATCTCCAGCTCCATCTCCTTGGCATCGTGGGAGTCGACCCGCTTGGCCAGTTTGTCCATGTCCTGGGCGGGCAGGCCCAGGGCTTTGCCCAGGTCCCGGATGACGCCCTTCATCTGGTAGGTGCTGATCATGCCGGTCAACGCGGCCCGGTCCCAGCCCCATTTACGGTGAACTCTCACGATGAGTTCCTCCCGGATGGTGCGGGGAAAGTCCAGGTCTATGTCGGGCACCGAGCCCAGGTCGTCAGACAGGAACCGGTCCAGGGACAGGTTGTACTCCAGCGGGTCGATGTGGGAGAGGCCGATCAGATAGCCCACCAGCATGGCCACCGACGAGCCCCGCCCCCTCCCCGGCGGGCGTTCCTCAAGCGGTATCTCGGCGTCGCTGAGGCCCATCTCGATCATGATCTGCCTGGCCATCTGGATGATCTCGTAGTAGATCAGGAAGAACCCTGCCAGGTTGTGTTTCCCGATCAGCCAGAGTTCCTCTTGCAACCGGTCTTCGGCTTTTTGATTAACTCCGCCGTAGCGGCGTTCGGCGGCCTGACGGCACAGGTCTTCCAGGTGGCTCTGGGGAGTGGCGTCCTCGGGGACCGGGTAGTCGGGGAACCTGTAGGCCAGGTCTTTGGTCAGGTCGAAGGAACAGCGCTCGGCGATGCGTAGAGTGTTCTTGATGGCCTCGGGGCATCGAGAGAACAGGGTAGCCATCTCTTCCGGGGATTTGAGATAAAACTGGTTGTTGGCCCGGCGCTCTTTGTGGGTCTGCTCCAGGCTGAGGTTGTTTTTGATGGAGACAAGAGCGTCCTGCAGGCGGTGGCGCTCAGATACATGGTAGTGGACGTTATTGGTTGCCACCGTGGGAACCCCCAGTTTGCGGGCCAGGTCGATGAGCCGCCGGTTGCGGCTGGTGTCACCCTGCACCAGGTTCTGCTGCAGTTCCACGAACACGTTGTCCGTGCCGAACCAGTCCAGGTATTGCCGCAGTTGGGTCTCGGCCTCGGCGAACCGACCCCCCGTTAGAAGACTTGGCACCCGCCCCGTGCGGCATCCGGTCAAGAGAATCAGGCCGTCGAGGTCGCCGGGCAGGTACTTCAGATCCAGGGCGGGGTTTCTGCGGTCCGCGGCGACGTAAGAGTAGGAGATGAGGTTGGAAAGCTGGCTGTAGCCCCCCTTAGTCTCAGCCAGGAAGGTCAGGTGGGAGTTTTCTTTCCCGTCCTGTCCATCTTTAATGGTCATCTCTACGCCGGTGATGGATTGCATCTCCAGGGTCTTGGCCACTTGGGCGAAGTGCATGGCCCCGCACAGATTGTCGTGATCGGTCAGAGCCAGCGCGCGGTACCCCAGATCATGGGCGCGCACCAGCAAGTCCTCCACGGAGGATGCCCCCTCCTGGAAGGAATAGTTGCTATGGCAGTGGAGTTCGGCGTACATGGGGTGTCAGAGGTCAGAGGTCATAGTTTACTTCTGTGATGGGGCAAAATCCCCCTAGCCCCTTTACGAAAGGGGGGACTCGCTACGAGCACTTTGGTAGATTATTCGCCGTCCTGACGCGTCGGGACTGGCTCAGAATGACAGATACAGTGAATTTAGTTCTCATGCAAAACTTTTCCCAATGAAGTTTTTCCCGCGTCTCCTACATACAGTCATGTCTTGCCTAAGTACCTTGCCCACATATGTCATCCTGAGTGAAGCGAAGGATCTGCCAAGCTTCGATCTTCATACCAATTTTCCGCCAAGTCGACCCAATGCGGGTTCGACAATGCCACCAACACTGCCTTTCTGTTTCTTCGCCAGCCTTTGATCTGCTTCTCCCGGGTGATGGCTGACTCCACACTCGACGTCTCTTCGTAGTACACCAACTTGCTCACGTTGTACTTCTGAGTGAATCCAGGCACCAACTTATGGCGGTGTTCATATGCTCTGCGGTATAAGTCGTTGGTCATTCCTATGTACAGAGTTCCCTGGTAGCTGGGCATGATGTACACGTAGTACTGATTCATTCCTTTGTCCTTCGAGTTTGGCAGATTCTTCGCCGCTGCGGCTGGGTCAGAATGACATAGGCGTGACTGGTGGCCATTGCTGACCGCTGTCAGCTTTCACCCCCCTCTCTGCCAGTACCAATCTCCATTTAGTTGGTCTCTAAATATGGTTAGGCGCCGACCGTCTTGGGTGGTTACCTGATAGTAGCGGCGGGATATGGGGCGCTCGCGCCACCATTCGTCGTCCACTTGCCATAGGTCGTTGATGGCGGTGACTGCCAGGGAGGCAGCCGTTGAGGTC
>NZVX01000037.1 GCA_002698265.1 Chloroflexota bacterium | reverse complement strand
GACACTATCCGTAAGACTTCCCTGGCTGAACTCTGGTCCATCGCCGAAGAGACGGCGGCCGAGCATGGCAAAGAGATGCACCGGGAAGACTGGGGTGTGGTGATGGGGATGCACCTAGCCGACACCAAAGAGCAGGCTTTCAAAGACATCCGGGAAGGCAGCGCCAGAGTGGTCACCGAATACTTCGGTCAGACCCTGGGCAACTCGACTCCGGACGTCCCCCGGGACCAGATCGTGGACTACATGGTTGACCACAACCAGTGGATCGTCGGCACCCCCGACGACTGCATCGCCGGCATCGAGCGGCTGCAGGAGCTCACCGGCGGCTTCGGCAAGTTCATGATGCGGGTTGAGGACTGGGCGCCCCGGGACAAGATCCACCGCAGTTATGAGTTGTTGGCCCGTTACGTGATGCCCCATTTCCAGGGCAGCCTGAAGGGGATCCAGACATCGAACCAGTGGGCCAGCGAACGCAAAGAGGCGCTCCAACAGAACCGCTACGTTGGAATCAAAGCGGCCACCGACCGGTTCGATGCCAACAGAAGCAACGGGCGTTAGCTGGGAGCAATCAGCTAACAGCCGTCAGCTTCCAGCTATCCAGGCTAGATTAAAAGACGTCCCGCTAAATCGGGGCGTCTTTTTTATTGAATCCTTGAGGCTTATCGGTTCGTAGAATACTTGCCGGTCTGTTATATTTCATGCAAGGTAAGATATTAAAGACCAGCAGGACAGGTTTGTGTCGGCGTCTTGGGTCGGCCCAGACGTAACAAGGCAGACATCATGCGCAAGACAAAGATCATGGTCACCATTGGTCCAGCATCCAGAGACCCGGACATGTTGGACCAACTCATCAGTCTGGGAATTGACTGCGCCCGCCTGAATTTCTCCCACGGGACATTGGACGAACACGCCCAGGTAATCGCCAACATCAGGCGACTTTCCCAGAAACACCGGCGTCCGGTGGCCATCCTCCAGGATTTGGGCGGCATCAAACTTCGCTTGGGAACCCTTGAAGAACCCATGCTCCTGAACCCAGGAGACACCGTGAGCTTGGTACCTGAATCATCGACGACCGAACCCGGCGTACTGCCTTTTCCTCAACCAGGAGCGTTCAGGAACATAGCAGCCGGCCACAACATCTTCATCGCAGACGGCACCGTCCGTCTCGCCGTTACGGCGGCCAGTCCGTCCAGAGTGGATGCCACCGTCCTCTCATCCGGAGTTATCTCGTCGTTTAAAGGAGTGAATCTTCCCGGCGTGCCCATCGACGACCCGGTTTTGACCGACCGGGACAAGATTGCCCTCGAATTCGGCGTTGAGCATGGCGTCGATTGGGTCGGCCTGTCATTCGTGCGAACCGCCGAAGACATCCTCTACGCCAGAGAGCACCTGAACGCGGCAGGCAGCAAGGCCTTGGTGATGGCCAAGCTTGAGCGAGGCGAAGGTGTCGACAACATCGATTCAATCTTGCCCGAGGTAGACGGCATCATGGTCGCAAGAGGTGATTTGGGTGTTGAGATCCCCATGGAGCGGGTGCCCATCGTCCAGAAGCAACTGGTGGCCAAGTCCAACGAAGCGGGAAAAGTTTCCGTCATCGCGACCCAGATGCTCTGGTCCATGGTAGTCGCCCCGGCGCCGACCAGGGCTGAGATCTCCGATGTGACCAACGCCGTTCTGGACGGTTGCGACGCCATCATGCTCTCCGATGAGACGGCGGTGGGCCAGCATCCTCTGGAAGCCTACAAGATGGCGGACGCCACGGTGAAAGAAACCGAGACCATCTATCCTTACTTCAGCGACCTGGGCTCCAGGGACCGCACCCAGGCCATCACCTCAGCGGCGGCGCGGCTGGTCCGTTCGCTGGGTTCCAAACCGGTGGTGGTGACCAGCACTGGAAGGGCCGCCTTCGAGCTGGCCAGGTTCCGGCCGGACGCCGACATCGTCGCTTTTTCCCACGATGCGGCCGTGCTTCAGAAGTTGTGTATGGGCTGGGGAATCCGCCCCGGCGGTGTTATACCGCCTCAGAGGGACGTCGCCGGTCTGGTGGCTTCGGTGATCCAATCCGGGCTGGACGGCGGTACCATTGACGAAACCGACGTTGTGACAATCGTCCACGGATTCTCTCCGGGGGTTTCGGGCACTACCAACGCCGTGCAGGTGCTGGACATGCGGGAATATCTGGCCCACGTCAACGAAGAGCGCGCTGCCGCCACCCAGAAGTAAGACTTTGTCTTTACGGGACGGGAAACGCGATGCCGCGGTGCTAATGGCAACCGTGTTGGCGGTCTTCATTTTCGCCGCATGCTCAACGGAGACGACTCCCGCAACGGACGTTCCGCAACCCACCGCAGAGCCAATCGCTCCCCCAACATCGACTCCAGCTCCTACGCCAGTACCCTACGAAGACTTCGCCGGAGCAGAGATACCGCCCGCGGACCCGGAACAACTGGCCCAAATGACCAAGGTCCTCTCGCTCGTCCCGGAGAGCTTCGGCTCGGCGGTCTACCTGGACACGGAGTTCTTGCGGTCCAACGAGAGTCTTGGGGCCATCATCAACCCGGATGTCCTTGGGCTGGACGTGGCGTTGCCATCGATCGCAACCGGGCTGGTCAGCCGATTCGCGGTGGCCGCTGACTTACAGACTAGGAGCGTGGTCACACCATTCCAGAGCGACTTAGCCATCGCGGATATACTTCGCCTCGCCGGCGGATTCGGCCTGCAACTGGGCGGCGACGGCCCGGTAAATTACCAGGGCCACGATGTTTGGGAGATCAATGTCTTGGGAACAGTCCTGGCGATGGCGACGGCCGATGCTACAACCGGGGTAGCCGCAGCGGATCAGAGCATCACGCCAGCAGAAGCAACGGCGCTGGTCGAGGCCTCCCTGGACGGATTCGACGGGCGTTCCGGATCCATATTGGACGCCCCGGGCCTTTCCGCCCTGTTGCCAGCCGTCCCTTCGGGTTTCGCGGCTGGGGTGCTTTCCCAGTGCGAAACCTTGCCGTTATTCCATGACACTCAGGGGTTGCCTGGCTGCACTGGAGTCGTGGTATCTTCCGATATCTTGCCCGGCGATCTGGTGGTCTTCCATGCCCTGATCGGATTCACCGGCCAAGACGCGGCCTTAGCGGCCATGCAGCAAGCCGCAGAATCACTAGAGAACGAAAGAGAGTCTCAGGGGTTCGAAGACCTCGGTCTCCGACAGGAAGGCGGAAACGTGCGCTTAAGGGTGATCGTCGACGTCTCGAAGTTCGCCGAAGCGTTCCAGCTGTTTACGCCAGAGAACTAGTTCTCTCGACCGAAAGAATCATATCCCTTCCATCGCTACGCAAACGCCTTAATCTCCTGTTATTCTGAGGAGCGCCGCAGGCTGACGAAGAATCTTCCAACCATCAGCTTGGCAGACCCTTCTCTTCGCTCAGGGTGACAGATGAGGAGCGCCGCTCAATCAGAACACTAGGTGCAGTTGAAACCTTCGTCCCTTCTCCCACAGCGAAGGAAGGTGAGGATTCCGGGCGTGAACTTCAGATGCAACCCCTTTAGACCCCTAACCATGTTCGGGCAGTGAGTGAGGGAGGGACGTTACACCCATGAGGTAGACGTCCATCGCGCGGGCAGTCTCCCGGCCCTCAGCTATGGCCCAGACCACCAGTGACTGTCCCCTGGCCGCATCTCCGGCCGCGAAAACTCCGGGAACGCTGCTCATGCGATTGACGTCGATGGCTACGTTGCCACGGCCGTCGAGGTCCACCCCTATCTGAGCAAGCATGCCATCCTGTTCGGGATGTAAGAACCCCATGGCCAGAAGCGTCAGTTCGGTTTCAATCTCAAACTCGCTGCCGGGTACCTCTTCCATGGATGGGCGGCCGCCGTTGGTGCCTTCCTTCCATTCGATCCGCACCGCGCGGAGCTTCTCCAGTTTTCCATTGCTTCCCGTGAACGACTTGGTCAGCACCGCATAGTCCCGGATGCCGCCTTCTTCGTGGGCCGGAGACGACCGGAGAATCATCGGCCACTGGGGCCATGGATTGTTACCGGGCCGCTCTTCCGGGGGTTCAGCCAGCAACTCTATCTGGTGCACTACTTCAGCGCCCTGACGGTGGGCAGTGCCCAAGCAGTCCGCGCCGGTGTCCCCTCCGCCCAGGATCACCACCCGTTTGCCCTCGGCGTCGATGCGTTCTCCTTCCGGTATCTCTTCACCGGACAATACCCGGTTCTGTTGAGTGAGGTAATCCATGGCCAGGTGGACTCCATCCAGTTCCCGGCCCGGAACGTCCAGTTCCCTGGCATCGGTGGACCCGATGGCTAGACAAACCGCGTCGAATTCAGAGAGTAGTTGTTCAACCGGTAAGTCGACACCAACGTTGGTATTTGTCATGAAGGTGACGCCTTCTTCGGACATCAGGTCGACCCGGCGTTGGACCACAGACTTTTCCAGTTTGAATTCTGGTATGCCCAAGACGAGCAAGCCGCCGATATATCCGGCTCGCTCTATGACCGTCACCAAATGCCCGGCGCGGTTCAACTGCTGCGCCGCAGCCAGGCCGGCGGGTCCAGAACCAACCACCGCAACCTTTTTTCCGGTGCGGCTGGCCGGCGGTTCGGGCTTGATCCAGCCATTCTCAAATCCCCGGTCGGCGATCTCTTTCTCGATGTACTCGATGGTGACCGGGTCGGAGTTTATGCTGAGGACGCAGCTTGCCTCGCAAGGGGCGGGGCAGATGCGGCCGGTGAACTCCGGAAAATTGTTGGTGGACAGGAGTGTGGCCAAGGCCCCCTGCCAATCACCCCTATAGACCTGGTGATTGAAATCGGGGATAACGTTTCCCAAGGGGCAGCCCATGTGGCAGAAGGGAACAGCGCAGTCCATGCACCGTGAGCCCTGTTCCTTGGCTTTTTCTTCGCCCCAAGGTTGGTAGAACTCGCGGTAGTCGCCCTTTCTCTCCGCCGCGGGACGCCGCTCCGGTGGCTGACGGCCGGAATCCATGAAGCCTGTCGGTTTACCCATTTCCGACCGCTTCCAGTTCACGCTCCGTCCCTTCCTCAGCCCGGCGCTTCCGCTCTTCCAAAACCCGGCGGTAATCTCTGGGCATGATCTTCTTGAACCGCTTCAAAGCTGCACTCCAGTCGGCCAGGATCTCAGTGGCCGGGGTGCTGCCGGTGTACTTCTTGTGGTCTTCAATCAGCCCTTTGAGGAGTGAGATGTCTTCGGGGTCTGTTACCGCCTCCATGTCGGCCATGCCGTCGTTGAAGGAGATTCCGAAACAATCATCTTTGTCATAAACGAATGCGATTCCGCCGCTCATGCCCGCGCCGAAGTTGCGGCCGGTGGATCCCAACACCACAGCCACTCCGCCGGTCATGTACTCGCAGCCATGGTCTCCCACAGCCTCAACCACGGTCTTCGCTCCGCTATTGCGGACGCAGAACCGCTCGCCGGCGATGCCGTTGATGAACACCTCCCCGCCGGTGGCCCCATACATGGCCACGTTGCCGATGATGATGTTATCTTCAGGCACGAAAGTCGCTTCGGCATGAGGGCGTACGACAATCCGGCCACCTGACATTCCCTTGCCCATATAGTCATTGGTGTCGCCCATTAACTTTACGTTGATGCCCCTGGCCAGGAAAGCGCCGAAGCTCTGTCCGGCGGACCCTGTCAGATTGATATTAATCGTGTCATCGGGAAGGCCGTCTTCGCCGAACGCCTTGGCGATCTTTCCGCTGAGCATAGCTCCCACTGTCCGGTTGGAGTTGTTGATCGGCAAGTCAATCCGGACCGTTTTCTTTTCATCCAGCGCCGGTTTGGCCTGGGAGATTAACTGATGATCCAGGGCCTTTTCCAGCCCGTGATCCTGCTTTCGGTCACAATAGACCGGCTCACTGGCATCGCCGGACTCCTGGCGGTGCAGCAGCCGGGAGAAGTCCATCCCTTGGGCCTTCCAGTGGTCGTCGGCGTCCTGGAAGTCGAGGATGTCCGTCCGTCCAATCATCTCGTTTACGGTCCGGAATCCGAGATGTGCCATGATCTCGCGCATCTCTTCAGCGACGAACGTGAAGTAGGACACGAGATGCTCTGGCTTGCCGGCGAATTGCTTCCGCAGCTCTGGGTCTTGGGTGGCGATACCCACGGAGCAGGTGTTCATATGGCATTTTCGGAGCATGATGCAGCCACTGACCACCAAAGCCGAGGTCGCGAACCCGTATTCTTCGGCGCCCAGAAGTGTGGCCATCACGGCATCCCGGCCAGTCTTCAGTTGACCGTCGGTCTGCACCATTATTCGGCTACGCAGTCCGTTGGCCACCAGTACCTGCTGGGTCTCGGCGATGCCCAGTTCCCAGGGCAGTCCCGCGTGCTTGATGGACGACTCGGGAGAAGCTCCGGTGCCGCCGTCGTGGCCGCTGATCAACACCACATCGGCATGGCCCTTGGCCACACCCGCGGCGATGGTGCCGACGCCGACCTCCGCCACCAGCTTCACGTGAATCCTGGCATCGGGGTTAATGTTCTTCAGGTCATGAATCAACTGGGCCAAGTCTTCGATGGAATATATGTCATGGTGGGGCGGCGGCGAGATCAGTTCGACGCCAGGCGTGGTCTTCCTAACCCAGCCGATATACTCGTCGATCTTGTGGCCTGGCAGCTGTCCGCCCTCGCCGGGTTTGGAGCCCTGGGCCATCTTGATCTGGAGATCGGTGGCGTTTATCAGATAGTTGGCGGTTACGCCGAACCGGCCCGAAGCTACCTGTTTCACCGCGCTGCTGCGTGAGTCGCCGTTCTCATCAAGCCAGTATCGCCGGTAGTCCTCTCCGCCCTCGCCGGTGTTGCTACGGGCGGACATCCGGTTCATGGCGATTGCCATGGTCTCGTGGGCTTCCCGGCTGATGGAACCCAACGACGCCGCGCCGGTGGCGAATCGTTTCACGATCTCAGAGGCTGGTTCCACGTCGGCGATGGGCACTGGACTCAGGTCTTGTTTGAAGTTCAGCAGGCCGCGTAGCGTGGCCAATTTTTTAGTCTGGTCGTCGGTCTGGCGGCTGAAATCTTTGTAAGCGTCCCAGTTGTTCGTGCGGGCCGCGTGCTGAAGTTTCTCAATGGCGTCCGGGTTCCACTGGTGGAATTCCTCGCCCCGACGCCACTGGTACGCGCCGCCTTGATGGAGGTCCGGCTCCGCCGCGACCTGAGATGACCCGAAGGCCCGGTCATGGCGCTCGGAAGTTTCGCGTTCGATCCCTTCCAGTCCGATGCCGCCTACTCGAGATGGGGTCCAGGTGAAATACTCGTCGATCAGTTCTTGGTTCAGGCCCACCGCTTCGAAGATCTGCGCGCCTCGGTAGCTCTGCACAGTGGAGATGCCCATCTTGGACATCACTTTAAGCACGCCTTTCTCGTTGGCTTTGATGAAGTTATTCTGGGCGTAATCGGGTTTGGTCCCGTTGATCTCACCGGCCTCGGCCAGGCCCCGAACGGTGGCCAAAGCCAGGTATGGGTTGATCGCGCCGGCGCCATATCCAACGAGCAACGCGAAGTGATGAACTTCACGGGCGTCACCGGACTCCAAGACCAGTGCCGCCTTGGTGCGGGTGCCCATTCGGATCAGGTGATGGTGGACCGCAGAGACGGTGAGCAAGCTGGGTATGGGAGCCCAACGGCTGTCCGCGCCGCGGTCCGACAATACGATGATCGAGCAGCCTGCCTCTATCGACTTGGATGCCTGTTCTCGGAGTCCGTCCAATGCTTTCTTCAGCGCGCCGTCGCCGGCTTCCCGGTCGTAGAGCGCCGACAGCGTGCCGGTGCGCAGGCCTTCCTGGTTCAAGGCCTTGATCTGGCTAAGTTCCAGGTCCGAGATGATGGGCGAGTCCAGCCGCAACTGCCGACAATGTTCCGGGGTCTCGTCGAACAGGTTCTGTTCGCTGCCGACAAAGGCCCCGAGCGATGTAACCAGTTCCTCTCTGATAGCGTCCAAGGGCGGGTTGGTCACTTGGGCAAATAGCTGCTTGAAGTAGTTGTAGAGCATCTGGTTCTGGTCGGAAAGCACGGCCAGGGGCGCGTCGTTGCCCATGGAACCGATGGCCTCTGTGCCCCGCTCGGCCATGACCGTGGTTAGCATGCGAATCTCTTCGATGCTATAGCCGAAAGCCTGTTGCAACCGTACCAGTTCGGCATGTTCCATGGCCGGCGCTTCCGCCGCCTGCGGCAGGTCGTTCAAGGTTATCTTATTGTCTTTCAACCACTTGCCATAGGGGTTCTTGGTGGCCAGGCTGTGTTTCAATTCTTCGTCGCCGATGATCCGGCCCTGCTCCAGGCTGACCAGGAACATCCGGCCCGGCTGTAGCCGTCCTTTGAATTTGACATCACCGGGAGGCACTTCCAAAACTCCGGTCTCGGAGGCCATCACCAGCTTGTCGTCGTTGGTCACCAGATACCGGAAGGGACGCAGGCCGTTCCGGTCCAGCAGGGCGCAAAGGCTGCGGCCATCGGAAGCCACAATCATGGCCGGGCCATCCCACGGCTCCATCAGCGAAGAGTGATATTCGTAGAAGTCCTTTTTCTCCTGGGACATGGTCTCGTGCTGATCCCACGCTTCGGGGATGAGCATCGACAGAGCGTGGTCCAAGTCGCGGCCGGTCATCTGGAGCAGTTCCAATGCGTTATCGAGACTGGCCGTGTCGCTGTCGCCGGGGTTGGTCACCGGCGCTATCTTGGCCATATCATCGCCGAACAAGGGGGACTGGAACTGGGCCTCACGGGCGTGCATCCAGTTGACGTTGCCCCGGAGGGTGTTGATTTCGCCGTTGTGGGCCAAGTACCGGTAGGGGTGGGCCAGGCGCCAACTGCCCAGGGTATTCGTGCTGAAGCGGGAGTGGACCAGCGCAAAAGCGCTGACCAAGTCCTGGTCTTGCAAGTCCAGGTAGAACTCGGCTATCTGGTGGGCCATGAGCAGGCCCTTATATACTATGGTATTGCAAGACATGCTACAGATATAGAAGCGGTCGGCCTGGTCTTCGGTCAGGCCAGACTCGTCCATGGAATGCTCAAGGGATTTGCGGACGATAAAGAGCTTCCGCTCTAGATGAGCGGCGTCTTTGATTTTGGGTCCCATGCCGATGAAAACCTGGGCGATGTCGGGACAGACCGCCCGGGCGTCTTCGCCGATCTTGGAGTGATCCAGGGGAACGTCACGCCAACCGAGGACTTTAAGGCCTTCGGCCTCGATCGCTTTACCAATCAAGTCGCGGCAATCAGCTTGGACTTCCGGCGGCATGAACACCATGCCAACGCCATATTCTCCGGCGCCGGGCAGGTCGATACCCAAGGCCGCGGCCTCGCGTTGGAACAGCTTGGCTGGGGTTTGGATCAGCATGCCGGCCCCGTCGCCTGTCTCGGGGTCACGCCCGGTGGCGCCACGGTGGCCAAGGTTACACAGCACCTGCACACCTTCGTCTATAATCTGGTGTGTCTTCTGGCCTTTGATGTTGGCGACGACGCCCACGCCGCAAGCATCGTGTTCTTGCTCCGGCGAGTACAGTCCTTTCTTAGCCAGTTCTTTTAATGGGTCCATCAGCCGATAACCTTTCTATATCGATAACAACGCGGCCGATGCCGCGGGGATACGCTGGGAAACACCAAACCGCCGCTAGGCGCGGCGTAAGCACAACTCTCCCTGAAAAACAGGGCCGTGAAATTGTTTTGTTAAATATATCACAATATCAGAATCGTACAAGGCCCACTCTCGTAAATCCACGTGTAATCCGAGACTGAATCACACCCGATCCAACGGGGGCATCTAGTAGTCGTAGGTATCGTTGATTCAATTATAAATGACTGAATCTGGCGTGGAAAAAGGGCGCCCCGATTCGTCGGGGCGCCCTTTTTCGCCCGAAATTCCCGTAGAGAGGATTCAGGTCAGCATTCGAACCTCTCCCGGCCAGCAACTCCAGCGAAGGCTTCGAAAAATGGGCCGATCTCCCAGGGCCTCACTCCGTCCATGCGGTGTAGTTGGCCCCAGGCCGCCAGCGCTACCTGACCGTCGGCGATCTTGTCATACGACCGGGCCACACCCCAGTCGTCAAACTGGCGTACACCATCCAACACCTGCCGCAGAGCCGTCACCTGGGCTGGGTTGGTGAAGTTAAAGCTAACAACGATGTTGCCATGCTCCAGATTGTGGACCACCCGCTCATCGGGCAGGCCATCTGGGTAAAATCCGCAGGGCGCCGTCGCTGGCCAATGCTGTCCGGACGTAGGCGGTGCGTCGCTGTAATCCACCCGCTGCCCTTCCGGGACGTGGGTGATGTCTTGCGATATGGGCACCGGTTCTCCGATCACCGCGCCAATGACCCTGATGTCTGGCGTTCCCGGGGGCCTGCCATCGGATGTGAAGCTTTCGACGCTTGCGGGGGAGAGAAGGTCGCCGAAAATATCCGGAATGTCCGACAAGGGAATCTCGATTTCAATAACTAGCCGGCTTCCATCACGGTCGATTTTTAGTCCGTCGAGGAGCCCTGCCGTACCGAAATCAGCCAGGAAGCCACCTGCCAAAGCAACTATTCCGTTGATGAACACCTCCAGCGATTCCGCGGCATCTTCGGTGGTGAAATCCATGGTCACCGTAAGTCCCAATGAGCCGTCTTCCAATACTCCGCCCACTCCCACGATCTCCAAAGCAGAGATGAAATCCATGGAGATCGGAAGGTCGCCGAGTTCGAGAAGTGAGCCAAGTTCCGCACCGTCTGCAAGGTCTTGCGGCACCTTTATCGCCAGGGCGAATAACCCGCCATCCAGGTCGTGAAAAGTGTCGATGATGGGCCCTGAGGCGGCATCGGCGTCGCCTGACTCGATATCGATGACCTCATTTACCGCGCCCCCTGACCCGATCACAAACGTGGAGTCATTCAGGACGCTCAGGTCGAATTCGTCCGGGTCGTCCGCCGGGGAGTAGACGTTGCTGCCTTTGTGTTGTCTTTGCACCAGCTTCTCGTCGGAAATAGACTCCAACGCCGCGATCAACGCGGGCTCGTCGAAGCTGCCGTTCAACAATAGACCGAAATAGTCGACATCGTCGCTGTCAGTTATCTCGCCAAAGATATCGACTCGGCTGATGTCACCGAATAGCCCACCGGGCCTGAATTGTTCAATGTTGAAAAGTTTGTCGAAACCTTCGCCCTCTTCCTGTAAATTGGACGACAGCATACCCAGGAACTGGTCCAGGTCCAGATCGATAGCCTCCAGCGCATCTGCGGAGGCCACGCTGCCAACGACGTTGGCTCGTTGGGGGAACAACCCACCCGATTCACTTGAGCCGCCGCCGCTGTCCCCGCCACAAGCGGCCGCCAGGCCCAACAGCGTGATTCCCACAGTCAATGCCAGTTTTCTGATCAGTCCGGTAACGCCCATCGATTCCTCTCATTCCCCCGCCCAAAGACAACTTCACATAGCAGGCTACCCACCCTGAAGGATTAACACAATCCAGACAGGGACGGAATTCGCCACATCGGCCCCATTTACACGGCCTGAATTTGACCACGTTCCACGCCTGACTTATACTCGAATGAGCGGCATGAATACTGAGTCCATCGTCGAAAAACCCGGAGGCCAAGAACTGGAGGCCCAACAACTGGAACCGTCCGAAGTCGCGCAGTTGATCGTCGAGGTCGCCTCGGAGAAACTTGCCGCCGACATCGTCATGTTGGACCTTCGAGGTCTGGCCTCTTTCACCGACTACTTCGTCGTGATGTCGGCCGACTCCTCTCGGCTGATTCAGGCCTTGGAAGAGGATATCGCCACGACGATGAAGCAGTCCAAATTGTCCATCCACCGGCGTGAAGGCACAGCGGCTTCCGGCTGGGTGCTCATGGATTGTAGCGATGTGATCGTTCACATCTTCTCCCCGGACGAGCGGGAGTTCTTCGGCTTGGAGCGACTCTGGGCCCGCGCCCCCCAGGTGGTCAGGATCTTGTAGCGCCGGTCCGGGGATTTTCAGAGACCACTTAAGATGCACGGAATACCGTGCCTCCTTTCTTGGAAAATTGCCTAAGGCGAATCAGGGCCGGTCAGAGACGGGCCCCTCCGCCCTGGTCATTATCATTCGTAGGGGCGGGTTTCCAACCCGCCTTGTTTGTCGTCAACCGTGGTCCGGGATGGTCTACAGATTCCCAAATTACTCCTTGATCCAGGAATCATTGGCCCGCGAGTAGTCCAGCAGTTCTGCTCTGGTGAAGAACAGGGCCAATTCCCTAATGGCCGACTCGGGGCTGTCGGACCCGTGCACCAGGTTCCTACCGATGTCTAGGCCCAAGTCTCCCCGGATGGTGCCCGGAGGAGATGCCGTTGGGTTGGTCTGTCCTATGGTATTCCTGACGGCCTCCACCGCGTTCTCAGCCTCCCAGGCCATGGCCACAACAGGGCTGGAGGTGATGAAATCCACCAACCCGGCGAAGAAGGGCCGGTCCACGTGTTCGCCGTAATGCTGACGCGCCAGGCCGTCGTCCACCTGCATCAATTTCATGCCCACCAGCTTGAGGCCGCGCCGTTCCAAACGGCTGATGACCTCGCCGATCAGGCCGCGCTGTACCCCATCGGGCTTCACCAGCACCAAAGTGCGTTCCATATCTTCCTCCGCGCGGACTTTCGTCCGTTCTAAATTATTCCTCTATTAATGTCCCAAATGCCAGTTAGGTACGCGTGCTTGCCGAGTCTTCCAACTTAAAATGAACGCCCCGGGACTCCATATCCCACATGAATGGGGCTGGGTCCATGTCCTCGGGCGGAAACACTCCGGGGCCGGGTAGCTCCCGGTTGACCAGGAGTCCCGCTCCAACCACCAAGCATGAGGCGGTGGCCAAGCCGATGTCTCCCGGTGGAAACGAATAGGTCATGGTTAGTTCTGCCGGCCCGCCATTCCGGATACCTTTGACCCGCACTTGCCGGGGCAATCTTCCGAGGTCCGGGCTGTCAGCTTCAGTCTGCGTTCCTGCGAGCACCGCCGCCGTCATCGCGGACGGAGTCAGCGAGACGCCATCAACTTCAAGCGGTTGTTGGGAGGCGAACCCGGCATCGATCAGGTCTTTTAGCATCGAGGTTGTCGCCGGGTCCGAGAACCCGCGCCACAACGAGGCATGTCGCAGGCCGCTGAATGACTGGGGTATAGACACCGTTTCCAGCCCCACAGCGTAACAACGAATGCTACCCCACGGGGCCGGGAATCCAACGTCTTGGAATTCCGACATAGCAGGTGTCTGGGTCCATCTTCCGCCGTCGTAGAGCAGGGCCGGTTCCCCGAATAGGGCCAGACGGTGCCGCCAAACGGCCTCGCTCCGGTAGGTGGCGTCGTTCACCAGGAAGAACCTGACTTCTTCCACAGCGTCCATACGGCTGGCCAGGTGCCGGGCCAGGACATTGGTCTGGCCTGGGCTGGCTCCCAGGCCCGGCAATACACCCACGCCGCGGTGCTTGGCCAATGAATCCAGGTACTCGGACTCGAAGACGCTTTGGAGGGTTTCCACATCATCGTTGATGTCCGCGTAAGCTACTCCGGCCTCGATGACCGTACGCATCAAGGACAGCGTGTCCCGGCTGAAGGGGCCGGTGGTGTTCAAAACCACCGATATCCCGGTCAGTGATCGGAGCACCTGGTCGTCTTGTTGGCAGTTCAGTTCGAGGGCGGTAGCCGGCCCTTCTAGGCTCCCAGCCAGGCGTTCGGCCCGCTGCCGGTCTTTGTCGGCGACGACCACGTGCTCAAACCTGGCGTCTTCCAAGGCCAGCCGGGCCGTTGCGGAGCCTATCGTCCCGCAGCCGATGATTAAAGCGGTGAAATCGGGCATTTTTACCGGACCGGCTTCCAAACCTGTCTGCCGCCTTGGGGGATCCGGTCACGCCGCTTGGGCACACCGATGCTGGGCATGCGCAGATACTCCGGTTGCAGAGTTGTGAGGTCGTCAGACTCTCCGGCGGCCAGTTTTTCCTGACCGATCACCGCCAGAGCCCAAACCCTCGCAGCCGGTATCGGCCGCACGATTTGTGCATTCGCGCCGAATCGATTCTCGATCTGTTCTCGCCAGAGAACCACTCCCTCGCCGCAGAAGATGGCCGGACCGGATATTTCGACTTCGATCTCGGCCATCAGATCACCGGCGTTACAGACGCGGTCTTCCCTGATCCTGGCCCCGCCTGGGCCGAATAGTGCGGTCGCGCATTCTTCCCGGCCCGCTTCCAGCAACGCGCAAACAGGCGCGCCCGACCCGATATAAGGATGGGCTTCCAGATCCAGCGTTCCTACTCCGATGATGGGTTTCTTGGCCACTAGAACGAGTCCCTTTGCGGCGCTGATGCCGACCCGAAGGGCGCTGAACCCGCCCGGACCCAAAGCCACGGCCACCCCGTCTAGGTCCGCGGCTGTCAGACTCAAGTGCTCCAATATGTGCACCACCGCCGGCATGAGTTCGGCGGTATGGTTGTACCTGGAATACCAGGTGTGAGAAGCGACGACGCGGCCCTCATGGGTGAGGGCCACGCCTCCGTAGCGGGTGGATGTGTCCATGGCCAGAAGCATTGGCGTTCATCTCAGGGTTGGATTGGTTATAAATGGTTCGTCGGCATGGAGAGGAAATCCCCCCAACCTCCCCCTTATGAAAGGGGGCCTTTTTGGGCCAGCAGGTTTAGTAGTTTATTGAAGTGCGATTTTTTTGTGGCGATTCCTGGTTCCAGGATTATTTCCCTGGATTCTGGGTCTTGACCATAGGCTAGGTCGATCCAGAGGCAGTCTTCTGGGAATAACTCGGCTGCCCGGTCGGCCCATTCGATGACGCAAATCCCATCGCTGAAAAGCTGCTCGTCCAGGCCCAGGTCCCAGGCTTCGGCGGCGCTGCCCATACGATAGAGGTCGACGTGATGGAGGGTCAATCGGCCATGATGGCGCGTCATCAGAACGAACGTCGGACTCCGCACGTAACCCTCTACTCCCAGACCCAGGGCGATCCCCTGTGTCAGGCAGGTTTTCCCGGCTCCCAGTTCCCCTGTCAACAGGATAACGTCTCCGGCCGAGGCGTTTTCGCCGATGGTCCGGCCTAGTTCTTGAGTAACGTCAGCGCTGCCTGATTGGATGCGTAATGGGGTGGTCATGACCTAATCTTGGGCCGGCCCGAAATGGTCCCAGCCTCGATTCGATGCAGCGACCTCATTTCCTAAGGCATCAACCACGGTTATCTGGCCGGGTGTCCCTACTGAAATCTCTCCGACGACTGCGGCGCCGCCAGATAGCGAGGCTACAACATGGTTGACCTTGGCCGGTGGGCCGGTAAATAGCAGCACGTAATCCTCGCCGCCGCCCAGGGCCAGGTCCACGCAGCCCTCTGGGAACCAGTCTCTTAGGAATGGATGCACTGGGAGCCGGTCGGTGAATATCTTTCCTGAAACGCCGCTGGCCCGGCAGAGCTTTGATAGGTCATCAGCCATGCCGTCGCTCACATCCATGGCCGTGGTGATACCGGACTCGACCAGAGACTGACCCACGGCAACGGCCGGACGGGGCCGGCGGTGGCTCTCCCTCAGGAAATCGGCCGCCTCGCCTGCTTCTGAAGTGCGTTCAAGCATCAACTTCAGCCCACCGCCCGAGCTGCCCAGGTGGCCGGTCACCGCTACCAGGTCACCAGGACGGGCGCCGGTCCGCACCATGGGTTGGCCCCGCATCACGCCGGTCAACGCGACGGTGATGAACACCACGGGAGAGCGCACCATGTCACCGCCAACGATGGCCAACCCGTAGTCGTTGCTGATCTGCAGCATGCCCTTGTAAAGACTTTCGAGGTCCGAGACCTCTGTCTCGGACGGAAGTCCCAGCGTGACCAGGGCATAGGTTGGCAGTCCGCCCATGGAGGCAACATCGCTGATATTGGAGGCTAACGACTTCCAGCCAAGGTCCAGCCAAGGGGTGGTCTCGCGGGTGAAGTGCACGCCTTCCACCATCGTGTCAGTGGTGAAGAGTTCATTTACTCTTCCGGTGCCGGAAGGGCCGGGACTCCAGGCCGCGGTGTCGTCGCCGTTGTCGACGGTCAGGTTGAATGAGAAAGATTGACTGTTTCCGGAACCGGCCCGCCAGTCGATAACCATGCGCGTCAGGAGGTCGATGACGCCAAATTCGCCCAGGTCTTTAATCTGCATACTTAAGCCGTGTGAGTTTGATTCGTGTGAAATAGTTGGCGCAAATTCATATAGGATGCCGGGAGGGTCCTGGGATATTAATTGGATTATAGACCCGTTTTCAGGGAGTTCGAAACTCGTGCCTGAAATGGGATATCCACCCTTGACATGGCCCAGGCGCGGAACTATACTGGCTAAGCCCACTTTCAAGAAGGGCAAGCTGTACGTTAACAACTGAATAGTGGAAGGAAGCTAGGTAAAGTTCGATTTAGAGAGTTTGATCCTGGCTCAGGGTGAACGCTGGCGGCGCGCTTAATGCATGCAAGTCGAACGTGCCTTC
>NZVX01000036.1 GCA_002698265.1 Chloroflexota bacterium | reverse complement strand
TCCAACCTGCACCCGAACCAACATGACTATGATCAGTTAGACGCCATGTACGGTGCTGATGAGGGCGGTGGGAATGGCGGCGGTGCCGGCCCTCCAGACGGAAAGGTTAAGCCGAGCAGTCCTCCTGGAAATGACATCAGCCAATGGGGTCAAGCAATCAGCACCGACGGCAACGGCCGGCCTGACCGCTTCGAGTTGGACTTGGGCGGCGAAAACAAGTTGTTCACGCACGTGATCTGGGCCAATTAACAGTCCACTTAGCTAGCTAAAATGAAAGAGGCGTCCGGATGTCGGAGGCCTCTTTTTAGTCATCTGGGGAATGGCTACAGCGGCCGCTTGCCCGGAATTCCCACCGCCCGTGGATAACGCGACGGTGTCGGCCCGGTCTTCTGCACCGAGATTACGATCCGATCATCGGTCAGCCCCTCAAGCAGGACTGTGGACACTCTTTCGATATGCCCGCTCAACTCCGCGAGGGCATTTGCTGCTGACTCCTGCTCAGACCAGTCCCCCCCGTGCTTCAATGCGACCAACCGGCCGCCGGTCTTGCAGAATGGCAGGCTGAACTCCAAAAGCAACGGCAGTTTGGCCAAGGCCCGCACTGTTACTAGGTCGAAGGCGTCCCTCAGGTCCTTCTCACGGGCCAGGTCTTCGGCGCGGCCGGTGTAGATCGACACATCTTCCAATCCAAGTTTTTCCACGATGTGGTGCAAGAACGCAGTCTTCTTCTTTACTGATTCCACCAAGGCAAGTTTCATGTCCGGGAAAGCCAGTTTCAGGGCCAGTCCCGGCAGCCCCGCCCCGGCGCCCACGTCCATGACCCTCACCGGCCCAGACAGATATTCGCGGGCGGTCAAGTAGACGGTCAGCGAGTCTAAGAAATGTTTGACCTGGACATCTTCGTATTCGATGATCGCCGTCAGATTTGCCCTTTGGTTCCAGTCGGCCAGCTCTTGGAAGTAGGTCTCGAACTGGTCCAGTTGTTCCTCGGACAAGGCGACACTCAACTGGGCCGCGCCCGCCTTTAGTAGCCCCATTCTTTCAGACATATGACGGTATTATAGCCGGGTATTAGTAGTCGTACGCCACGTTCGCACCAAATTGACACCACGAGAAGCCGAGCCGTAAAATGACGTTCAACACTCGGCGAACCCGGTATCCGGCAGGATCGAAGAGGTAACACCATGGCAACCAAAGCCTATCTATTGATCGAAACCGCGGTTGGAAAGACACGCGATGTGGCAACCACTCTGAGCGGCCTACCGGGCATCACGACGGTAGACGTGGTTACAGGTCCCTACGACATCATCGCAGAGGTGTCCGGTGACGATATGACGGTAGTCGGTGATCTGGTCACCGGACACATCCATACGGTTACCGGCGTCGTCCGCACGGTCACCTGCGTGGCCGTTACCAGTTAGCTTCCGATCTAATTTCTTGGTTCCGAGAAGGACCTGTTTAGGAGATTCCTGTGGAATTCAAGTTCACGGCCGAAGACGAAGACTTTCGGAAAGAACTTAGGGCATTCATGAAGGCCGAGCTTCCCGACCCTTGGGAAGGCGCCGGACGCTATCCTGAAGACGACGACTGGGACCTGAACCGGGTCATCCGTCAGAAGATGGCTGAGAAGGGCTGGCTCACCATGCACTGGCCGGAGGAATACGGCGGCCAGAATGCGTCTCCGGTGAAGTCGGCCATCTACAACGAAGAGATCGCCTATATGAGGGCTCCCGGACGGGACATCTTCGGCGTCCGCATGCTTGGCCCCACGCTGATGATCCACGGCTCAGAAGAGCAGAAGAAGACTCACCTGCCCGCGGTGGCCAAAGGCGAGATTCAATGGTGCCAAGGCTACAGCGAGCCTGAATCGGGCTCGGACCTAGCCTCGCTTAGCACCCGGGCGGTCCGCGACGGCGATGATCTGGTGATTAACGGCGCCAAGGTGTGGACGACCATGGCCCACCGCGCCGACTGGATCATGCTGCTGACCCGCACCGACCCCGATGCCCCGAAGCACCGTGGAATCAGCTTTGTGCTGGTGGACATGAAGAGTCCCGGAGTGTCGGTCCGCCCCATCATCAACATGGCCGGCGGCCACGAGTTCAACCAGGTGACATTCGATGATGTCAGGGTCCCCAGGGCCAACGTGGTCGGCGAAGAAGACCGGGGCTGGTACGTGGCTGTGACCCTGCTAGACTTTGAACGCTCCGGCATCGACTACTCCGCCTCCGCCCGCCGGTTGCTGGACGATACGAAAGAATTCGCCACCGAGACCAAGCGCAATCGAGTGCCCCTGATCGAAATTCCCTGGGTTCGCAGCCTGATGGCCGACCGGTACATCGACTGCGAGGTAGCACGGCTCATGGCCTACAACGTGGCCTACATGCAGTCTCAGGATCTGATTCCCACCAAAGAAGCGTCCATGAGCAAAGTCTTCGGCAGCGAGACGGTCCAGAAGGTGACCGAGGCCTCGTTGGACATCCTGGGCATGTACGGCACACTTGGCCGGAATGACAAGTGGGCGCCTCTCAAGGGCCGAGTCCAAGAAAACTGGATGAACGCCTTCGCCGGCACCATCGCCGCCGGCACCTCCGAGATCCAGCGAAACATCATCGCCGGACGGGGGTTGGGGTTGCCTAGGGGGTAGATTTCAGGATTTAGGCCAAATGAAGAAAAAGACCCGCCGGAAGCGGGTCTTTTTCTATGTAAGGGCCCGGTTGACGCGGGTGGCCTTTCGCCGGAATCCACTCAGTCACGTTGGTCATGGCAACGACACCAATGGATGAAAGGCTCTGATTGGCTGGATGCCGATGATCTAATAGCAAATGGAATTGCTGTTAGGTCGGCTCAGTGGATTCCTGCTTTCGCAGGAATGACGAAGGTGCGCCGTGGATATTGGTGGAAATGTCCCCTACGAACGGGTGCGGCTCTATTCCAACCCGTATGCCTCATCCAAGATGTCCACCACATGCCGGACCCGACCATTCGTCCCCTGAGATTTGAAGCCCATCTCCACCTGGAGCATGCAGCCGGGGTTGGCGGTGATGACTTCCTGGGTGTCGGTGGCCGTGATGCTGTCCATCTTTCGCTTGAGCAATCTTTGGGATAGCGCAGGTTGGACCGATGAGTAGATGCCGGCGCCGCCGCAGCAGAGGCTGGAATTTTCCATCTCCACCAGTTCAACGCCTGGGATGGAGTTCAGGATGGTCCGGGGAGCGGCGGTGATGCGCTGGGCGTGGGCTAGGTGGCAGGGATCTTGGAAGGTGATTCGGCGGTTGACCGTCGCCGTCGGCACTTGGAAAGGCAGGCCGACCAGGAACTCAGTCACGTCTTGGGTCATCCCGCTGAACCGGATGGCCTTGTTACGGTGTTCCGGGTCGTCTTTCAACAATTCGGCGTATTCCTTCATGCTGGAACCGCAGCCGGCAGAAGAGGTGATGATCCGCTCCACCCCGGCGCCCATCAACGAGTCGATGTTGGTCCGGGCCATGGCGCGGGCGTTCTCCAGGTCCCCGGCGTGGGTGTTTAAAGCCCCGCAGCAGCCCTGGCCTTGAGGCACCATCACATCGCAGCCGTTTCGGGTTAGGACCCGCACTGTCGCCTCCATGGTCGGGCCCTGCATCAGCGGCATGACGCAGCCCGACAGCAGCGCCACGGTCATCTTCTTAGCGCCCTGGGCCGGATGGACCGCGTCCGACGGCCCGAAGAACCGCTTGCTCAAGGGAGGCAACTGGGACTCCAGCTTCCCGATTCCGCCGGGCAGCAGGTAGAGCAGGTGGGACAGCCGGACCAGCTTCTGGATCCCCAACCGCTGGTAGAGTCGGATGAGGTTCGCGCCCATCCGGAGTCTCCTCGGATTTGGCAGCGCGGAGTTCAGGAAGAAACGGCTGAACCGTTTCAGTTCGCGGGACTGGAGACCGGCGGCCCGGACCTGAGAGCGGGTGCGTTCCATGATGCGGCCGTAAGGGACGCCCGAAGGACAGACCGCCTCGCAGGCGCGGCATTGCAGGCACGCCTCCCAGTGGGAGACGATCCTGGGAGTGATCTCCACCCGGCCTTCATTGACGGCTTTCATCAAGGCCAAGCGGCCCCTGGGCGACTCCATCTCCAGCGCCGTCTCAACATAGGTGGGGCAGGAGCTCAGGCACAACCCGCAGTGGACGCAGCGGTAGAGGTCGGATTCAGCCGGCGCGTCGCGGCCGGTGAAACCAGCAAACGGCTGGACCATCTATATTCCTCCCAAGAAACGACCGGGGTTCAGTATCCCGTTGGGATCGAAACGGTCTTTGATACTCCGCATGACGGCCAAACTGTCGGGAGCGTCGCCCCAGACGTCGATCTGCCGCTTCACCGACAGAGGGCAGCGTTCCACCACCGCCGAACCGCTGTACCGGGAGGCGATCTGCCGTGTCTGTTGGACCGCGTCCAAGATGGATAGCTCGACTTCGGCAGCTCCTTCTGTGGAAGAAGGCCAGAGCAGCCGGATGCTGCCGAATCCGGGATCGGCCATCTGTTCCGGCTTCTCACCAGAGACAAGGATCTCGCCGCACTCAGCGGAGGTCCGGGCCGATGACTTCGACTGGACCGATACCTTGATGACCAGAACGGAGTTGGGGTTGATCTCCGCTGGAGCGTCGGTTAACCAGCGCAGCATTCCGTTGGACGCGGGATCGTCGATGCGTTGCACGACGTTGGCGCCTTCCGCCAGCAGCAGGGCCGCCGCTTCTTCCATCCGTCGTCTGGTGGCCTGGGCCCGTCCCGAGTAGAAGGCAAAGGTCAGAGCGGTGTCTTCTTCACTGAGCCCCAGGTCTTGTGACGCGGCTTGGACCGAGTCCTGCAGCCGACGCGAGACGCCCGAGGTAACGCTGTGGCAGCCCATAGGAGCGGCCGGGGAGTGCAGCAACTTCCGGCCGGCGGAAATCGATGCGGCGAGGGTTGGAAACGACGCCAGCAACATCCCAGAATGAGGGTTGTTGGGCAACAGCTTGAACGAGGCTTCGACGATTACTCCAAGGGTGCCCAACGAGCCGGTATACAGCTTATTAAGGTCGTAACCGGTGACATTCTTGACGACCTTGCCGCCCGCCTTGGTGGACACACCCTGGGTGGACATGACGCCGATGCCAATGAGCCACTCCCTAGGCAGACCGTAGGCGTAAGACAAGGGTCCGCCTGCACCAACGGACAGGATGCCGCCGACCGTGGAGCGGTTGGCCTGCGCCGCCTCAAAGGGAACGAATTCGCCGCCTGAGGCCAGGTGTTCCTGCAACGACGCCAGAGTCATCCCGGCCTCGACTGTGGCGGTCATGTCGGCGGGCTGGTAATCCAACACCCGGTTAAACGCCCCCATGTCCAGCACCACATCGGCCTTCCGCGGGACATTACCCAGCCCCGTACGAGTGCCGCCGCCCCGCGGCAGCAAGGCAACCCCTTCAGAAGATGCCCATTTCAATATCTCAGCAAGCTGGAGCCGGTCCACTGGACGCACCACCGCCTGAGGTGTCAGACCATCAACCTCATACCCGTCACCAGGCAATACGACGCTACCGCCCAAAAGCCTAGCAAGCTGCTCACCAAGGGAAGACTCCAAAAAAACTCCTACATGAATCGGACGGCGTTGGTTCTGGAAGTACAGTAATGTGCCAAATAGACCAGCTGTGCTGGTTAGGCCGGCATGCCGTGCGCGGGTGGGTGGGCGTGGGGCGTGTGCTTCTTGCCGTCTGGGAAAATCTTGCCGGGGTTCATGCTGTTGTCCGGCGCGAAGGCATCGCGCACCAACACCATAGCCGCCATATCGTCTTCGGAAAAGACCAGTGGCATCTGTTCCTTCTTCTCCAGGCCTACGCCGTGCTCACCTGTAAGCGTACCTCCGGCATCCACGCAGATCTGCAGCACTTCCGTCCCGGCCTCCACGATTCTGTCTAGGGCGCCAGGCTGTCGTTCGTCAAATAGCAGGCAGGGATGCAGATTGCCGTCCCCGGCATGGAACACGTTGGCGATGGGGATGTTGTACTTCCGGCTGACGTCGGCGACCCGCCCCAGCACCGGGGCCAACTGCGTTCTGGGCACCACGCCGTCGACCAAGAAGTAATTAGGGGCGATACCGCCCAACGCGCCCAACGCGCCCTTGCGTCCCACCCAGAGTTGTTCCCGTTCCGCGGCGGCTTCGGCGGTACGGACCTGACTTGCGCCGGTCTCCCAGAGGGCGGCCTCGACTTCATCACCGATCTCGTCCACTTCGTCCTGCAACCCTTCTAGCTCGATGAGCAGCACGGCTCCGGCGTCATCGGGATATCCGGCGTCGGTAACCTTCTGCACCGCCTGGATAGTCAGAGCGTCGATCATCTCCAGGGCGGCGGGGACGATTCCATGTTCGATTACCGTTGAGACCGCAGTGCAGGCCGTCTCAACGTCGGGGAAGATGCCCAGGAAGGTGCGCACAGCTTCGGGTACCGGCAATAACCGGACCGCGATCTTGGTGGCGATGCCGAAGGTGCCTTCCGAGCCTGTGAACACGCCCCGGAGGTCGTAGCCGACCGTCTCCCGGGCCAGGCTGCCCAGGTTCACGACCGCGCCGTCTTCCAGCACAACCTCCATACCCAACACGTGGTTGGTGGTGGTGCCGTAGGCCAGGCAGTGGGGCCCGCCGGCGTTCTCGGCGATGTTGCCGCCCAGGCTGCAGGCTTTCTGGCTGGAGGGGTCGGGGGCATAGCGCAGGCCGAACTTGCGGACGTGGGTGTCCAGGTTCAGGTTGATAACCCCAGGTTCCACCAACGCCAGCCGGTTCTCGGTGTCCACTTCAAGGATGTGGTTCATGCGGGGGAAGGCGACCTGGATGCCGCCGGGCGGGGCGATGGCGCCGCCGCTGAGTCCGGTGCCGGTTCCGCGACCCACCACAGGGACCCCGGCCTTGTGGGATAGTGCGATGACCCGGCTGACCTCTTGGGTGCTGTTGGGAAAAACGACGGCCTCTGGCATTCCCCGGTCCACCGAACCATCGTATTCAAAGACCAGCAAATCATCGGAGTGGTACACCACGTTCTCTGCTCCGACGATGCCCTGGAGGTCTTTCAAAAACCGTTTGAAATCCATGCCTGGAACCCGCTCATAGATGTCGCCGATTCTCCGCTTAGACACAGGGATGATAGAACAATTCCGGGGTCATTGCCAGGCTGGCGCTAGTTTGTTTGTCGGCCCTCTGGTTTCTAGGTATACTGGATCGAGATTCGTGCTGGGGCTGGTTTGGCCTCGGCTCTCATCGATAACAGTATCCGGTTTTTGATAGTCAGGAGGGACCTAGTGGAGTTCAATATCGCCGTATTGGGTGGCGACGGAATCGGCCCGGAGGTAACTGACCAAGGCGTCCGTGCTTTGGAAGCCGTGGGCCGGGCATTCGGCCATAGTTTCAATCTTAGCTACGGCGACATCGGCGGGATCTCCATCGACAAGCACGGGATCCCTCTAACCGACGAGACCAGGGGCCTCTTGGATTCCAACGATGCGGTGCTTTTCGGCGCCGTAGGCGGCCCCAAATGGGACTCTCCTGACGCCAAGGTCAGGCCAGAGATGGGTCTCTTGGACATGCGGGCCCATATGGGCGTTTTCGCCAACATCAGGCCGGTAAAGGTCTACCCCTGGCTGGCAGAATCCAGCGTTCTAAAGCCCCATATCATCGAAGGCGTGGACCTGGTGGTCGTGCGTGAGTTGACCGGCGGTCTTTATTACGCTTTGCCCAGAGGCCGGCGCGAGACACCCAACGGCATCGTCGGCGAAGACACCATGCGCTACACCGAAGGCGAGATCGAGCGGGTAGTGCGGGTAGGCTTCGAACTAGCCATGGGACGGCGCAAAAAGCTGACCTCGGTGGACAAAGCCAATGTCCTGGAGTGTTCTAGGTTGTGGCGGGCGGTGGCCACCCGGATGGGCGAGGAATACCCCGACGTTGAACTGGAACACGTGCTGGTGGACAACTGCGCCATGCAGTTGATCCAACGGCCGGCAAGTTTTGATGTCATCGTGTCCGAGAATACCTTTGGCGATATATTGAGTGACGAGGCTTCGGTACTGGCGGCGTCCCTGGGACTGCTGCCGTCAGCCAGCCTGGCAGGAGTGCCAGTGGTTGGGCAACGCTCCGGCGGCCTGTACGAGCCGATACATGGAACGGCGCCGGACATCGCCGGCAAAGGGATTGCCAACCCCACGGGCTCAATCTTGAGCGTGGCGTTGATGGTCCGATACTCCCTGGGACTGACCGAAGAGGGCGCGGCCATCGAGCGGGCGGTGGACAAGGTGTTGGAGCAGAACGCCCGCACAGCGGATATAGCAACTGAGGGCACTGAGCCTGTTTCGACCATTGAGATGGGCGATCGGATAATTGCCGCGATCGAGAGTGGTGGGTAGGCTCGGGTTTAGTAATTTGACTTAGGAAAAGCCTCTATCCTCATCCTAACCTTCTCCCTTTGTGGGAGAAGGGACACATGACTAAAGCGAAGGATTCTTGAATGGGCGGAGAACTTACGATTGCCATAGCGGTCTTTTTGGCCAGCGCCGTGTTGGTCATGTTCTGCGGCGCTAAGCTGGCAGTCTACGGCGACGCTTTGGCAACGTTGACCGGCTGGGGCCGTCTGTTCGTTGGTAGCCTGCTGGTAGCATTGGCCACGTCATTGCCCGAGTTGTCCACCAACATCTCTGCTGTCCAGTTGGACCCGCCCAACCCCGAGCTGGCTGTGGGCAACGTCTTCGGCGCTAACATGCTCAACATGTTCACCATGTCGGCCGTGGCGTTGGCCTTCGGCGGTAAGCGCTTCCTGGTGCAGGTGGCGCCCGAGCAAGGCTATCTGATCGTGGTGGCTGTGGTCCTGACCGGGGCGGCGATCTTGTTCGGCGCTATTCAGTGGGGAGCGAATGTCGGCGAAGTTGGGATTTCGTCGGTCATCCTGATAATCTTGTTTGTTGCGGGAATGTGGTGGGTCTATAAGAACCGCCCCGCCGCCGACGACGAAGCGGAAGAAGACCCCGGTATGACTCTTGGCAAAGCCTGGGGCATGTTTGGGCTAGTTTCTCTAGGGGTAGTGATCGCCGGTTTCTTCCTGGCCTGGAGCACCGACGAGATCGCTGGCATCACCGGCATCGCCTCAAGCACACTGGGCATACTGTTGGTGTCATTGGTGACAACCATGCCCGAGGCGTCGTCGACCATCGCGGCCGCCCGCATCGGAGCCATGGACCTAGGGGTCGCGGGGCTCTACGGTAGCTGTGCTTTCAACGTCACAATCATGTTTTACGCCGACCCGTTCTTCCGCGAGGGCGTGCTTAACAACAATACAGAAACGGCGCATTTCGTTGCCGGTGGCGTGGCGGTGGGTCTCATGGTTGCCGGGCTGGTGCTGGTGTTGGCTCGAAACCGGGTCAAGTCGGTAGTGGCGAATGTGGCGCTGGCCCTGATGGCCACTACCTACATAGCCGGAGCTGTGGTCGTGGCAACCGTGGGTGGGACCGAAGATGACGAGACCTCAGATTCAAAACCGTCGATCACGACAACCCGAACGCCCGGCGAATGAGCCCGGTTAGGATTGTCCGCGTCTCCCCGCCGCTGAGAAAAGCCGCCGCGAATTCCAGGGTTTCATGGCCAAGTTCGTGCATCACGCGGATGGGCGACGCCTCGCCGACCCCGGTACATTCGCTGAATCCATAGCTGCCGAAGAAACCGGGGTCGCCCTCCATATGGCGCAAGTCTAGGCTGCGCAGCAGCGCCTCGCCCGCTCTCGTGGGTTGGTAGAGGGCTACAACCGCATCGACACGTTCTTCCACCCAAGACGCGGTGTCCTGCTGGCGAGTGGCCAAAGGAATGGGCGACGTTTGAGTGGGCGGCGTCTGGGTGGGCGTGACGATCAAGGCCGGGGGCTGGGTCGAACGACCACGTTGAAAGTGGGTGAGGGTGGTGGGGGCGTCGCGGGGGCGTCGCTGTCCCATCGCCGCAGGCGGCGATCACCAGGAAGAGAACGGCGGCTGGCAACCAGCGGATCAGAGGGCTTCGAGGGGCTCTTCGGTGACTGTTCCGTCGGTGATCTCAAAGATGCGCACGACCGGATTGTCCATATCCATCAGGGACACCAGCACGTAACGGACATCGGGCCAGAGTCCGGCGGTGCCTCCGGCGATGCGGACATCGGTGTCGGAAGGGTAGGCTTCGCTGCCGGTGTGGGAGTGGTAGATCGCCAAGAGCTCCCAGTTGTTGTCTCCGGCCTCGGAATCGACATTGGCCAACTCCAAGGGGTCCATGACGAACCGGAAGGGACTCGCTTCAACGTTGGTCATTCGGTAGACCTTCATGACCTGGCCGTCGGACCCCGCCAAAATGCCGCAGCATTCGTTGGGTAGGTCGGACTTGGCATGGGCCACCATCTCATCGATGAATTCCTGTCTGATCTGGACCAATGGGTCAACTCCCGGAACTAAGTGGAAACTATCACCGCGCGGTCTCCATCAAGACAGATATGAGGCCGCGAACTTGTGTGAATATACCAGAGGAATCTTGGAGTGAATAGCGGCATCATAGTTTGCATACACAGATACGGGAAAACG
>NZVX01000035.1 GCA_002698265.1 Chloroflexota bacterium | reverse complement strand
GGAACTGCTCCACCGCGAGACTGTGAGCGAACACCCCCGTTAGAGGGCTCAGATACGCTAGGGACTCTGTCTTCTTCGCTTCGGGTGGAGGGCAGGGTTCCGTGGTTTCGGTTGAGCCTGGCATTGTAGAAACGATGAGATTCCTCGTCGGCCTTCGGCACTCCTCGGAATGACAGAAGGGTGGGCGGCTTCCAGAACGGAATATACAGATTTATTGAGGGCCGTAGTTGGCTTCCACATTAATTAAAAAGAGCTGTGACGATGAGCGAAGAGACCGGTCAAGAACAGGTTGTTTATTGGCCCAGGGTTAAGGAGATTCTGGACGGTATCATGGCACGTTGGATCGAACGTTGGGGACGCCAACCCCTACCCGGTATCCACGCGTATTATTGGGAGACGCCAAAGGATATCCAGGAATCAGTATTGTCCGGACTTCGGGCCATCGAACCCGGACTGCCGGCCAGGGAGACCAACCTAGTGAAGTCATTGGCCAGGGCCGTAGGCACCTCGGGCAAGATGCCCCTGCGCGGGCCGTTTTTGTCCACGGAAGAGGTTGACGAGGTAGTGGCCTGGATCGACGGAGGCATGCCTGAGGGTCCGTAACCTTTAGTCGCACCGTGAATCAAAAAAGAAAGAGCCTTCCGCGGAAGGCTCTTTCTTTTTTGCCTTGCTGGTCGCTGGGTTGTCCGAGTTAGACCAAAGCCGGCTCAGCTTCCTTGACGTAAACCTGGAGGCGGTTCCGGGTGTGGTCTATGATTACGATCCGGCCCTGGGAGTCAATCTTGACTGCGCAGGGATGGGCCAGACCTTGCTCGTAGCCAGGGTCGTTGGCGTAAGCAAGCGACCGCTGCCGTATCATGTCCGGGTTGGAGGCCAGCTTGTCCCGGCCCCACTTGGAGAGCTCGGCTTGCCCGCGGAACTCGGTGATGTACCGGCCGTCCGGCGCGAAAACCTGAACGCGGTTGTTCATCCAGTCGGCAACGTAGATGTCGCCGTCTGAGTCCACAGCCAGACCGTTGGGACGGTTCAGTTGGCCGACGCCGCTGCCGCTGGAGCCGATGGAGGCTTCCCATTTGCCGTCGGCGGTAAACTTTTGGATGCGGTCATTGCGCCAGTCAGCGATGTAGATGTGGCCTTCGCCGTCAAGCGCGATACCCCAAGGATTGTTGAACTCGCCGTCGGCGCTGCCCTCAGAGCCGAACTTGCTGATGTACTTGCCGTCGAGGCTGAATTTCTGGACCCGGTGGTTGCCGGCGTCAACGACGAATATGTTGTCGTCGGAGTCGATAGCCAACCCGGCGGGACCCTTCAGTTCTCCGTCTCCGGAACCGGCGGTGCCCCACTTGCTGACGAACTCACCGTCTGAGGTGAACTTAGTGATTCGGTTCAGCCATTCGTCGGCTAGGTAGACGTTGCCTTTGCTGTCCAGAACAACGGACGTGGGCCACATGAATTCGCCGTCGGCCTCGCCGTAGGCGCCGAATTCAGTTACGTAGTCTTCGTCCATAGTGATTACTGTGATGTGCACGCCATCCGGCCGATTCTCATAAGATCGGTTGCAGATGTAGACCGTGCCGTCGGCTGCGATGGCCATATCCGTGGGGTTACGGAAACCCGTCCCTGCGAATTCGGCGCGGCCTACGGCATGGCTGTACTTGTATGTTCGGCTGGTTAGACCGAAGAAATGTGTCGCCATATCTCTTTACCTCTTCGTCGATTGGAGCGCCGGACCACCTAAACTCTGGCGAATAGCCCAATGAGCGGCCCGGCGATTTTTGCAATGTTTAGCCGATTTCGACCTGCAGCTATTTAAGCGAGGAACTTGGCCCGCTCAAAGTTGCCGCCAACGATGGGCTCGGCATCCAACTGGAACCAGTCTTCCAAGATCGTGGAGTAGACAGACCGGAAGTCCAGGTTGAACTTCAGGTTGCCGCCATCTTCCTGGTCGGCCGGAGCGAGGGACGGGTACGTGCCGTAGACACCGCCCTTGACATGTTCGCCCACTGCGAAGGCAACGCCCGCTGCGCCGTGGTCGGTGCCGGAACCGTTGTCGGTAACCCGACGTCCGAACTCACTGAACAGCAACAGGGTTACGTTGTCGCTGGCGTCATGCTCCCGCAGGTCGGTCATGAACGTGTCCACAGTGTTGGAAACGTCGGTCAACAGTCCTGCGTTGGCCTGCGCCTGATTGGCGTGGGAGTCAAAGCCGTTGTACGGAGACGTGGTGTACAAGACCCGCGTACCGAATCCAGCCAGGTGGGTCTGTGCGATGTTCTTCATGTACTGGCCGATGGCGGTGGGCGAGTACTCCACACTGGAGGTGTAATTGTCCGGTGCCGTGGACAGGATGTCGGCGCCCTTAAGGGCGTCGGTGCCGGTTTGGTGAATGTAGTCCATGACCGCACCGGTGCCGATGGCGGGGGAATACATCCGGCCGAACACGTCAAGCGCGTCGTTCCGCTGGTTTTCGCCCTCGATACCGGTCAACAGACCGTAGGTCTCCAGATTGCCCACGGAAGCGACGGGGACGCCGTCCATGACCAAAGCCCGGGGAAGACCGCGGCCGAAGTTGACGGCGGTCAAAACGTTCTCGGAGTTCGGGTCCAACTGTTTGGTGGCCCGGCCCAGCCAGCCCTCGGTCCCGATGACTTCCGGCTCACAGGTGTGCCAGATGTCCATGGAGCGGAAATGTGAGTAGCTGGGAGTGGGATATCCGATACCAACGAAGATGGCCAATTTGCCTTCGTCCCAGAATTTCTTTAAAGGACCCATGGTGGGATGGAAGCCAATCTCGTCGTTGATGGGGATGATCTGGTCTTCGGGCACCCCCAAGGTGGGGCGGAAGTCCCGGTAAAAGCCATTGTTACGAGGGATGACGCAGTTTAGGCCATCGTTTCCGCCGGACAGGGAAAGTACTGCCAGGACGGGATCTTTCTTGGTTTGGACCATGATTTCTCCTTTCGTTTTTCGGTATCTCGAGAGTTAGCCTAAATCGCGTTGGCTTACTCGAACTGGAATTCGGCGGTGGCAGCAATCATTTGGAACATCTCGCCGGTGCGCCTGGTGAATTCTGACTGCTCTGATGCGTTGCCATGGCTCAGGTCTCCCTCTTGGGAAGCGTGGGCGATCAACTGACCCATGGTGTCTGGGGTTACCTGGACGGGGCCGGTCAGGTCCAGACAGCCATTGACGAACTGTTCCGGGGTAAGCTTGGCGCCCAGACCCATCATGCGGTTGACCAGGGAGCGGACTCCCTCCAACTCGGTGTTGCCGAGCATGTCGGAGGCGAAGTTGATGCGCTCGACAAGAGTTCCGCTGTCAATCCACTCGCGGCCCGTGTGCCAACCTTCAACGGTGGGCGGGTTCATGAGGTCCATGCCCATGTACTTGGGCTCCTGGGAGACCTCGAAAAGACCGGGCTGGTAGCCCTGGAACTCTCCGGTCATGCGTATTAGGCTGACAACCATCTCGGTGGGGTTCTTGACCTTCTGGTACCGGACCGAGTCATCTTTGAAGAAGTCGGAGGTGAACAGCACTTCCAACATCTTTTTGATGGAGTGGTCTGAGTCGTAGTAAGCCTTCTCCATGGCTTCGATGGCCTTCTGGTCCCGAGGCGGGGTCAGCCGCCAGGCCGGGATCTGGGGCTCGTCAGCGACGAAGTAGTTGTATAGATGGCGGGCAAGGAACCGGGCGGTGGCCGGTTGCTCGCAGACGATTCTGATGATGTCGTCGCCGTTCCAGTTGCCCGTCTCGCCCAAGAAAGTCTTCTCGGAGAAGTCGTGGTCGGCGGGGTCGAACCGGAATTCCCAGGGGCTGCGGCCATGGGGGAACGGAGGATAGGGCGGGGCGATGTTCCAACCCGTGAAAGCCCTGGCGCAGACCTTGACGTCGTCTTCGCTGTAGTTGAAAGCTTCGTCCATCCCAACGCCCAGGGAGAAGAGCTCCAGCAACTCACGGCCATAGTTCTCGTTGAGGTTGGCCTTGTGGCTCTCGGTGTTGTCCAGGTAGTACATCATGCCTGGGTTGGTGGAGAGCTTGAGCAGCAGATCGTCGAACTTGCCCATCCCGTCTTGGCGGAAGATGTCGACCATCAGACCCATCTCTTGGCCGCTGTCAATCTTGCTGTGACCTGCACAGAAAATCATGTGCCAGAAAAGGGCTACCTTCTCTTGAAGCTGGCGGGGGCTGTTGATCATGCGCCAGACCCATTGCTGCACGTTGTTCTCGATGGCAGCCGCTTCGTAGTAGGAAGGGTTGTAGCGAATGAGCAGGTCTTCCTCGACGGCCTCTTGGCTCTCAGGATTGAGTAGCTCTTGTACTACGCTGTCATAACCTTGGGATGCCTTGGCTTCGATCTCATCGCGACTCGCTCCGAAACCGGCGCGGCGCAAGAGGTGGGCCATCAAGGCAATATCCTGTTCAGCCATGTGCTCCTCCTTGGGAAATGTGTGATTTTGTTCGTTACCGGGAGGCTACGCCACCCGTCTTCTTCGGTTACATCAAAATGGCGCAACAAGCATGGGTAACACCCAGGCTCGTAACACCTCTTATGTAACATTCATTACAAGGAAGAAATATAAACTAATGTGGGAGAAGTGTCAATCAAAAATAAGGCTGTTTTTGCCGTAGCTAAATTATGCCTGGCTAAAATTCAATCATCCACGGTTATGAAGGCCTAATTCTCCGTTGGAATGGTCCGCAACTGGCCAGATCAGACCAAATGACCTTCATTTTCCCGGTGTGTTCCCGCCGATTCGACCGGGAACCTGTAAATCATATCAGCTTCCGCTAGATTCGCACAGCCATCGGCCAAGCGTAAACGCCTATCATGTACCTACGAGATTCCAGGCAGCCAAGCTACAGGCCGGCGAGGCTCCGATTTACCTTGACATGGTCTAAACCGCTTTGCTAGCATTTCAGCCATCGGTATCCATCGAATGCCGATGTATCAGATGCACGCCTGATTCGGCGTAAATCGAATGGATTCGGCCGTCCCTGGGCGGCCCACCTTTTCTCCATAGAGAAGAGGAGTATGGTACAAAACGACGGCGCACGGCAATCACAAGGGAATCAGGCCCCGGGGACGACGCTTCCGGGAATGTTCTCCAGATACAAAAGCTCTGTAGAAAAAGGGCTCTATAATGCCGTGCCCGGCGCTGATAACTTCGAAGCCTACCGGTTGCTCCGCTACCACCTGGGCTGGGTCGACCGACAGGGTGGCCCATTGGACACCTCTGTGACGCAAGGCAAGGCGCTCCGCCCCACGCTATGTCTCTTTGCCTGCAATGCATTAGCTGACGATTACTCCCAGTCATTGCCCGCAGCCGCAGCGGTGGAGTTGATCCACAATTTCTCACTGGTCCACGACGACATACAAGACCAGGATGTGGAGCGGCGGCACCAGCCGACCGTTTGGCATCTATGGGGGATATCCAAAGCCCTTTGGTCCGGCAACGCCATGCAATGCACTGGCGACCTGTCAATGCTAAACGTGGCCGGGCAATCTATATCCCCCGCCACAGTCCTCCGGGTTTCTGAAATATTGACCGAGAGCTATCTGGAAATGATCCAGGGCCAGTGTTTGGACCTGAATTTCGAGTCCCGCACCGACATCAAGGCCGATGAGTACCTCTATATGATTGCCTGTAAAACGGGCGCTTTGATTCGCTGCGCCCTCCAGATAGGAGCCCTTCTTGCCACTGAAGATGAAACGGCCGTGAAAGCGTTCGCTGAGTTTGGGAACCATCTGGGCCAGGTTTTTCAGATCAGGGATGACTACCTGGGTATCTGGGGCGACCAAGCCACCTTGGGTAAGGCCACCGACAGCGACATACGCCGCCGGAAGAAATCGTATCCAGTGGTATTCGCTCTGGAACGGGCCAGCGGAACGGCCATGGAGGACCTGCTCCGTATCTATGGACAGGAAGAACTGGAAGAGGACGACGTGCAGCGGGTGATGGCCGTTCTGGACGAAGTTGGCTCGCAAGAGTACTCGCAACGCCTTACAGAGGCCGCCGCAGCCAGGGCTTTGGAAGCATTAAAGCCGGTTTCGCTGCCCCGATGGGCGCAGACCGAGGCTGAAGAACTGGTTGATTTCCTCGCTCGAAGAGAATACTAGTCCTGCCGCCGCGGAATCAGAAATGAAGGCCACTAAGGTTTTTACGATATGACCACTACAACGAACGGCGAACGAGCAAAACGGCCACTGGAGCTGTCCACGAGGCTGGCAGGCTACATCCTGAAAAACAAGCTCAAGGGACGGAAGAAATTTCCGTTGGTAACCATGCTTGAGCCTCTCGAGATGTGCAACCTGGCCTGTATCGGATGCGGACGCATCCGCGAGTACAAACCGGTATTGGACAAGATGATGTCGGTGGAAGTAGCGCTGGCCGCCGTCCATGAATCAGGAGCTCCCATCGTGTCCATCGCCGGTGGAGAACCAACTATCCATCCCCGGATAGACGAGATCATCAACAAGTTGATCGAAGAAAAATACTTCGTCTATTGCTGCACCAACGGATTGCTGCTGGACCGAGTGATGAACAAAGTTCCCCCTTCTAAATATCTGTGCTGGGTGGTCCATCTAGACGGCATGGAAGAGAAGCACGATGAGTCAGTGGACCGGAAAGGCGTCTTCACCAAGGCCGTCGACGCCGTCCAATCGGCCCTGGATCGCGGCTACCGCGTCTGCACCAACTCAACGGTCTTCCGCACCAGCGATGTCGAAGATCTTTCCGAAATGTTCCGGATGGTGGCGGATATGGGGGTTGAAGGTTCCATGATCTCTCCGGGATTCGACTTTGCAGACGCCCCGGACCAAGACATGTTCTTGACCCGCCAGGAATCTCACGCGGTCTTCCAAGAGCTGCTGTCGCCGGAGAACGCCGAGGGCGCCCGTTTCTACAACAATCCCCTATATCTGAATTTCCTCAAAGGGGACCGGGAATACCAATGCACCGCCTGGTCCAACCCAACCTACACCGTGATGGGCTGGCGAAAGCCCTGTTACCCTCTGGCCGATGAACACGTCGAGCACGTTCAAGAGCTTTTCGATGAAGACATCTGGGAAAAATACGGGGTGGGCAAAGACCCCCGGTGCGCCAACTGCATGATGCACTGCGGCTTCGAGTCGGCCACCATCTTCCAGGCCGTTAAGACGCCCAAAGACTGGATCACATTGATCAAATCCGGCGCTGCCCATAAGGGCGGCATCACCGCCGCTTAGGTCCAAGAGTAAGGGAATTTGTTGATTGTGGCTGCCAGCATGGAGCAAGAATTGACCGGTCTCCGCCGTGAATTGCTCGACATCGAAGACGTCACCGGGGTTCGTCCTCTGGTGGAGTTCCACGTATTGGGAGTTGGTCCGGAGCGGGCCGGCGCCTCGATGACGGCGTTGCTCGATCGTGGCGGTCCCGAAGTAGATGGAGTGCTGGTCGTCGGCGTGGCGGGAGGCATTGACCCCGAACTGGAGACCGGAGACCTGCTGCTGGCAGACCGGTACGCCCTCCAAGACGGAGCGGCCCAAGGCGCAGGACTGGCGATCAGGCCCGACCCTCAGATGCTCCAGTCCGCTCAACAGGCGGCGCTGGACCTCTCGGTCCCCACCTTTGACGGCGGTTCGTTGACCGTTGACCATTTAGTCGCGGAACCCGAAGAACGAGTGGAACTACGGGCCCGGTATCAAGCCACCAGCGTCAACATGGAAGACTACCGGGTAGCCGAGGCGGCCCAGAAAGCGGGAGTCCCGTTCCTGTCAGTCCGAGTGGTCTTGGATACCGCCAGCCAGCGCCTGCCTGGCTATCTGCCGGGTCTGGCCAGGTCGCGTTACAAAGTAGTGACCAAGGTCTTGCTCATGCCTTGGCGGATCCCCAACATGCTGCGTCTCAAAAAGCAGCTGCAACTTTGCCAGGCGGTACTGACCAACTTTGGGCTGTCCTACCTGAAGGCGTCCGGTAACATCCGCGCCGGCTAGGTCCCGATAATCAGGTTTAAAAAATGAAGGTACTGGTCACCGGTGCCACCGGGTTCATCGGCGGAAACTTGGCCCGCGAGCTGTGGCGTCGTGGCGACGACGTGCGGGCGCTGGTGCGTCCGGGCAGCAACCGATTAACAATCGAAAACACCGGAATCATCCCAGTGGAGGGCGACATCCTGGACCGGCAGTCGGTTGACCGTGCCGTCCAAGGCTGCGAGGCAGTGTTCCACGTGGCCGCCGCCTACACCTTCTGGTCCAGGGACCCGGCCGGGGTCTCGCGAACCAACGTGGCAGGCACGTTAAACGTGCTTGAAGCGGCACGTCAATCGGGGGTATCCCGAACGGTCTACACCAGCACGGTCGGGACCGTTGGGCTCCTTAAAAACGGTATTGCGGATGAAGAAACTCCTCTGGACCTAAAGTCGCTCCACGGTCATTACAAGAAGTCCAAGTTCCAGGCGGAGCAGGAGGCCCTGGCCTTGGCGGCGGCGGGGATGCCGCTGGTGGTGGTGAACCCCACGGCGCCGGTGGGGCCGTGGGACGTGAAGCCCACGCCAACAGGGAAGATGGTCTTGGATTTCCTGCGAAGGAAAATCCCGGCGTATCTGAAGACAGGAATGAATCTGGTGGACGTGGCGGACGTGGTCGAAGGCCACATCTTGGCATTGGGGAAGGGAAAAACCGGGGAACGGTACATCTTGGGCAACCGAAACGTGAGTTTGAAGGAAATATTCGACATATTAAGCAGCCAGACCGGCCTGCCAGCGCCCCGAATCAGGGCGCCTTACTGGCTGGTGGTAGGCGCTGGCTATGCCGACCGGTTCGTTGAAGGCACACTCCTTCGCAGGGAACCGGCTATACCCGTGGAGGGCGTATTGGCGTCCAAGACTCCAGCCTACGTCAGTTGCGAGAAGGCAGTCAGGGAACTTGGGCAGCCCCAGCGGCCCATCGAAGACGCATTGAAACAGGCGGTCGATTGGTTCACTGAGCATGGCTATATGAACGGAGACCGGCAGCCGGTCAGGAGCAACGCAAACTGAAGATGGTGGCCCAACCGAAACATACACCCGTCGATCAGGCGGCCGACCAAGCGGTGCGGCGGTCCCAGGAGTATTTCCGCCGTACTCAGCATCCCGAGGGCTACTGGTGGGGCGAACTGGAATCCAACCCCACCATGGAAGCCGAGTATCTGATGCTGTGCTATTTCACCGGCCGCCATGACCCAGAGCGCTGGCGCAAGGTCTGTAATTACATCTTGAGCAAACAGCGGACCGACGGCTCATGGGGCCAGTATTACGAAGCTCCTGGGGATCTCAGTACATCGGTCGAATGCTACTTCGCCCTCAAGCTGGCGGGACATTCTCCAGACTCGGAGCCGCTACGGAAGGCCCGCGAGTTCATCTTGTCCAAAGGCGGGATGCCAAAGGTGCGGATCTTCACCAAGATCTGGTTGGCCTTGTTCGGGCAATGGGATTGGAAAGGAACGCCCAAAATGCCGCCGGAGATGATTTTTTTGCCATCGTGGGCGCCATTCAACATCTACGAATTCGCCAGTTGGGCCCGCGCCACCATGGTCCCGATGTTGGTAATCCTGACCCGCCAGCCGTACTGTCCGGTGCCCGAGTCGGCCAACATCGACGAACTCTATCCCAGCGGACGGGACGGCACAGACTATACCCTGCCAAAACCTACAGGTGGCTTCGGCTGGGCCAAGGGTCTCTACTGGTCCGACAAGCTGGTAGGGCTCTACCAGAAGTTGCCGGTCCATCCTCTCCGGGGACGGGCTGAGCAGAAGATCATTCGATGGGTTTTAAAACACCAGGAGGCTGATGGCTCTTGGGCAGGGATCCAGCCGCCCTGGGTCTACTCGTTGATCGCTCTTCACACAATGGGATATGGGTCGGAGCATGAGGCGGTCAAGAAGGGATTCCAGGGCTTCGAGACATTCGCATTGGAGAACGAAGACAAGTGCAACGTCCAGGCGTGCATCTCCCCAGTATGGGACACCTGTATCGCCCAATTGGCCCTGGTGGAATCGGGCGTAGCGCCCGACGACTCCATGGTCCAGTCATCGGCCAGGTGGCTGATGGACAAACAGGTATTCGCTGGTGGTGACTGGCAGGTCCGGGCCAAAACCGTCCGCCCGGGCGGATGGTCCTTCGAATTCGATAACCAAATCTACCCGGACATCGATGACGCCTCTATCGTCGTGAT
>NZVX01000002.1 GCA_002698265.1 Chloroflexota bacterium | reverse complement strand
TGACCGGGGCCAACCTGGCCGGGGCCGACCTAAGCTTGGCCAACCTAGACGATGCCTGGCTGATTGGGGCCAACTTGGCCGGGGCCGACCTGAGCTTGGCCAACCTAGACGATGCCTGGATGATTGGGGCCAACCTGGACAAGGCCAACCTGACCGGGGCCAACCTAACCGATGCCAACCTGTACGGGGCCAACCTGACCGGGGCCAACCTGGCCGGGGCTTACCTGACTGCGGCCAACCTGGCCGGGGCCGACCTGAGGTTGGCCAACCTAGACGATGCACGGCTGATTGGGGCCAACCTGGACAAGGCCAACCTGACCGATGTTATCGGTGCTGACTTCACAGGTGCTGTGAACATTCCGGAGAGATATCGGAAAGATTAGGAATCGTCGAACCCCGAAACTCCCGCAATCACGTTCCAAAGTTCCAAGCTAAGTTCGGTGTTGCCGAAGAAGAACTCGACGGCCCAAGGGTAAGACTTACCGACGGACCCCTTAAGCACACCCCATCGCCACCGGTATCCCACTAGCCGATGGTTTCCCGGTGTGGGATATCTCTGAAACAAGAAAAGCCCCCTAGACAACAATCTGAAGGGCTTTCATTTGCAGCAGATGCGCTAAAGAGTCTGAGGCGTTATGGCATTTTGCTGAGAACGCCCGGAATCTCTGCTTCTGTGAACGCCCTCATAGACGTGGTGCGGATATTGCCCAGGCCCGCTGTTGCAAGTGCTATGCTAGCCACGGTTTCATCGTCAGGAGCCTCCGAAACAATTACGGCATCCTGTGCGCTAAACGTCAGATAATGTTGAATCAGTTTGCCACCATTAGCTTCAATAGCCTGACGACCAGCCGCTATCCGGCCGGGAAGGTTTTTGATTGTTTTGACACCTTGTTCCGTGAAGCTGAGAAAATTGATGTAGGTTGGCATATGATTCCTCCAAGCCGAAAATCAGATTGGGGTCGGAGACTATACTAATCACGCTTGCAAGAGATGTCTAATCATCGAAGCCTGATTTTCCTGTTACGTTTCTCTGGTCGGGTTAAGTAGTTAGACGTTCAGCCACTTTTTCGGCCGCTTTGTTGAAGCATAAACTGGCTAACAAGCCTCTCGTCTCTCATTTAATCAACAAATACATCTGAGGAGGAGTCTCCATGCCTCAATCAAGACCGGTACATTACTCCGATGCAGTGCCAGAAGTGCAGGAGGTGTATGACGACATCAAGACAACCCGTGGAGTTAACGATGTGAACAACTTCTGGAAGCACATCGCCAACCACCCGCCGACGTTACGCCGAACCTGGGAGAACGTAAAAGAGGCCATGACGTCAGGTGCATTGGATTCCATGTTCAAGGAGATGGTCTTCGTGGCGGTCAGTGCCATCAACGGTTGCGAATACTGCCTGCGATGCCATACCGACGCCGCCCGAAAACAAGGTATGACGGATGATATGCTGGGGGAACTACTAGCAGTCGTGAACGTAGCCAGTCAGTCCAATATCTTAGCCAACGGCTATCAGATTCCCTTGGATGACGACCTCAAAGACTGACAGTATATAGCCCTTGCAAGCCCGCACCACGGAAATCCAGCTAAACCGGCTGCGATATACTGGGCTTAGCTATTTACACCCGGAGGAGCCAAGATGGCTGAGGTATTTGTCCTAGGAGGAGGCACACCCACCCCCACCGAGTTCAGACCCGGCAGTTCAAAAACCGTTAATCATCGAACCCCGAAATCCCCGCAATAACCGTCCTAAGTTCCAGGCTGAATTCCAGGTCGGAGAGCTGCTTACGGAACCGCGGCGATAGCTTCAATACCGTCACCGGAGGAAGGTCCAAATTGCTGGTTTAAGGACTGATTTAACCCATGAAGATCATTACAGGGGCAACTCTTATAGACGGCACAGGAAGCCCACCATTAGTTGACTCAGCGGTTCTGGTCAACGAAAACGGCCGGTTCGAGGCGGTGGGCCATCGGCAACAAGTCTCCGTTCCTCCGAACGCGGAGGAGATTGATGCCACCGGGATGACTTTGCTACCGGGCTTAATCGACTGTCACGACCACTTAAGCTCTTTCACATATGACTTGATGGGACGGTGGGGATTCGCCGAACCCCGAAGTCTCCGTTACTTACGGATTGCTAAGGTGATGGAAGACACACTGCTTACCGGCTACACTACCATCCGGGACTGCGGCTGGTTGGACGTGGGGTTCAAGCTGGCTGTAGAACAGGGGCTGATTGCCGGTCCTCGCTTATTGGTGGCCACATCGCCTCTGTCGCCTACCCACGGGATGTCCGATAGGTCCAGCTCCTCGGGCCACCACCAACCGCCATCGCCCGACCCTAATCTGCCGTTGGGCATAGCAGACGGTGTGGATCAGGTACGGGCTAAGGTGCGGGAGGTGGTGCGGGTTGGGGCAGACTTGGTCAAGGTCTTCCAGACCGGCTGGGGGAGGCCTCATCACGGGTCAAAGGATGTAGCGTTCAATCGGGCCGAACTTAGAGCTCTGATAAACGAAGCTCATATCCACGGCAAAAAGGTAGCCAGCCACGCCATAGGCGGAGCAGGACTTAGGATGTCGATCGAGGAGGGAGTGGATACAATCGAGCACGGCTCGTACCTGGACGAAGACCCCGACTTAATTAAGATGATGGCTGACCAGGGGGCTTTTTTAGTTCCCACCTTAACCGTTTTCGTTTTCCACCGAGAAATGGGTACGCCCGAGGCCCAGATTGAGGCGCATGATTTTCGACACCACCACGTGGAGACCGTGCAGAAAGCTATGGCCGCTGGTGTGAGAGTGGTGGCCGGGACCGACGCCGGTGGTTGGGTTCATGGGAATAATGCCCAGGAACTTCAATGCCTAGTGGAAGCTGGGCTGACACCTATGGAGGCCCTTATAGCGGCCACAAGTTGGGCCGCTGAATGTTGCGGCCTGGCAAAAGAAATTGGTACGGTGCAGCGCGGTAAGCTCGCCGACCTGATTGTCGTGGACGGTAACCCATTGAAAGACATCACAGTATTGCAGGATAGAAGCCGCATAAAGTTAGTCATGAAGGAGGGTAAAATACATGCCGATCTACTGGTGAGGGGACGGACGGAGACCTGAAACCACCATAAGGCGGTTAGCCGCAATTGAGAAACTCGCTTACCGGATTGACCACGCATTAGTAGTCGATAGACATTGAAACGAACAATCGGACAAACGCAAGGCTTGTTCGTTGGATGGCAAATACTGCGAACGAGCCTCCGCACCGGAAGGTAAGAACGACAGCTGACACAGAATCGCCACGACCACAGGGCCTACTTCCGTATTTGAGGTACCGTATAGGTCGACTCTACTCCGTCTCCCAATACCCAAGTTTTATTGGCATCCGGCATCACCGTAATCGGGATCGATGATTGGATCATTAACCTAGCTAATATCGCTTAGTGGACGGGGAGTTCGACTAGTGTTTTCCTCTTACCTTCTTGCCCCAGCCAGCCCCTCGATGCACAGCAGGCCTCGCGGCTGCTGGCCCTGTCAGAGACACTGACGCGCGGCGGCATGAAACTTGGCCGTCTGAACACATGTAATGCACATTAGCGACGTAGCCCGAAGTGGTGCATCGGCCGCATCGACACAACACTCTTGCCCAGAAGAAGGGAGGGGGAATCGCCGGCTAATGTATCGCTGCGGCGGGGGCGGCGGCCCTTTCGTTGACCAGATTTCCCTCTCGAAATCTGGAAAGAGAGAAAGGTTTTATCAACTCCGGTGTCTCTCCAGTGGCAATAAGCTCAGCGACACGTTTGCCTGCCACCGGGGCGGCTTTGAAACCCCAACTTCCCCAACCGCAGGACAAGATGAAGCCTTCAATGCCGTCCACTGGGCCCAAGATAGGCGCGTAGTCGGGAGTCATATCGCACAGCCCGGCCCATTGGCGTAGCACGTTGACATTTTTCAGACAAGGGAACATCTCCAGAGTGTTGGCCGCCAGTTCCTCCATTTGTTGGAAGGTGGAGCGTTGGCTGTAGCTGGGGTAGGGGTCCACGCCTCCGCCGATTACCACCTCACCCCGGTCGGTCTGGTACACATAGGCGTGGAGATTGGCCGAAGATATGGTCTTGTCCAAGAACGGTTTTAGTGGCTCGGTAACCATTGCTTGCAGCGCATGGGTGGTAATGGGCAATTCCAAATCGACCATCTTGGCGATCGTGGAGCTCCATCCCGCCGTGGCACTGATCACGGTGTTGGCTTTTACCAGACCCTGGCTGGTCTCCACCCCGGTTACCCGGCCATTGGTGCGGTCGATGCCGGTAACTTCGGTAAAGGGGTGTAGCTCCGCACCTTGTCTGTCGGCGCCACGACCGTAACCCCAAACAACGGCATCGTGGCGGATAACGCCGCAGGGCGGGTGGTACAGGGCTGCCAAGATGGGAAAGTGCTTGCCCTCCCTCAAATCTATGGATGGAACAAGCTTTTTTATCTCCTTTGGGCCGATCAGGCGGCTGTCCACCCCCAAGATACGGTTGAATTCGGTGCGCATCCTCAACCCGTAGACCGCCGAGTCGGTATGGCCCAAGTCCAAACGGCCCATTTGGTTGAACAGCAGGTTAAAGTTCAGCTCCTTGGCCAAGCCCTCGTACAGCTTGACGCTTTCGTTGAAGAAGGGAATCCCTTCGGGCGTCAGGTAATTGGAGCGGATAATAGCGGTGGTCCGAGCGCTAGCCCCTCCGCCCAGGTAGCCTTTGTCCAACACCGCCACATCGGTCACGCCCAGCTTTCCCAAGTAGTAGGCCGTAGACAATCCATGGACGCCGCCGCCAATAATGACCACCTCGTAGCGGTGCTTCAGTGGCTGCTTCCGCCACATCCTATTCTTTGCAAATATCTGGAACATATATGTCTTCCATCTCGGCGTGCTCTGCGGTGAAATTCCGTCAGCCTTGTAATTGATCCATTGCCTCGAAGCCCACGGGTGCGCCGCCGCAAACCTCGGCAGCTTCCACTAAGGCGTCCCACATGTACTCTCCGAACTCCCTCCCAAAGTACAATTGGTAGTTGGGCAGGTTGCCAAGGTCGATTCTGAGCAAGGTGCCGTGGATATCGGCAAACTTGGACTGGGCGCAACACAGATTGGGGAATGCCGCGTCAGACGTGTTCAACTCAGAGATCATAGCTAGCAAGTGACTGGCCTGGGGGCCGGCAATGCTCACTCCAGCCAAAGCGGACGATATGTCCAGGGAATGAACGCATTGCCCAGAATCGTCTTTCAAGCCGTCGGCCAACCATGTCGCCAATCCGGTAGTTGCCACGCATATAATTTCGTCTTGGGCCAGTCGGCATAATGCCGCATTCGCGCCATGGATTCCGCCAGCATGGGCTTCCACGATTATTTCGCCTACGTCCGGAATCAAGGCTGTGGGGAAAACCCGGGAGACAAGTTGTTCCGCTTTGTCCCCCTTTATGACGAACTTGGTCCGTGGGCTGATGTCGCAAATGCCCAACGCTTCCCGCAAGTGCTTTGCTTCAGCCTCTGCCGAGCCGAAGTGTGCCGGTTGCTGCCAACCATCACGCTCCACCATTAACGCACCCAATAGCAAGTGCTTATGGTGCATGGCGCTACGCCTGATCGGATTGAACTGGGCCTGGTTTTGGGCGGTAATGCTCATTGCCTCAAAAGTTCCCCTTCCGGGTCGTAGAAGGGCTGAAGGGCGACCTGAGCTGGCTGGGGTACGCCATTAACCAGGACGCTGATCTGCGTACCGTCTTGGGCGAGTTCTGCCGGAACCCAGGCTAGGCCGAATCCCTTGTTCATGGTGGGACTAAAACGGGCGCTAGTTACCTTGCCGATCGGCTTGCCGCCCGACACCACGGGCACGCCGTCCTCAGGCACGTGCCAATTTTGCATGATGAAGCCCACAAGTTTGTTGCGCGGGCCCTGTTCCGATGCCAATTTCAGACCTTCTCTGCCTATGAAGTCTTCCTTGTCGAATCGCACAACCCAGTCCATGCCGCTGTCCAGCGGATTGGAAGCAGCATCGGTGTCCTGGCCGACAATCACGTGCATCTTTTCCAGCCGCAAAATGCGCTGTGCCTCCAGTCCAAACGGAGCGATGCCAAATTCCCTCCCGGCCTCCATGATGGTTTCCCAAACATGTTGGCCGTACTCTGCGGGAACGTGAATCTCCCATCCCGTTTCTCCCACGAAACCGATGCGCAATAAGATGGCTGGTACCCCGGCAACGGCCCCTTGCGCCGATCTCATGTACCGGAAAGATTGCGCTGAGAGGTCGACGTCCGTTAGTTTGGTGAGAGTATCCCGGGCCCGGGGGCCGGCTACGTTTACGGCAGCGTAGGCCGAGGTGACGTTGGTAACGTGGGCACAGGAGCCGGTACCGGCCTGCCACCAGTTAAACCACTCTTCAATCAGGTCCACGTTGCCCGTGGTAGTGGTCACGAAGTAACGGTCTTCGGCCAACTTGGTCACAGTGCCGTCGTCCATGATGGTGCCGTTGTCGGAGCAAAGCAGACCGTAACGGATTCTGCCGACTCGGAGGTTGGAAAAGTGGTGGGTATACACCTTATCCAATAATGCGCCGGCGTCACGGCCGGTGACCTCCAACTTGCCCAAGGTGGTCACGTCGATGATGCCGACCCGTTGGCGAACGGCCAGACATTCCTCTTGGGGAGAGCCGTAGCTGTGGGCCCGCTGCCATGGCCCAAGATCAACCATTGAGGCGCCCAGGTCTCGATGATTCTGGTCCAGGGGCGTTCGCTTGACCGGCATGTGGGAGGGCCCGGCCAGGGCGGCTAGTGGTACTGGTTGTACCGGGGGCCTAGCCGTGGTGCCGCCCGTGTCGCCAATGGTGCGTCCGGTCTGTTGGGCGCATAAGCCAACCAGGGCTTTCAGGCACATCTTTCCCTGGCAAGGACCCATGGTAGCGGTACTGTACCGCTTTAGCATTTGGATGTCCTCGAACCCTTCTTCGATAGCTTGAGAGATGTCTTTGACTGTCACATCCTCGCAGAAGCAGACGAAGTTTTTCTTTCCCCGGCTTTCTGTCGGAGCCTCGACCGGTGGAGCTGAGACCGGCGATGAAGGTATGATTCCTGGTTCGGTCTCCAAACCGTTTAGCCGCTGCCGGACCCGGCCAATCTCTTCTTGGTTGGAACCCGGGCCTGAAACCAGCCTTGCGGCCTCCAATCCAGCTAGCCTACCTTGAAGCAAAGCGGTTGCCAAATCGTGGACCCCTGTTACTTCGCCCGCTACGTAAACGCCGTTAGGCAAATCATGGGGAATCCCCTCGCCCGATTTCTCGTCGTAATCCAGCGAACCACCAGCGTGTTGGAGCAACGCGTTGGCGGGCTGGAAGCCACCGGCCATGCAAACCAGATTGCAGGTTATGCGGCGGGCAGGGCTATCAGGGCTTCTTGGACTCACACTCGCCACAACCACTGCCCTCACTCTTTTCTTTCCTGTGGCGTGGGTTATGGCGTGACCAGTTAATAACGGCACTCCGCGGGAAATTAGGGTAGTGGCGGCTTCCAGTCCGTGGGAATATGTTGGCCGCACGTCCACGACGGCAGCCACTTCCACGCCTGCGTTCAGCAGGTCCAGGGCAGCCTGGTAAGCTTGGTCGTTAACCGTCGCCACCACCACGGTGTTGCCCGGCTTGACGCCGTAAAGATGAATCAGGCGTTGGGCGGCTGTGGTCAGCATGATGCCCGGCAAGTCGTTGTTCTGGAACTGCAAAGGCACTTCGTAGGTACCGGTGGCCAATACGACACTCTTGGCTCGGACCTTAACTAGCTCATCGCCGTGGAGAATGGTCAGCAGATTGTCCTGGTATTGGGCAAATACCGTTGCCCCTGAAATAACCTCGATATTGGCCGACTCTATTACCCGTTGAATTAGCTTGCTGGCGACCTCCGGACCGGAACCGTCAGCCAAGTCTGGAAGACCGCTGAAGTCCTTGGAGTTGAAGAGCAGGTGACCGCCCAATTCAGGTTGGTCGTCGATCAGGGTCACCCCTACGCCCTGCTCCGCCGCTCCTAATGCGGCCGCCAATCCAGCCGGACCGCCGCCGACCACCGCCACGTCTGAGTGGTGGTACCGGTGGCGGTAGGTGGTGACCGGATCTGCATCAATGTCGACGCTCCCTAGCCCGCCGACCCGGCGAATAACTCGTTGGGCCAGGCCCCAAAGGAACTTCGGCCGGTGAAACGCTTTGTAGTAGAAGCCCACCGGCATCAACCATTGCAGGCGGTCTAGGACAGATAGGAAGTCAAGGTTTAGGGAAGGCCAAGCGTTCTGGTGCCGGACATTCATGGCCTGCCGGACTTGCTGAGTGCATGCGCGAACGTTGGGCACACCGTCCACGTTAACCAGGCAGTTGGGGCAGCGGCCCGCCCCGCACAGAAAGCCCCTGGGCCGGTGGTACTTGAAGCCCCGGCTCAGGATGGCCACACCTGCGGCGTGGAGAGCGGAAGCAACTGTGTCGCCTTGATGGGCGTTGACTCGCCGGCCATCAAACTGAAACTCCAAAGATTTGTTGCGGTCAATCAACTCAGTGGGCTGGGGCTTGAGTCTTTGGTTGTGGCTATCGCCGGCCATAGCTCTAGAAGCCCCTCTTTGTTAAAGGGGTGTTGGGGGGATTTTCGCCTCGGCGAATACAATGCACGCGATTGCTCACGGCCACAAAGTTTCTTGTATCTGGTTGCTCACAGTGTCGCGCAGGGCGAAGAACCACTTACGGCAACCATAGCGGTGGTTCCACCATTCTCGCTGCACGCCGGCCACGTTGCCTCGGTTGTAGAAATACCTGATCCAATCGTCCGGCGTGCTGTTGGGCGTAGGCCGGGACGTTGCTTCGCCGCCGAAGCGGAATTCATGGACGTTTCGTTCCCCACAGTTGGGGCAGTTTAGAAGAAAAGCCATATCTCTGGAGACCGCTAAAACATCGTCAAATATCGATCAAGCTCCCACTGGGTAACCTGGCGGTGATACTCCCGCCATTCTCCCTCTTTTACCGTGGTAAACTCGTCGTAGATTACGCCCAATGATGACTGAACTAGTTCGTCTTGCTTTAGCTCTTGCAGGGCTTCCGCTAGGGTCTGTGGCAGCAGGCGGATTCCCCGGCGCCGGATTTCCTCCAGCCCCAAGTCGTATAGGTTGCCCAGGTTAGGTTCGCCCGGGTCCAGCTTGCGCCGGATGCCGTCCATGCCCGCCGTAACGTAGGCGGCGAACGACAGATAGGGGTTGCAGGCCGCTGACATTGTCCGGTCTTCCAGATGCCCAGGACCGGCGGTGCGAATCATTTGAGTCCGGTTATTGTCGCCGTAGGAAACGAAGGCTGGTGTCCACAGAAACCCTGAGGTTGAACCCATCAACGCCGGGCCAACTTGGAGGCGCTTGTAGCAATTGACGGTGGGAGACATCACGCAGCATAGAGCCGGAGCGTGGGCGAAGATGCCACCGATAAAGTGATATGCGGTCTCCGAGAGGCCCAGCCCTCTGGGATCTTCTTCGTCAAGGAACACGTTCTCCCCGGTTAGGGCGTCGGCCAGGTGGTAGTGGATATGCCCTGCGCTGCCGGTGCGGTCTGTAAAGGGCTTGGCCATGTGGGTGGCGATGGCCCCGTACTTCTGGGCGTACTGGCTGGACATCATCTTGAAGAAGGTGTAGCGGTCTGCCGTTACCAAGGCGTCATCGTAGACGAAATTGATTTCATATTGTCCGTTGGCGTCTTCGTGGTCAGATTGGTAGGTATCCCAACCCACCCGCTTTATGCCGTCCATCATGTCCCTCAGATAGTCCATGACATTGGCGATGCCTTTGAAGTCGTAGCAAGCTTTGCTCAGAGTGTCCACGTCGTTGGGGTCCCAGACTTTAATGGAGCCGTCGCCATTCCTAGTGACCAGAAAATGCTCCGGCTCAATGCCTACGTTGAAGACGTAGCCATCGGCCCGCAGGTTGGAAAGCACCCGCTTGAAGTTCTGGCGAGGGCAGAACATGTGGGGTTCGTTGTCCACGTACAGGTCGCAGGCAAAGCGGACGACGCCTTCGGTCCAAGGCACCAGGGTGTAGGTGTCAAGGTCGATTCGGGCCAGCATGTCGTGGGAGTGGGGACCCTGACCCATGCCCGGAAGCGCCCCACCTGCGAACCCGGCGCCGGTGTCCACCACGTCATCCACATGGGAAGCTGGGACCATCTTGACCTTTGGTGAGCCATTGATGTCCACGAACTGGGTCAGGACATACTCGATCTTGTCTTCGTCCATTCGCCGGCGAATTTCTTCAATGGTGGCCATGAAATTTCTCCTTTAGAGACCTGTTAGCCATCGGCTGAGAGACACTCCCGGTAAGAAACTTTCCTGCCATTACTTTTGCCCTGCCCAGAATCGCCCGCATATGAATTCCGGCCCTCTCAGGAAGGACGAAGTTTAAAGGGCAAATGGCCACCATTGATCGTTGACGGCTGATCGCTCAATAAACCTTGTTGGTCCCAACCAGGGGCACGCGGGCCATGGCCGAAGCCTCTATGGTGAGGGCGGCCAAGTCCTCGGGCTCCAGGCTATGCACATCACTTTTGCCTAAAGACCGGGTGAGGAGGGCCATTTCCATGGTCATGGAGTTCAGGAAATTGGCCACCCGCTCGGCCGCCTCGTCTGGGTCCAGGCGCTTGGTCAATTCGGGGTTTTGGGTGGCGATTCCCACCGGGCATTTGCCGGTATGGCAGTGGTGGCAGAAGCCAGCGGGCACGCCTACCTCCGATTCAAAATCCGATTCGGTAATTTCCTTGTTGCAATTCAATGCAATCAAGCCCGCAGTTCCGATGGCCACGGCGTCGGCCCCCAGGGCCAGAGCCTTGGCGGCATCGGCACCATTACGGATGCCGCCAGAAGCAATGAGGGTGACCTTGCCGTAAAGTCCCAACTCACGAAGCGCTTCCCGGGCCATCACGATAGCCGGGACCGTGGGAATGCCGCTGTGCTCGATTAACACCTCCGCCGAAGCGCCCGTGCCCGCCACCATGCTATCGATGACTATGGCATCGGCCCCTGCCTTGGCAGCCAGTTTAACGTCGTCGCCGACGCGGCACGCCCCCAACTTGACATGGACGGGGATTCGCCAATCTGTCGCCTCCCGCAGTTGCTCGATTTTAACAGCCAAGTCGTCAGGTCCTAGCCAGTCAGGATGCCTGGCCGGGCTGCGCTGGTCAATCCCTTGCGGCAGGTCCCGCATGTCGGCAATGTCGTCGAGCACTTTGACACCCATGAGAAGACCGCCGGTGCCGGGCTTGGCGCCCTGGCCCACCACGATTTCAATGGCTTGGGCTTGGTCCAGGTGGTGGGGATTAAAACCGTAGCGGCTGGGCAAGACCTGGTAGATCAGCTTGTCCGCCGCTTCTCTTTCGCTGGGCAGCTGGCCTCCGTCTCCGGTGCAACTGGCGGAACCGACCATGGCCGCGCCTTTGCCGAGGGCTGTCTTGGCATTGGCCGAAAGGGCGCCGTAACTCATTCCGCTTATGTAGATGGGTGTATCCAGTACCAAGGGGTTCTCGGCATAACGAGCGCCTATGACCGTCCGGGTGTTGCAGCGTTCCTTGTAACCTTCGAGTGGGAAGCGAGTCAGGCCGGTCGACAGGAAGGTGAGGTCGTCAAAGTGGGTTACTTTCTGGAAGGTGCTGAATCCCCGGATCCGGTAGCGACCAAGCTCCGACTTGGCATGGATATCCTCCATCACCCAGGGTGGCCATAACTGGCTGCTGCCCATTACCATAAAAGATCCTTGCCTGCACCGATACTCATCGCCGGGCACTCAAGTAGTGTTCTTCAGCGCATTTGCGTACTCTGCAGTGAGATTGCGAACTTGTGGTCAGATAACAGTCTTTTCCAGGCGTTCCAGGGAGTCGAAGTGATATAGCTTTTTGGCCGAAACCACTTTGGTGAATGTGTACCTCTGTTTAATTCCGTGACTTTCCAAAGTTGCCAGGATATCCAATAACTCATCCTCACCAATTTCCTCGGTCTTGGCATCGGTGCCCAAAGAGCCGATTTCTCCTCCCACGTAGATCGCGCCTTCGTACATGGAATCCCCCACCGCCTCACCCACGTCGCCGCAAACAATGATTCGGCCCTTCTGCATCATAAATCCGGTGAGGAACCCGGCGTTGCCTCCAACGATGAGGGTGCCGCCCTTCATGGATATGCCGGCCCGGGCCCCGGCGTTACCGCCCACGAACAACTCTCCTCCTCGCATGGTCGAGCCTACCGAAGCTCCGGCATCTTTGGTCAGTGTGATCTTGCCAGCCATCATGTTCTCACCCAAAGCCCAGCCCGCATTGCCATCGATGGCGACCTCGGGACCGTCCAGCAGGCTTGCGGCGTAGTAACCCACACTGCCCGTTATTTGTATTCTGCAACTTTCGAATATCCCCACGGCAATGTTGTGCCCTACATGAGGGTTCAGAACAGTGATTTCCTGGCCACTGGCTGCCAACTCCTTAAGGCGGCCGTTCAGTTCCCGGGTGGTCAGCCCCGCGGCATTTACAATAACCAAGTCATGACCTCGTTGTTTTGAGGCTCTACCCGGTCGATTTCCTGGTTGAAAACACCCCGGAGCGCAATCTCTTCAGATGCTATAGCGATAATATCGTCAGTCTCCATGGTCACCAGCGGCTTGGCCGACCATTGGTCTTTGGCGTAGCCTAGGCCGTCTTTGGTGGACACCAGGTAAGTGAACGTTCCGTCAAGGTCGCTCAGCGAACTCCGCAAAGCGCTGTCCAACGTGTCTCCGTTGGCAAGTTTGTCGGCGAGGTAGACGGCGATCAACTCAGAGTCGTTGCCGGTCTGAAAACGGTGGCCTTGGTCTTCATACATGCGTTTTAGCTTGTGGTAGTTGGTTAGCTGGCCGTTGTGGACCACGGTAACGTCAGTGAAAGGATACGCCCAGAAAGGATGGGCGTGGTTAACGTCGACTCGGCTCTCGGTGGCCATGCGAACGTGTCCAATGCCGTGGGTGCCCCTCATCTGACTCAAGGAGTGGATGCCGTCCATCGCGACGGGTGTGCCCACGTCTTTGATGACTTCGGAGGTTTCACCTATGCTGTGTAGGGCTACCCCTGGCGTGTTCAAAATCGCTTCCGCCAGAGCAGGTATCTCTCCCTCGTAATCGATTGTCAGCCGCAAAAACTGGCCCCAGGCGCTACGGGTTCTCACCACACCGCCAGCCTTCTGCAGCGCCTCTTCTGCCATAGACAGTATATCCGCAGCCTGAGCCGGGTCATCCGTCCAGATGCGGAGCACCAGATCGCCGTCAATATCTTCACCAACCACGGTGAAACCGCTGGAGTCTTGACCCCGATGGGTCATGGACTCCAGCATCTTGACCAGGTCCTTACCTACGGAGGATGTGCCCTGGTTCCCGATTTTCTTGTAAAGAATGCCGCCAACGCCGCACATGAATTACTATCCTCGACCGCCCGGTGGATCAATATTCAGCAACCATGAACGCCGCCATCACAGGCATTGCTGAATGAGGCCAAGTGTATCTGAGGCTAGATGCAGCGTCAACCGGAGGGGCTAAAATGCGAAGTCGTCCCCGTAGAACCTGGGAACATAGTGGAAATATTCCAGGAACATAAACGTGGGCCCGGACCTGGGGTGGAAAACGTTCGGGGGTAATTTTGGTGACAGGACGGAGACAACCATTATTAAATATCAAGGTACTAGGAGACCCAGCCATGACCCAGAAGTTTCCGCTTCTCTTCGCCCCATTCCGGTTGCGTAAGCACGGCCTTCGAAGCCGGATAATAGTCACGGGCCACGCGAGTAAACGGACAAAACTTGGGTACCGTGTGCTTAAGCCTGCCTCGTCTCCCCTTCCACTATGCCGCGTGGCCAACTTCCATACCCACGTCTCAACTCCGGAAACGCTGATGCCGGCGGCAAGTACTATGAGCCTGCTGCCGGTCATCAGCATCGATCGTTCCGGATGTGTTCAGATCATAGACAGAACAGTTGGGGCGGCTCCGCCCGGCTCAGTTGGTGGGATAGATCGACTATTCTATGAAGACAGATTTGGCTGAATCCGGTCAAAAGGAGGTGGTAACACTTCGATCGACTTCCTCTAGAATACATTCCGGAGGTCGATGATGCTCAAGAAGCTATTTCTTGTCACTTTGCTGTTCGCCCTAGTTGTAAGCGGGTTCATCGGAATCTCCATTTTTGTAGTTGGTGATTTCGACGATACCCAACTCAAGCTGCTAGGAACCACCGCATGTGTTGGAGCCTTTTGTTTGACCGGCTTGGCCAGCGTCACCGGCAGTTCCACTAGATGGTTTCGGCCATTGCCCTACTTGGGCATAGGTTCATCCGTTGCTGCATTGGCGATGATACTGTTGCTGATCTGGGAGTCGTGGGACACCAACGGCATAAACGAAGATATATATTTCAAGGTTTTAGCTTGCCTAGTTGTGGTCGCCCTTTCCATCGCCCATCTGTCATTGCTGTCGGCAGTTCAACGGATGAGTGGGCTACTAAGGTGGTGCCAGAGAGGGACCCCCTTAGTCATAGTATCCGTGGCAACTCTCTTAATCGTTGGGATATTGAGTCTCCAAGAGTTCGACAAAGAGTTGTACCTGCGACTCTTGGGTGTGCTGGTAATACTGGATGTCCTTGGGACAATATTTGTGGGAGTTTTCGCCTTGAAGAGTCCCGGACCTAAGAACATGGTCCTTAGACGCCGGGCCGATTTAATTAGGGAGAGGCTGGGAAAGTAATCTAAAACCGAATTTCGTTGAAACTAGCATCCACCCGATGCACCT
>NZVX01000034.1 GCA_002698265.1 Chloroflexota bacterium | reverse complement strand
GGGAACAAGCCCAGGCGCTGATCATGGAAGGGGTGGTCTACACGCCCAGCGGCCGGGTCTTAAAGGCAGGCTCTACCCTTCTCGAAAATGTGGAACTCGAAGTGAAGGGCCGCCTGCCCTTCGTGAGCCGGGGCGGAGTCAAACTGGCCCACGCCTTAGACGAATTTCAGATCGACGTTGGCGGACTGATCGTGCTGGATGTGGGCGCGTCTACCGGCGGATTCACCGATTGCCTCCTGCAACGTGGCGCACGCCATGTCTACGCAGTTGATGTGGGGCATGGACAGATGGACTACGGACTGCGGCAAGACCAGCGGGTTACGGTGATGGAGAAGACCAACGCCCGGCATGCCTTCGATCTCCCAGAGCAAGTTGATCTAGTCGTGATGGACGTTTCGTTCATCTCCCTGACCATGGTTATACCCGAGGCCGCCCGTCACCTGAACCCTGGCCGCTTCATTGCCGCGCTGGTCAAACCCCAGTTCGAAGCCCAGAAGAGCCAGGTGGGCCGGGGAGGAGTCATCAAAGACCCCAAGGTCCACGCCGACGTGCTGGGAAAGACGGTCAATTGGGCCGTCGGATATGGACTTCGAGTTAGGAACATGTGCCGTTCTCCCATCCAAGGTGACGCCGGCAACCGGGAATTCTTCATCCTGTTGCAAAAAACCGAGGACTAAAAACCAAGGACCAAGAGGAGTATTCAGATGGACGCAAAAGAGATCGCCGAGATCTTGACCGCCCGGGAAAAGACAGTTTCGGTGGCCGAGGCTGATACGGCCGGCCTGATTGGCTATATGCTGGGCGCCATACCCGGCAGTTCCAAGTATTTCCCCGGTGGAATCATCGCCTATACCGGCGGCCTGAAGGAAAAGATATTGGGAGTGGCCGACGACGTGGCCCCCACCCACGGCACCGTGAGCAGTGAGATGGCCAAGGGGATGGCCAGAGGGGCGCGCGAACTTTGCGGCACCGACTACGCGGTGTCCACCACCGGCGTCACCGGCCCCGCCGCTGGACGAGCCGGGTTGCCTATCGGCACATTCTGGGTCGGTCTCTCGGTTAAAGACGGAGAGGACACGGCCATCGAGGTCCATCTGGACGGAGACCGTGACGCCTGCAAGCGTGGCGCGGCCCAAGCCGCCCTGGACCTGCTGGGCAAGGAGTTGAGCGGCTAGCTGGGCTCCAGCGTCTGCTTTGTCTCGCACGAAGCCTCTATGCGGCCCCAGTCGTACCCCATGGGTATCATCTTGACCTGCCGCCAAGTCTCCGACTGATCGGCGTAGTGCGGGCTGCCAGGGTGTCCGGAGCTGCCCAACGGCACCACCCACAAGGAATTCTCCCAATCTGATGGGTCGTAAGAGTAGCGCGCCACCGACAGGCTGGTCACCGTAGCGGGGTTTGCCGGTGAGTACCCGCCCTGGAGCGGAGTATCGCCATCGCCGCTGCTCGGGATTGCCGGCGGGTCTAGCAGTTCAGCCAACTCGGGAAACGCCGCTGAGAGATTGTGCTTGGGTCGCGCTTGGTGCACCCGCTCCCACTGCCATTGGCCCATGTCTCCACCTAGCCGCTCGGACAGGGTCGCGACAGCCTTGGACAGCGCACGAGCCACCGCCGTGGGCCAAGTGTCGCCCTCCGGCAGTAGGGAGCGGTCGTCCTGTTCGATCATCGCTACCAACCGGGCCTTCAGGCGGTTGGAGAACGAACCCAAGCCCCGGTCGGCTGGATGCCAAGCGTCATAGGCCAACTTTTCCGTCAGATTGGTCTCCAGCACCTCTTTCAGCATGGCGTCGCGCATGGCGCTGTAGATCGTGGGCTGCACCTGGTTTGCATTCATCTCCCCGTTCCAGTCCAAGAGCAGGTCTTTGGCGGCTTTGATGGCTGCATCTTTAGGGTCGATCTGCTTGACCACTCCCAAATAGGCCAAAGCTGGTATCGAGACCCGCTGGGCGTGAACTTGCTCCATGTCCTTTGCCGTGGGACGGTGCAACGACTTCAGACCCTCCGTGACGAGCCTCACCCGGAACTCAGGTGTGAAATCGATGGCGATGTAATGGGGATAATCGTCGCCGACGGGACGGTTGTTGGCGGTTGCGATGTAGCCCTCGGGCGGATTGATGGACACTGGCAGCTCATCGAAGGGGATGTCTCCCTCCCACTCGTGTTCACCCATCCAACCCGGCACCGGAAGCCAGCCGTTGACCCGCGACCGTATCGGGATGCGCCCTCGGCAGAGATAGCCCATATTGCCGTGGATGTCGGCAAAGAGTAGGTTGTTGCATGGGTCGACCCAACCACTCATGGAATCCACCAACTCCTTGCTATTCTCAACCCGGAGCATCCGCCAGAGTATCTCCGGCCAGGTGGATGCCCGCTCGGTAGCGGTGTACTTGAAGGCCAACCCTGAACCCTGGTCTGGGTAGCCGGCGATCACCGGGCCATGCTGGGTGACGGTAACTTTTGTGTGGACGTCTGTGCCGTCTCGTACCTTGATTGTCTCGTCGTGCGTTTCAGCGTCGAGCCACCGGTCTTTGTACAAGTACTTGCCGTCTTGGAACCTTTCCACATAGAGGTCCTGATAATCGGCGGCAGTGTGGGTGACGCTCCAAGAGACCCGTCCATTGTGGCCGAAGTGGGGGAATCCGGGCACTCCGGGGAACGACAGGCCCACAACGTCGAACTCGGGGCAGGCCACCTGGTTCTGGTAGTAGGCGCTGGGTGTGTCCAACGCCCGGTGAGAGTCGCCGGCCAGGATGGGCTTGCCGGTGGCCGTCTCAGCGCCGGAGAGGACCCAACTGTTGCTGCCTGAGTCCATCTCATTCAGGTGGTTCAGCCCGGCCGCGCCCTCGGCCAGTTCTTTCAGTCCCTCATCCAGGGGGCCGGGGGAGGTCGAACCGGGAGGCAGGATCATCAGATAACCGGGCTCAAAGCCGGGGAAGAGTTTGCCCGCGGCCTCGGGTCCCACCTCGCGGACCATCCGCGCCCGCCAGACCTTGGACTCGAACACCCCCATGGAGATGTGGCGCACCTTGTAGGCGGTCAAACCGTCCCAGGGCTGCCAGGGTTCAGGCTCCAATCTGGTGATGCGGTACTCCACCGGAAGTGCGTCTCCGCTGGTGATAAAAGCGTTCACGCCGTCGGCGTAGGCGTCAAAGACATCTTTGGTGTGTGGGTCCATCACTTGGTAGTCGGCTTTGGCGCTGGCCTCCAACCGGAACCGCCGCATCATCTTGTCCTGGGCCACGGCTGATTCACCTACAGCCTCGGCCCAACGGCCCGACCCGCGGCGGCGGTCGTATTCCATGTGCCACAGTCGGTCCTGTGCCGTTACGAACCCCTGGGCGAAGAAGGCGTCCAGCTCTGATTCAGCCTTCATGTGGGGGATGCCGTATCTGTCCCGGAAGACCTTGACCGTGCCCTGCAACCCTCTGAGTTGGACCGAGCCTGTCAGGCTGGGTATGGCTGATTTTAGGTCTTGACGGTTGATTTTTTCGGAGATCATGTCTGCCTTTTAACTTTGGTGAAATCCCCAGGATATTACCATACGGGCAGCCTGGGGATTGACGCGGTAAAGGGGCGGAGCTAACATCCCACCTACTCAACTTCCCACGCAGTCACGTAAAAGAACAAGGACTGGCCGATGCAGATCACCGAACACATCTACGCCACCCACATCGAAGAAGACCCAAGCAGCTTTGGAGCGATGCACCCCGGAGGCACTCATATCTATTTCGTGGGCGACCCCAAAGACCACATGGTGATGGTGGACTCGGGCGAGCCCTACCGCGCCTGGACGAAACAGATCTTGGACTTTCACGCTGAACTGGGGAAGCCCCGCATCTCGGCCATCCTGATCACCCATGGCCACGGCGACCATATCGGAGGTCTGGACCGGCTCCAAGAGGAATTCGGTTGCGTGGTGCGCTGCCACCCCAAGCTGGAACCGGCGCTTACGCATCGGCTGGGCCAGGGTACGGTAGAGCCACTCCGTTCGCGCGAGTCGGTTGCCACCGGAGGCGGGGTGAAATTACGGGCTTACTTCACACCCGGACATGAAGACGATCATGTTTCCTACTATATGGCCGCAGGGAAGGTGGTCTTCAGCGGAGACACCATACTCGGCAACTCCTCCTCCAGCGTGCGCAACCTGAAGCAGTACATGAACTCATTGGAGATTCTCGGCGGGTTGAAGCCCGACATCCTCTGTCCGGGCCACGGCCAGATCATCCATGGCGGGACGGCCAGGGTGAATGGGTACATCCGCCACCGGACCGAACGGGAGAACCAGGTGCTGGCGGCCCTGGCTTCAGGGGTGGAGTCCGTGGACGATATCGTGTCCTTCGTGTACCCCCGGAACCTGCGCCGCAACCTGCGGAGCGCCGCCGGCCGCAACGTCCGCACCCACCTGGCCAAATTGAGGGAAGAAGGACGGGTCACGGAGTCTGCCGCCACCTACACGGTAGCTAAGGGTTAAAGCCGATGCAGTTCAGACAATTTAAGATGGGCAGCGCCGGGATCGGCTGCGGGGGTATCCTGGCCGTCTTGGGTCTGGTCCTCGTTTCACCCGTCGGCGAATGGCTGATCAAGGGGATCGGCTGGGTCCTTATCGTGGTTGGCTTGCTCGTCGGCGTCACTGGCGTCTACCAATGGATGAAACGCCCCCGCCGAAACGGGTATCTTTAGTTCAACTTGGATTGACGCACCCGAATTCTTTGCATTTCCGTTAACGACATCTATGGGTCGTAGGGCAGGTTTCTGACCTGCCCTTTTTCTGCGCTAGCACGCCTATCGACTCGGAGAATTCAGCAATAGTAGGCAGGCAGGTTCTACGGACATAAGCGTGATTTTGGAACAACAGGGCGGGTTTCCAACCCACCCCTACACGTTTGGAGGCAGGATATAAAAAAAGGCCGGAGCACATCGCGCCGGCCTTTTTGTTTCTCGTTCTAGGGCGGCTAGGCGCTGCGTTCCAGCAGCTCTATCCTGACGTCCCCCGGAGCGCGGACGAATGCGATGCGCAGCCCCGGCCGCAGGTCTTTGGGCTCCATGGAAAACTCGGCCCCTTTCGACTTGAGGTCGGCGGCGGCCTCGTCCAGATTGTTCACCCGCAGCCCGAAGTGGTCGAGACCTACGTAGGGGTCAACCGGCCCGGCGGGGGTCGAGGCCTCGGCCTGGGCGATGAAGATGATCAGCCCATTGATATCGATATCGACCCTGGACTGGCCGTCTGACTGGATACTTTCCTTGATCTTGGCCCCGAACATCTTGTTGAAGTACTGGGCCGTTTCCATTGGCTCGCGGCTCCTGAGGTGTATGTGGTCGTAGCTATAGGTGACCATGACTTTCTCCCTGGTTGATTATCTGTCCGCCTACCGGGCGATGCCGTAGGCTACGGCCTGGGTCTCGGGGTCTTCGTCATCGCGCATTCGTTGGGCCAGGTTCATGGTCAGGGATCCCATGGCGGTTTCCGACCAGAACCAATCGTGGATATCCCGGTCGGCGCCGTCGGGCCGCTGGGCCATTCTAGCCTCGTAATAAAAGGCCTTAAGGTCGTTCATGCAGTTCCGGATGAACTGAGGGACCGTTGAGTCCTGAGGCCGTTCTTTCATGTCGGTCTCTTCGCGTTCAATGTAGCCTTCGAAGAACCGGACCACTCCCCGGAACCGGCGCTGAGGGATACTGCTCGCGCCCACACCTGTACGCCCGCTGTGGGAGTCGGCCCACTGCTCGTAGTAAGGCCGGAGCGAGGTCAGTTCATCGGCGGCGTTCAGACCTTTCTCCTGCGATTCGTTGGAGGTCTCAGAACCCTGCATCAGGATGTCTGGGACCATATCGTCGGGGAGCTGCTCTAGGACCGGTCCTTCGGTGCGGTCCAGCAAACCGAATGTCTGTGCCAATATCTGGTGCTGGTACTCAGGGTTGTCGGCTTCGCCAAGGGCGTTGCCAAAGAAAAATGGCACCGCCAGCATCCGGGGCGGCTTAACTCTCTGGGCATGTTCCTCGATCAGGACGATGCCGGTGGTGGTCATGCCGGCCTCTTCGAAGATACGCGCAATCACGCTTACAGCGTGGGAGCAGGCGGGTCAAGTGGGGGTCAGCAGCACCACGTCGACGCCTTCGTCCTTGAGCCTCCGGGCGACTTCGGGGCCCGATTCTTCGATTATGCCGGTTACATCCCGGAGGGCGCCCATGAACGAATAATAGTTGTAGGACAACGACCCGATCATCTTCTGGTCGACCAACTCCTGAAGACGGTCGATTGGGAAAGTAACATTGACGTCCCGGTAGATGCCGGTATGGTCGAATCCAAGGCTGGTGTGACTCTGGATGATGTCGGCGGCCCCGGCGCTGCGGGGAATCGTCCTGTAGGAGGTGTCGCCGCCCTTCGTGTGTTCGGCGATGAAGGGCTTGTCGCCCCGCACGTGCAGCCCAGCGGTTGTCACCAGAGCCACCTTGCTCTCGGAAAGGGGTTTGGCCATGGGAGTCCAAGGTGTATCGTCGTGCTCTATGCACGGCCACATCAACATGGACTTACGCTGAATCTCGCTCAGGACCGATAGCTTGGGCATGGCGTCTCCTTATCTCCGGTATGGCTGAAAAACCGGCTCAGATTCAACTAAAAATATGCTCTGAGTCATATTGATGTCAAGCTAGCTGGCCCGCGTCCAGGCTTGTATCTCTGCGCTTTCGGCGGCCGGCAGTTATAATGAGCCCCAGAAACCGACTGGAGACACCGAATACCCAATGGCCGCAACCATCGTAATCGCGGGAGTGCGCAGCGGGGTGGGCAAGACCACCATCGCCACCGGCATCATGGGCGCCCTGACCCGGCGCGGCCTCAAGGTGCAACCCTTCAAGGCGGGCCCGGACTATATCGACCCCTCCTACCATAAACTGGCCTGTGGCGTGCCCAGCCGCAACCTGGATACCTGGCTATGCGAACACTCCACAGTGCTGGAATTGTTCCAACGGGCCAGCGCAGGCCGTGACGTTTCAGTGGTGGAAGGCGTGATGGGCGTATTCGACGGCCATTCCAGCCTGACCGAAGAGGGCTCTACCGCCCAGTTGGCCAAGCTGCTGGGGGCCCCGGTGATTCTCATCGCCGACGCCGCCAAAGTCGCCCGCAGCGTGGCGGCCGAGATATTGGGTTTTCAGAAGTTCGACCCGGACTTGAACGTGGCTGGGGTGATTCTGAACGGCGTGGGCAGCGACCGCCACCTGGATTTCTGTAAACCCCAGATCGAAGCCACCACCGGACTCCCGGTCCTTGGCTATCTGCCCAGGAAAGAAGAATTCATCCAGCCGGAGCGACACCTGGGTCTGATTCCCACGGTGGAAGGCACGGTGGCCCAGCAGTGGTATGACAGCGTGATCAGTCAGGTCGAAGCCACGATGGACGTGCCGGGTATCTTAAAACTAGCCCAGACGGCCAGGACGCCCGAGGCAGCGCCCGGTGTCTACCCCGAATCTCCCGTGCCAGCCCGCACGACCATCGCGGTGGCCCAGGATATGGCCTTCAACTTCTATTATCAGGACTCTCTGGACTTGCTCACCGCATGGGGCGCTGAGTTGGCCCCGTTCAGCCCTCTGGACGACGACAAGCTGCCGGCCGGAGCCCAAGGGATCTACCTGGGCGGTGGGTTCCCAGAGCTGTTTGCCTCCCAACTTTCGAAGAACGAACCGATGCATGAAGCTATACGCCAGGCGGTGGCAAGGGGCGTTCCTGTCTACGCTGAATGTGGTGGTCTGATGTATCTGGGTAAGAGCCTGTCCGACCTGGATGGCGTTACCCACCCCATGATCGGCGTCATACCCGCTGAGTCGGCGATGTCCCACACCCGCTTGACTCTGGGATACCGCGAGGTGGAATCATGTTCGGATAGCCCGGTCTTGCTCAGAGGCCAACGGGTCCGGGGCCACGAGTTCCATTGGTCCACCTTGGCCCAGCAGCCGGAGGCCGACGAATCGGTCTATAAAATTATCGACCAGGACAACCGGCCCGACGGCTTTCGGACGAGGAACATTTGGGCCTCTTATGTGCATATACATCTGGGCAGCCGTCCGGGTCTGGCGTCCAGGTTCGTAGAGACCTGCGCCGCAGCATCAGCCTAGGAGATACCGGCTCTGCCGGATAGGATAAAACATGAGTACTGATAAACAAGCAGAACCAGGCCCCCAGTCAGTCACCGGGCCACGGATAGATAAGGGATTGGTCATCGTCAACACCGGCAAGGGTAAAGGCAAGACCACTGCCGCCATGGGCGTGGTGGTCCGGGCATGGGGCCGGGGCATGAAAGTCATCATGCTTCAGTTCATCAAGCACTCCACCGCCAACTTCGGGGAGCAGCGTGCCGCCCAGAAGATGGGCATCGAGATGCGGGCCATGGGCGACGGCTTCACCTGGCGCTCAAAAGACCTGGACCAGTCCGCCGAGCTGGCGCGGGCCCACTGGGAAGACTGTAAGACTGTCATCGCCTCGGGGGAGTATGACGTGATCGTGCTGGATGAATTCACCTATCCCATGCACTACGGGTGGGTCGACACTGAAGAGGTCATCGAAACCTTGAAGGCCCGCCCCGACATGGTGCACGTGATCATCACCGGGCGTAATGCCCCAGAATCCCTCGTGGAGTTCGCCGACCTAGTCACCGAGATGAACGTGGTGAAGCACCCATACCAAGAGGGGATTAAAGCCCAGCCGGGCATCGAGTTCTGACCCGAGCACCAATCGACCTACCGCCCCGATTTCAGTCGGGACCGAAAGAGGCTTAATGTCCATCTCAGACCTAGTCGACCGCACAATCAAAGATATCGTGCCCTTGGACGAGACGGCGATGGCCGCCGCCAGGGCCAGGCAGGACCAACTGACCAAACCCCTGGGCAGTTTAGGCCGGTTGGAAGAACTGTCCATCCAGCTAGCCGGAATCTTCGGCGAAGCCACACCCAGCATCCGCCGCAAGACCGTGATACTGGCCGCCG
>NZVX01000033.1 GCA_002698265.1 Chloroflexota bacterium | reverse complement strand
CTTGAACAACACTCGCAGCATGGCGGTGATGTTGTAGTTGGAACGGAAGTATTCTTCTTCCAACATCTTGATGGCTTCAATGTCCTGTGGAGGAGTGTCTTTCCAGGCGGGAACCTGTACATCGTCGGCAACGAAGAAGTTGTAGAGGTGGCGCGCCACGAATCGGGCGGTGGCCGGCTGCTTCACGATGATGTCTACGATGTCATCCCCGTTGAAATTCCCGGTCTCTCCCAGGAAGGTCTTCTCTTCGTTGTCATGGTCGCGGGGGTCAAACATGAACTTTGCGTCGTATTTTCCGTAGGGATAGCGAGGGACTGAGTTGGTCACGGTCCATCCGGTGAAGGCCCGGGCCGCTTCCTTGACGTCATCTTCGCTGTAGTTGAAATCGCCGTCCATGCCTACGCCCAAGGAGAACAGTTCCAGGAGTTCCCGGCCCCAGTTCTCGTTGATCGCGCCCTTATGGCTCATGCAGTTGTCCAGGTAGAAGACCATGGCCGGATCCTTGGACAAGCCTTTAAGTAGTTCGTGGAAGCTGCCCATGCCAACGGTCCGGAACATATCCAATTCCGCGGACTGCTGCTTGGGGTACTCGCATTTGGCATGGCCGGTGACCAGAACGCAATGCCAGAACAGCGCAATCTTCTCTTGAAGAGGGCGCTTGGAGTTGATCATGCGGTAGGTCCATTCTTCTTGTTGACCTTCCAGGCCGGCCTGAGAGAGCCAGTCCACCTTGTAGCGCATCATCAGGTCGCGTTCCATCGGAGGCTGGGACTCAGGGTCGAGCAGTTCTTCTACTGTTGCGTCGTACCCTTTGGCGGCCCTGGCTTGCAATTCTTCCAATGGGGCGCCAAACCCGGCGCGGCGCATCAGATGGGCGATTAAAGAAATATCTTGATCAGACAATTGTTTCCTCCCAACTCAACAATTTGGCGGTATCCTTCTTGGGAACTCCGTGGCGATTATCGGTGATATGAGGCTCAAACCCAACTGAAATCGCCGTGGTGTTTCAGGATTCGTAACATACTTAAAAATCTGTCCGACGTTACACCTAAACCACCTGCGCATCATATTCCGCGACTAGGTAATCGTCAATATAGAGGGCGGGGCGGTATTGAGGGAACCAATGAGAATATGGTCCGTTAATAGACCTAGGCGGCAGTTATTCCCAGTTCGGCCTGCAACACCTTGATGGTCTCGGCCCTGGACCGCTGGGGTTTCCGCACCCGGCGCCCGATGGGCTCGTTCTCGATCTTGGGAATCATCTTCATTGCGACGAAGACGGGTCCCTCTTCCTTCATGATCGCTTCAATGTTGTTGGTGAACTCTTCCAAGTTGTCGAACTGGAAGGTGGCGGTATAACCGGCTTCCCTGGCCATGCCGGCATAGTTGATCTCCGAGGCATTGGGCACCGGCTGCCCACCCGTGGTGGCATAGCATTCGTTGTCCATCAAGAAGTGAAAGAAGTTCTTGGGCTTCTTCCCTGCGATGGTGCCGAGGATTCCCATATTCATCTGAAGCGAGCCCTCCGAGTCGAAGAGCACCACTTTTTCGTCGGGTTGGGAAAGAGCGAATCCCAGGGCCGCTGAATTGGTCTGGCCCATGGCGCCTTGGAGGGTCAGGTCGCGGGTCTCGTTATCTGAGATCTCTCTCCAGTCTCTGCCTGCGGTGCCGGTAACCAATACGATGGCCTTGTCACGATGCGGTTGAAAGGCCCTGAACATGTCTGCTGAGTCGAACATTTGCTATCTCCAATGGGAATTATCGCGTGAAAATATGGGTGCGCCGAGGTTAGCGGCTGCCTACATCCGGTTGAAGCCGTGGTATTCATCCCCTACTAGAACGGCGACGGGCCGGTTGTTGGCACGTGCCTCTTCGAACGCCACAGATATCCGAGTGGCGTCGTCATCCGTCTCCAACAGGTAGTAATTGATGCCCATGGCGTGGAGGAATGTCTCGGTGTAGCGGGCCGCCGAGTCGGTGATCACGCCGTGGCGCGTCCAACCCCGGTAGCCGATCAGCATGACCATCGGGAACCCCGCATCGATGGCCATGCCACGGATGGAGTCGCCGGATTCCATCATGCCGGTGTTTTGGATGACGCAGACGGGCACTTTCCCGCCGACGATCAGTCCAAGGGCGATGGCGAAGGTCTCGCCCTCACGAGATGAGGGGACGACGTCCAGCCAGTCCTGTTCTTTCATCAGCTCGTACAGATAGTTTGTCTCGCTGTCGGGAATGGTCACGATGTGGGTGACGCCGTTCTTCTTGAACTCGGCGATCAAGGACTCGGGTTTGAGTAGTGCCGCTTGCTGTTGGACCATGGGCTATTCCTCCCTGGAAGATTCTCAGCCCCATTATGGCAAAGAAATGCCACGAAACACGGGGCTTGCTTGGCTGTTTTGGAGCGCCTCATTATATTAACCATCTGATCTTACAGTCAATCTTGAATTGAGGATGCCTGGGCCATCTAGGGCCTTGAATCAAGGGACTCGGCCTCCCGACGGGCATTTGTGTATCATTGGGAGGCCGCCGGCCAAGCAGCAAGATCTAAGTCCGTTTACTGCCCGGTCTGGCTTCACATTTGATCTTCACCTCCGTCCTACCGAGTTTCTGGGCGGCAAGGCTGCCTGAATGCTACTCGCGCCCCGCCTAAGGGATACCTTCCCCTTCTACTACGGCTGGATCGTTGTGGGCGCCTCCGGCACGGTCGTATTCGCCCGGATGGCGCCGGCCATAACCACGCTCACCGTGTTGATCTTTCCTATATCACACCAATTGGGCTGGAGCCGTACCCTCATAGCAGGGTCGGTCAGCGCCGGTGCATTGGCGTCGCTGGTTCTCTCGCCGGTTGTTGGATGGGCCATCGACCGTTTCGGCGCACGCCCGGTGCTGGTGGTCAGCGTGCTCGTCCTCGGCGTGGCCATGATTTCCTTGGCTTGGGCCACAGTCCCACTGACTTTTTATCTGGCGTTCGCCGCTGGCCGGATTGTCTTTCACACCTCGGCGCCCATCGGAGCAAGCACGGTCGCCGCCCGGTGGTTCATCAGAAAACGGGGCCGGGCAATCGGCATTGTCTTCCTATTCGGCGCCATCGGCGGTGTCGTGTTCACCATGGTTGCCTCACTGGTGGTTGAAAGCCACGGACTGAAGGCAACCTGGATCGCCATAGGCCTGGTCGTGCTCGTGTTTTCTGTGGCACCATCCCTGCTACTTGTGGCCGAAAGACCCGAGGATATCGGTCTTCTTCCGGATGGCGAGCCACCTGACTCAACTGATTCGGAGAAAGGCGCCGGAGCTATCGTACCGGTTGGTGTTCCGGATTCTCCTACAACCGTGCTGCCACGGGCGCAAATGACCACCGACACCGATTCTTGGACGCTTGGGGAAGCCGTTCGCACCAAAACTTTTTGGCTATTGGTTTTCATGGGGTTCGCCTCGTTTTTCGTCCACACCAGCATCGGCGTACACATGGGCGCATATTTCCGGGATGTAGGTCTTGGCGCAACATCGGCCGCGCTGGCGGTGAGCCTCAGTTGGTCCGTGTCGGCGGTTGGCAGCTTGATTTGGGGTTGGGTCACCGACCGGATTGACGTGCGCTACGCGTATTCCGTGGTGTTCCTTTTCCAGGCCGGGAGCACCCTGTACCTGATATTTGTCGGGGGAACGCTCGGCGTGTTCCTGGCGTCCGGACTGTTCGGAATAGTCTCCGCCGGAACCAACGTGGTGCCCTCGGTGATCTATGCAAATTATTTCGGCAGGCCGTCATTGGGCCGGATCCGGGGGCTCGGGGAGGTGGGAGTTTTGCTGGGGCAGGCGACCGGGCCGGTCATCGCCGGGATTCTATTTGACCTGCGGGGCGGCTACAGTACGATATTCACAGCTTTCGTAGTATTGGCCCTCGTTTGCAGTCTGTTGGTGCTTAAGGCTAGAGCTCCGGTCAAGACGGTTATCTAGCGATCGATATTCAGATGGCGATAGCTACAAGACTAAAAAATTTCCTGCCCTTCTATTACGGATGGGTCGTGGTTGGGGCATCGGGCACTGCAGTATTCGCTCGCATGGCGCCCAACATCACCACGCTCACCATCTTCATTTTTCCCTTGTCGCAGGAGTTTGGCTGGAGCCGCACCCTGATCAGCGGGGCTGTCAGCGCCGGAGCGTTGGCCGCACTGGTTTTGTCGCCGGCCATCGGATGGGCTATCGACCGCTACGGTGTGCGCCCCGTGCTGGTGGCCAGCATGCTGGTGTTGGGGTTGGCGATGACGTCCCTGGCCTGGGCCACTGTGCCTTTCACCTTCTATCTGGCCTTTGCCGCCGCCCGAGTGGTATTCCACACCCCCGCTCCCATCGGCGCCAGCACTGTGGCGTCCCGTTGGTTCATCAAGAAACGGGGCCGGGCCATCGGCATGATCTTCCTCTGCGGCTCCATCGGCGGACTGGTCTTCACCATATTGACGGCCCAAATGATCGAACACGTTGGTATTAAGGCCGCTTGGCTCAGCTTGGGAATCGTGGTGCTGGCGGTCTCGGTAGCGCCTTCTTTGTTTCTGGTGGTGGAACGACCCGAGGACATCGGGCTACTTCCCGACAACGACCAAGGTTCACCACCGGTCCGCCCTGAATCCCCGGAGATCACTGGCCAGAGCGACGATTCGTGGACTGTGGCAGAAGCCATGAAGACCAGATCGTTCTGGATCATGTTCTTGATGGGGATGGCGGCGCTGGGTGTCAGCACCGGCACCAACGTCCACATCGGGGCCTACTACCGGGACCAGGGCCTGACCCTAACGTCGTCGGCCTCGGCCCTGGCGTTCAGTTGGCTGGTGGCCGCCTTTAGCAGCATCACCTGGGGCCGAGTACTGGAGAGGTTCGAGCCCCGATACGCCTATTCCCTGAGCTTCTTGATACTGGGCAGCAGCACGTTTTTCCTGCTCACGGTGGACTCTATGGGTGGAGCGTTCATGGCAGCCGCCTTGATCGGCTTGGTATCGGCGGGGACCAATGTGGTCATGTCCATCATGTATGCTAATTACTATGGCCGTGATTCACTGGGACGGATCCGGGGCATCAGCGAGACGGGCGTCCTGATTGGCCAGGCGGCTGGACCGTTGTTGGCCGGGGTGCTTTTCGATTCCCAGGGCAGTTACACCTTCGTGTTTTTGCTCTTCGGTGGAATCGCCTTCACCTGTAGTCTGATAGTCTTGTTGGCCAAGCCGCCTGTCCGGACTGCCAAACCGTTAAAGACGGACCAGGAATCGCTGGTCTGATCCGATAGCCGCCTGGAGGGCGTTGGGATATGGCTAGTAACCCGGACCGGAAGATGTTGTTGGTGGCGTTCTTACAGGCCTCCAACTGCTCCAACTACACCGGCTCGTGGCGTCATCCGGACACGGTTCCCGGTTTCCTGGACCTGGAGTTCTACCAGGGCATCGCGGCCACATTGGAGCGTGGCAGATTCCACTTGGCGTTCATCGACGACCGCCTAGCCATGCCCGACCGTTTCGGCGACTCATTCGAAGAAGCGGTTGAACATGGCGTCCGGGTGGTCAAGCTTGACCTAGTCCCTATCATCACCGCCATGGGCCTGGCGACGAAACACCTGGGTCTGGGCGCCACCTACTCCACCACCTATTACCCGCCCTTCCACGTGGCCCGGCTGTTCGCCTCGTTGGACCACTTCACCAAGGGCCGGGTTGCCTGGAACGTCGTGACCTCCCTCAACGACTCCGAGGCCCAGAATTTTGGCGTGGCGGAGCACTTGGAGCACGACGACCGCTATGACGTGGCCGACGAGTTCATGCAGGCCACATCCGAGTTGTGGGACTCCTGGGAAGATGGGGCGGTGCTGTTGGACAAGCAGACGGGCAGGTTCGCCGACCCGGCCAAGGTCCACCGGATTAATCACTCGGGAGAGTCGTTCCAGGTGCGGGGTCCGTTGACCGTGCCCCGCTCTCCACAGGGCCACCCGGTGCTGATTCAGGCGGGACAGTCGCCGCGAGGCCGGGAGTTTGCCGCCCGGTGGGGCGAACTACTGTTCGTGATCTACCCAACCCCCGAGGGCTGCAAAGCCTACCGCGACGACCTACGCTCCCGGGCGGAAGCAGCCGGCCGAGACCCTGACTCGGTGCGGGTCGCCCCGGCGGTCTATGTGGTCGTGGGTGAGACGGAAGAAGAAGCGCAACGAAAGCTAGAACATATAGAAAGCCTGGCCAACCAGACCGACTCACTGACCCTCCTCTCTGAAGTCTTCAACTACGACTTCTCCCAGCACCGAGTAGACGAACCGCTATCTGACGAGATACTGGCGTCCATGACCGGCCTAAGAGGCTTCCTTGACCGGGTGATCGGGCTAAGCGGCACGTCAAATCCGAGTGTAACTGACTTTATAAAGGCGTCCGGTCGAGGCACCCTCAGCGAATTTCCGGTCTTCGTCGGCACCCCTGCCCAAGTCGCCGACCAGTTGGGGTCCTGGTTCCAAGCCGAGGCCTGCGACGGCTTCGTCCTAGCCGCCACCCACATGCCCGGCGCCTACGAAGATTTTGTGAACTTAGTAGTACCAGAACTACAGCGGAGGGGGTTGTTCCGGGAGGAGTACGCTAACGGGTCGTTACGGAATAATTTGGGATTTGCGCGGCCTTAGGGGCAGGCTTGCCCGAATTATCCTGCAGGCGCTTAACCCGTTTTGTACTCGTCCACCAGCGCCGGCCGGTTGGCTTCCACTTCGTTGTCTTTGGTGTCGAAGCGTTTGGCGGTGCGGGACTTTGATTCGTCGCCCAGGAGCAGCCACCCGAAGTTCCCGGTGGGATCCTCCGGCAACCGCTCCAACTCCAGGGGCAGTTCACGGCGTGTGATCCCCCGGCGCTTTCTGCCGATATCGATTGTCCGGTGATGGACCACCGCCATGATCCAGTTCCGATCCGTGCCCCGGGCGGTGGAGAATGATCCGGCCCGGCGCCAGATGTTGATGAATGCCTCTTGGACCGCATCTTCGGCCGCATGTACGTCACCAAGCATTCGGAAAGCCAAGGAATAAGCCGACTTCCCGTATCGGCCGTAAAGAGCGCCTAGAGCGTTCTCATTCAAACCTTACGTAAGCAACCAGATAGATGGATCAAATCTCGAGGTTAGTATCATGAAACCGGATTCTAGGCGGGCGCCAAATCGTTCGCGGCATCATGCCAGAACTCCACTTTGGCAGTCATAATTTATTCTAATGCGGTCCATAGATAATACGTTTGGATGCCAGGTTAGGACTTCATCCGCCGAGATTCCCCAAATTGTATAATGCGGTGGGATTTCCAATGGAAATGGAATTTCAGAAAGGACGTAATCGATATGGCCGAAGTTGATGACCGGATCGAACTGGACTGGGACGCCCTGGAAGTGGGCGAGACCTTCGAAAAGTTCGAGTATCTGCTGACCCAGGAGATGATCGACACCTACCGCAAAGGCGTGATGGACCCAGAGGCCAGTTTTCCCACTATCGCCCACAAAGTGGACGTACGTCAGTACAACGATAGATATACCGATGCTGGGTCGGTGAACGCCCGGTGTGCGTTTCACTGCTACAACCCGCCCACGCCAGGCAAGCGGTTGACCGTTACCGCGTGGATCGCCGACAAATATCTGAGAAGGGGCAAGAATTATATCGTCACCGAAGCCGTGTCGGTTGATGAAGACGGCAGGCTGATCGACCGGGTGATCACCCACGAACTCAAGCAGCCATCGGAGGTGGGCAAGAAATGGGGAGGATAATCAGAGATTACGCAGAAGGGGACGAGATTACTACCCTGGTGAAAGAGTTGACTCAGGAAGCCATCAACCTTTTCGAAGGCAGCGCCGGCAACACCGGCCCATCTCAATTTACAGACGTGCATGCCGCGAAAGAGGTACTGGGCACCGAGGGCACCGTTGCCTCGGGGCGTATGTCCCTTACCTTCGCCATCGAGATGCTCCGGCGGCACTTCGGGCCGGAAGTGTTCAACCATACCGGAATCGTGGACCTCAGGTTTCTGAGGCCGGTCCGCCCCGGCGATACCATCACCTTCACCGGCAAAGTCACTGGCACGTCCAAAGAGGCCAACGGCAGCCGTGTTTCGGTGGCCATCGAGGTCAAGAATCAGAAGGGCGACACTACGGGAGTTGGGCAAGGGAGCGCCATTGTCCCCAACGCCTTTCTGCCACCGGAAGACCTTTAGTCAACAGCGGTCTTTTCGTAACTGATAACTTGGAGCCGAGAGCTGCTAGCCTCAGCGAGGTTATTCGTCGGGGTTGATTCCCAAGGAGAGCTTGCTTACCTCTTCCATGGTCGACGCTTTGTTGAGGGGTGAATCTTGACGAGGCGGACGTCGAGCCAGATGCGCTCGAGCGTGCCAGTGATCGCCGGATCTGAACCCTTCCGGATATTCGGAAGCACGCACCACTACAGGCCGGTCGATCTCTTCGCCGTAGGAGCCGTGATGGGCGGAGAGAATCTCTGTCTTGTTTGAGGTATTTGTTGGCTGCATGCCGATAGATTGTGCTTCCCGCCATAGGTATACTCAACGGGAATCGCTACCCAGGTGGATATCGGTCCAGGAGGTCAAGCTATGGCGGCTTCTGAAACAGCAACTGAAGGGACCAAAGACCTCCGGCTGACGGCCCGGGTGATGGTCACGGCCTTGGCCGTCGGCCATGTTGCCTTCCACTGGATACTCCAGAGTTTCGTGGTTCTGGTCCCTGAGATTCAGCAGACGTTCGGCCTGAATGGTGTCGGGGTTGGCGGGATCCAGGCAGTGAAGGAGTTGACTTCGGGCCTGATCACGCTGCCCGGTGGGGTGTTGGTCGGCATGGTGCGCCGGTGGTGGGGATGGTTGCTTGCCGTTTGTGTTGGCGCTTCTGGGTTGGGCTCCCTTTTGATGGGAATCTCCCCGGTCTATCCACTGTTATTGGTCGGCGTGGCGGTGGTTTCCGTTTCCCATTCGCTCTGGCATCTGCCCGCGGCGGCTTCGTTGTCCCACCATTTCGCCAGCCGAAGAGGCGTCATGCTGTCCTTCCACGGAGTTGGTGGCAGCGTCGGCGACGTTGCCGGACCGCTGATCACCGGGGTCCTGTTGCTGGTTATGGGCTGGCGCGGCATCCTGAGCATCTACGCCGTGGCGCCGGTCTTCATGGCCTTCATGGCTGTCTGGGTGTTTAAAGGCATCGGTGATGTCAAAGAAGATGAGGCCAAGACTGCCGGTCTGGCCGAGAGGTTGGCGACGACCAAGACCCTGTTCAAAAGCCCTCTACTACGGGGTTTGACGTTGGTGAGGGGTCTGCGGTCGATGGCCCTCGGCGCCATCGTTACGCTTCTTGCGCTGTATCTTGGCAATGATCTGGACTTGGGAGTTCTAAATCGAGGATTTCATATATCCCTTTTGATTGCCGTTGGACTGCTGGCCAAGCCTTTGGCGGGAATGCTGTCGGATAGATTTGGACGTAAGCAGGTGTTGGTGCCAGGTCTGGTATGGTCCTGTGTCATCGCGCTCTTGATGGTTGCGTTCGACGACGGCATATCTTTGACCATCACCATCGTCCTTCTGGGCATGTTCTTGTATCCAGACCAACCGATCCTTACGGCGGCGTTATTTGATGTCCTTGAGCGTGACGAGGCCACCATTGGCTTGGGCGTAGTGTCCTTCGTCAGCTTCCTGATGGCGGCCACGTCCCCATTGATCGCCGGCGCCATCTACGAAATATTCAGTTTCCAGGCGGGCCTCTACTATGTCGCCGGGTTGTTCGCTGTAGCTGCCGTGGCGTTCGCGATGTTACCGCTCTCCAAGCGCGTCGAGGTCTAGGAAATCAAAGCGCCCCCGAGTCCAGGGCGGCGGAGGCGCTAAAAGGTAGGAGGGCGTATTTAACGGCTGAGGTCGGCCGCGCCTGGGGCTTTGCTGAGTTCTAGGTCGGCTTGTTCTTCCGCGTAGTGTTCGGCGCGGAGATCAACAGCCGTACCTGGAGCGATGGCCAACGCCCGGTAAACCTGACTGCTACAGCCAATCGTCGCGCACCTGCTTTTTACTCTTCCAAATCAGCACCTCCGCCAACTCAAGTTCTCTATCTACTTACGTGCCTCAGATACAAGCTTAGATTTACAGAGACCTGTTCTCAAGTGTTGTTTGGGCCGTATTAAGTGGGCCGATCCGCCCCAGATTGAGGGTTGAAAATAATGGAAAGAGTCCCGATGGCCGTCGTTGTTAAGCGGCCATCGGGACTCTTTGTTCTTTTCCCCGTTACGGGCGTCTGAGCCTTATTGATCTAGGAGATCAGCTTGGCGCACTCGTCGATCAGCGGGGTGACCTCGGCCCGTTCTTGCGAGGGCAGGGTGAAGATCACCCGGTCGACTCCGGCGTCGCTCATCCGGCCGATCAGGTCCGGGTCGGGGCGGATCCCGAAGCTGGTGATGTTCAAGGAATCCGGGTCCCGGCCAGCTTCTTCCGCCTGCTTCTTCAGCAGAACGATCTTCTCCGCCAGGCTGGAGCCACTGTTTCCTCTCCCACCGATGGGCATCCAGCCGTCGCAATACTCAACCACGCGGTCGAAGGTCGTGGGGCCGTCGCCACCCATGAGGATGGGAGGATGAGGGCGCTGGACCGGCTTGGGGTAGGCCCACATCTTGTCGAAATTCACGTGATCCCCGTGGAATTCAGACTCTTCCTCGGTCCAGATCGCTTTCATTGCCAGGATCTTTTCCCGAAGGATGCGCCAGCGTTGTTTGAAATTGGTGCCGTGGTTCCCCATCTCCTCGGCGTTCCAGCCGCCGCCGACGCCGAAGATGAAACGCCCTCGAGACAGCATGTCCAGGCTGGCGATCTCCTTGGCGGTGGTGATGGGGTCCCGCTCGATCATCAGGCAGATGCCGGTTCCGAGCTTCAGGTCAGTGGTCACCCCCGCGGCCGCGGTGAGGGCCAAGAACGGGTCATAGGTGTGCCAGTAGTCTTTGGGCAGGTCGGGGCCGCCGGGCCAAGGGCTGGTGCGGTCCGCCGGGATGTGGGTGTGTTCGGGGACCCACATGGACTCAAAACCCCGGTCCTCCAGCATCTTGGCCAGATCGTCGGGACGGATGGAGTAATCCGTTGAAAACATCATTGCGCCGAAATCCATAGCAACCTCTCAGAATCCCGGCAATCACTGAGCGTGCCAGGAAAAGTGCGGCTAGTATAGCACTCGGAATCGGAGGCGCAGTTAAATCACTTCACAGGCAGCGACAATCGGATCCACAGAGGCATATGGTCGCTAACTTTGTGCTCGAATCTAGCGACGAAATCCGCGGCTTCATCCTTCGTCAGGTCGTCGTACGGGCGGCCCAGTATCGCCTCGCTGAATAAGTTGCCGAATTCAAACACCCCATAGTCCGGACATTGTGCCGCTGAGCCCATTTTTGCGTGGTCCGCGTGTGTTGGGAGACGGTCATCATGACTCAAAAGGCCGATCTGGTCGAAGGTCTCAGAAACCCGGGCGTTGGTCCGAAACATGGTATCTTTCGTTGGGCCCGTTAAGCCCGTTATTGAACTTCTTTATCTGGGGTTCGATCCGATTCCAGTCGGTTCGGGGATTGTCAAAATCCAGGTTTAGATCACCCATCAGGGTGAAGTTGGGGTAGTAGGCTTTGGTTTCGGTCTTCAACCGCGTCAGTATCCACTCAGTTAGGGCATTGAATTTCTGCCTTCGGTCGTTGATGTAATCGCCGAAGTAAAGGTGGGCATTGACCGCTATTATCTCGTAGGGTTTGGTTTCGGGATGACCGGCGATGCGAAAGGAGACGCAGAATGGCTGCCGGTGACGCCGATGGCCATCTTCCGGTCAACCATGAACCAGATTCCGCCGAACATCTTTTTCCCGTGTAGGTGGGCTGCCCTTGGAATAATGCGCAGACCCGCTCTGCCAATGTTTCGTCATAGGGCATGTCTTTACCTCGCGGGCTGTTTCTCACCGGCATTTTACTTCGAGGGCCGACTCCGGGAAATGCCCTGCCGTCTGTCTGAGGCTGGTTACTGCTATGCCATACTGCACACGCGCTGTTATATTGGGTCGGCGTTTGTCCTCTTGTCCTGATGCCTCCACCGTCGGTCCATGAAACCTGATAAATCTGCAATAAACACGCCCACCATGAGACCAGGCCGGTTCTTCTATGGTTGGTGGATATTGGGCCTCATCAGCTTTATGGCGGCCCTGAACAACGCCTTCTTCGATAAAGGGCCGGCCCTGTTTCTGATCCCGGTTGGCGTCAGCCTGGGACTAAACCGGGCAACGTCGTCGCTCATCTTTTCCCTGGGCCGCTCCGAAGGCGCATTGAATGGCCCTGCCGTAGGCTATCTCGTCGACCGGTTCGGCGCCCGAAAGATGATGGTTATCGGCACATTCTTGGCGGGTATCGGTTTCGTCATCTTCGCCTTGGCTCCCAACCTCTGGGTCTTCGCCCTTGCTTATCTTGGTTTTGTTTCTCTTGGAGCCACCATGGCCTTCCAGGATTCGGCCACGTCAATGGTGAATATGTGGTTCAGCCGTTACCGGGTGCGGGCCATGTCCATCCGTGAGGCCACCGGAAACCTGGGTTCCACCATCTTGATTCCCTTGATGACTCTGGTGATCGCCATCTACGACTGGCGGATAGCCGCCTTAATGGGCGCAGTGGCATATTTGGTTCTCATCCTGCCGTTCATTCCGCTGCTTAAAGAGTCCCCTGAGAGTATCGGACTGCTGCCCGATGGGGCCAACGCGGACGACGTAGGAGGGGCACGGACAGCGACATCTGATGCGCCCGGAGTGGACTTTGTCGAGGCCCTACGGCTACGGCGTTTTTATGACACCCCCGAATTTACGGTCAGGGAAGCACTGCGCACCTCCTCCTATTGGTACCTGCTGACCGGCACGATGCTCCGCCAAGTGTCTCGGGTCGGGCTTGACCTACATTACATTGCGATCTTGGAGTGGAAAGGTTTCGATCTCTCCATCGCTGCTGTGTTTTTCACCCTGCGGTTGGGGATGAACGTGCCGTCCAAACTGGTGGTCGGGTATTTTGGGGACTGGGTCTCCAAGCCGGCTATCTTGAGTGGCGGGATGGTCCTCTACGCGTTGGGCCTGGTCCTGCTGCTATCTTCCAACGCGGTCTGGATATTGGTGGTCTCAGCGGTCGTCAGCGGGCTCTCCGAGGGCATCACTCCGGTCAATTGGGGCGCCATCGGCGATTACTTCGGCCGGCACCACTACGCAACGCTCCGGGGAATCATCAACTTGAGCTACAGTTGGGCTTTGTTGTTCGTGCCATTCGCCGCCGGTTGGTGGTTCGACCAACACGCTAGCTACACGGTGCCGATAGTAGTGTCCCTGGGGGCGGCGGCTGCCTCCGCCGTAGTCTACGCGCTGATGCGCCAGCCGAAATTGCCGGCCAGGCTTGCGGCTCGCGGGTCGGACTAGCGGCAACTCCGCTATATTCTGCCCATTTGAAATGGAGCCCACGAGGGATAGCGGTCCTAGGCTAAAAAGAAGTGATTAATGCCGGGTAACAAAGATGACTGAAGAAATGATCCTTCGCCAGTGCTTGGAAGACGATGTTGACTCGGCGTGGGAGCCTCTGGACTGGGGATACGTCAAGGATCTTTAGGTTTGGGTCCAGCCCCTAAAACACCACCACCGACCGCAGCACCTCGCCGCGTTCCATCTTGTGGAAGGCTTCTTCTACATCTCCGATGCCGATAGTTTCGGAGACGAACCGGTCCAGGTCCAGGCGTCCCTGCAAGTAGAGGTCGATGAGCATGGGGAAATCGCGGGAAGGGAGGCAGTCGCCGTACCAGGATGATTTCAAGCTACCGCCCCGCCCGAACACCTCAATCAACGGCAGTTCGATCTTCATGTCAGGACTGGGCACGCCCACCAGCACCACAGTGCCAGCATGGTCCCTGGCGTAGAAGGCTTGCTCGTAGGTCAATGGATTGCCCACCGCCTCGATGGCCACGTTGACGCCGTTGCCGCCGGTTAATTTCCGGATTTCTTCAACCGGGTCAGAGGATGAAGCGTTGATGGTGTGGGTGGCGCCGAACTCCTTTGCCCAGGCGAGCTTCCGGTCGTCCAGGTCCACTCCGATGATGGTGTGGGCTCCCGCCAGTCGGGCCCCGGCGATGGCCGCATTACCCACTCCACCGCAGCCGAAAACCGCTACCGAGTCGCCCCGGCCCACGTTGCCCGTGTGCATGGCGGCGCCGATACCGGCCATGATGCCGCAGCCCACGAGCCCCGCGGCTTCCGGGCTGGCCTGAGGGGATACTTTGACCGCCTGCCCGGCGTCCACCAGGGTCAGTTCGGCAAATGCGCCGATGCCCAGTGCTGGAGACAGCGGAGTGCCGTCGGTCAGCGTCATGGGCTGGGAGGCATTCCGGCTGGAGAAACAGTACCAAGGAGCGCCGCGCAGGCAGGAACGGCAGGCGCCGCAGGGGGCGCGCCAGGCGATGATCACGAAGTCTCCGTGAGCCAGGTTGGTCACGCCGTCTCCCACCGATTCCACAAATCCGGACGCCTCGTGTCCTAGCAGAAAGGGGAAGTCGTCGTTGATGGCGCCCTCGCGGTAATGGAGGTCGGTGTGGCAGACCCCGCAGGCCTTAACCCGGACCAACACCTCGCCGGGACCCGGATCGGGCACCAAGATGGGGACCAACTTAACCGGCTCGCCTGCGGCTGCGGCAACTACTCCATTCACCTGATGGGCCATTGATATCTTCCTCCTGAGCTTCCAATGGGATCCACTAGGACCGGTTAAGGTGTAGGCTCCCGGAAATTTCAGCTTGCCAGAGCGGCTTCCACTTGCCGGGCGAACCCGATCAGTTCCTCATCTGCCCCGCGGTCTCCCATTATGGAGAGCCCCACAGGCAGGCCGTTGACGTCGCCCAAGGGCATGCTCAACTGCGGTCGCCCCGTGGTGCCAGCGATGCAGCTCAACCGGCTCAACCGCCCCTGAACTTCTTTCTTGGCCGAGGCGGGTAAGCCACGCAGTGGGGCAGGCGACACCGCCGTGGGCAGGCAGACAAATCCGCCGCCGGCGAACACCTCGTCCATCCTGGCTCGGACGCTTTCCCGGAGGATGGCCGCTTCCTTCAATTCGGTTTCAGTCAAGCTGATGGCCAGGTTGTAGCGCTCGCTGACCCAGAAGCTGAACCTTGGATTTACCTGATCGACCCAGTTCTTCACCGAGTCCCATGCTTCCTCCGATTGGAGGACGTTCTGCTGGACCGCCCATTCGGTAAGACCGTTGGGCGACAGACGGATGGTTGTTGAACTCCCGGCCAATGCGCCGATCTTCTCAGCCAGTGGCATAAGTACTGCCGAGACCTCCCGGTCTGCCTCTTCAAAGGCGTCCTGGGCGATGACCAGGCGGCTGGGTGTAAATTCCGGAACCTCAGACTGAAACACGGCCGCGGCGACCTTGGCGTAGGTCTTGGCATCCCTGGTGAACCAGCCGATGGTGTCGTAGCTGGGCGCCTGCATCAGGATCCCTTCCAGGGGGATGCGGCCGTGGGTGGGGCGCAGTCCGTAGAGTCCGGAGAAACTGGCCGGTATGCGCACGGAACCCCCGGTGTCGGAACCCAGAGCAAAATCCACCAGCCCTCCGGCAACCGCCGCCGCGGACCCGCTGGACGAGCCACCGGGCACTCTGTCCGGTGCCTTGGTGTTGATGGGAGTGCCGTAGTGGGCATTCTCACCCAGGATGCCCCGCGTCAGTTCGTCGGTATGGGTCTTGCCCACCATGGTCGCCCCGGCATCCACCAGTGTTTCCACGATCCAGGCGTTGCGTTCGGCTGGCGGATGGGTGGCCTTCCAGTCAGGATTGCCTCCTCCGGTCACATGGCCGGCCACATCAAAGATGTCCTTGGCGGCGAAAGTCAGGCCCGACAATGGGCCGCCCGGCTTGCCATCCAGATAGGCATCGGTGTCGTTACAGAAAGCGTTCAGGTTATCAGCGAGCGGCTGTTTGGCACTGGCCATTGTGGCGCCTCCGGGGCTATCGTCAGCCTTGTGGTTCACATCAGTTCGAGACGGACACCGTAGTATATCTTAAGAATCGGGCCGGGCCATGGTCGAGGAAGTGTCGCCAATCGCACAGGTCGGAATAAGCGAGGAAGAAGACGGATATCTCCTGAGCATTGGTTCAAGGCTACCCATCGGTAGCAGTTGCTCCAGGTTTGACGGCTATCAGATAAACCGGCGTTTCAACGAACGAATCGAAGTCACCGTTACTCATCTCGAGGTCGCGGAAGAAAACGTGCCGTGCACCGACGACCTGCCGGCAATCTCAACCGAGATTCCCTTGGGCGACGGCTTTGAGTCCGGGCACACCTACACCGTCTCTGTGAACTGAGAGGAAACGGCTTTCACAGCGCGCTAGGCTCAGATCAAGGCTAGACCGAAGAACCGGCCGGGAACCCCCGGCCGGTTCTCTGCGTCTGGGATTCTGCGATATACTGGTTGGCGTGTGACTAATCTGGAAGAATCTTCCCAGAGAGTCAACCAACCAAGGACAATCATGGAGGGTCAACATGCTGACCGCCGAAGCCAACGAGAGACTTACGAGAGTGGGTCCCGGGACACCGATGGGCGAGCTGATGCGCCGCTATTGGATTCCTGTGCGCCCGCTAGCCGAGCTGAAAGAAGAAGACGTGATGCCCATCCGGATCCTTGGAGAGGACCTAGTCTTGTTTATCACCAAGAAAGGCGATCTGGGTCTGATCGGCGAACGGTGCCCGCACCGCATGACCATGATGAAGTACGGCATCCCCGACGAGGACGGTCTCCGATGCTGCTATCACGGCTGGATGTTCGCACCCGACGGCCGGTGTATCGACACGCCCCTGGAATCGCCCACAAATAAGCTCAAGGACCAGGTCAAGATAGGGTCGTACCCGGTACAAGAGATGGGCGGTCTGGTCTGGGCGTACATGGGACCTCAGCCGACTCCGTTGCTGCCACCCTGGGACCTATTCGTAATGCCCAACGCGATCCGCCAGGTCGGCATAACCCATCTCGAGTGCAACTGGCTCCAATGCCACGAGAACACCGGCGACCCGGCCCACAGCGTCTTTCTCCACGGCTACAATTTCCAATATATCTTGGAGAAGAAGGGCCACCTGGACGAACGCACGAAAGACCGGCAGATGTCGACATTGCATTCCAGGATCGACATGGGCCGGGGCATCGAGTCCCTGTACGCCCATGAGACCCAATACGGCATGGAAAAAGGGATAAACTACTCCAAGGCCCTGGGCGCCGACAAAGACCGGCAATCTCGGCACTCGACAGTCATCTTCCCGTTCTTCACCCAGACCGGCGGGCCTGGACAGGTGCGTCAGGAGTTCCAGATACGGGTGCCCATCGACGACACCAACACCTACCACATCGCCTACGGCTGCTACACGGCCCCCAATGGGGTCGAAGCTGGCGAACAAGATTCCGTACCCTACTATGACATTCCCATCTTCGACGAAGACGGTCGGCCCATTTGGGACTTTGTTCTAGCCCAAGACTCCCACGCTTGGGTCTCTCAGGGAGACATAATGGACAGGACCGAGGAGCACTTGGGCCGCACCGACCTGCCCATCGTGTTCATGCGGCGTCAGTTCGAACAGCAGATGCTGATCGTGGAGGATGGCGGCGATCCCAAGAACGTATTCCGCGACCCCGGTTCGATGCCTGACCTGATCCATGGCGGCATCTGGGATGAGAACAACGCTTCAGTAACCGGCGCCGGAGGCGCCATCCAAAACTTCCGCTCCGCCTACCACAAGGGCTACGGCGTCGACGACGCCGACCGTTACGGACCGCTTATGCCCATGATCATCGATATGATGCAACGAATCGACGATCACAACGCGGCCTTGGCATCTGACTAAACTTCAATTCGCATTGTGATGGCAACGTAGGGGCACGGCTTTGCTGTGCCCCTACGTTAATTTCTGGCCGGTGATAAACTGTTTCGAAATCCTGGGAGAATCGGATTCTCTCGTTATCAACACTAAAAAAGGAAAGAATAGATGCGCGCAGCCGTTATTACCGAGCCCGGTGGTCCCGATGTCCTGAAGGTGATGGAGGTTGATGACCCGGTCCCCGGTCCCGAAGATGTTCTCGTAGACGTAAAAGCCAGCGCCTTGAACCGGGCCGATATGCTCCAGCGCGAGGGCGGCTACCCGGCCCCTCCCGGCAGTCCCGACGACATCCCCGGCTTGGAGTTTGCCGGAGTGGTCCTCGAAGCGGGTGATCGGGTGATCGGGATGGCCAAAGGAGACCGGGTTTTTGGGCTACTGGGCGGTGGCGGATATGCCAGTCGCACGGTCACCCATCACCGCATGGCCGTTCCAATCCCCGATGGCTGGGACTTCGTCCAGGCTGCTGCGACGCCTGAGGTGTATTTCACGGCCTATGACGCCCTATTCAACCGGGGCAACCTGCAGATGGGCGAGAAGGTTCTGGTCCATGCGGCGGGAAGCGGAGTGGGGACTGCGGCCGTGCAGTTGGCCCACCACGCCGGAGCGTTCGTGTACGGCACCGCCGGGTCCGCCGAGAAGTTGGCCGGGGCGGCCAAGCTTGGCATGGACGTTGGCATCAACTACCACGACCAAGACTTCGCAGCCGTGGTCAAAGAACACACTGGCGGCGCGGGCGTGGACGTGCTGATAGACTTCATCGGCGGGCCCTACTGGGACCAGAACATCGCCTCGATGGCTGTTTTGGGTCGCTTGGTCGAAGTCGGACTTATGGGGGGTAATCGGGTCGAGGTGGATTTGGGTCGACTGATGGGCAAACGCCTGCAGGTGACAGGCACTGGTTTACGAGGCCGCTCCTTAGAGGAGAAACTGGCGGTGACGGCCCAGTTTAAACGCCACGTCCTGCCCCACTTGGCCTCAGGGAGAATGAAGCCGATCGTCGACCGGACTTTTCCTTTGAAAGAAGTCGCGGAGGCTCATCGCTATATGGAGACCAACGCTAATTTCGGCAAGATCGTCTTGACCATCGACTAGCCTGCGCCCCAGGGAGAATCGACATGCCAGAGATGGAAGCCCCGGACAGGATCACCACCCAAAGCCGAGGAGACTATCTAGAGATTATGAGCAAGGTGGTTTTTCAGTCGGGAATGTCCTACAAGATCGCCGAGTCCAAACGGCTTGGCACCCGGGAGGCGTTCCACGATTTCAACGCCGACAGAGTGGCGAGAATTACGCCTTCGGAGATCGACCAGTTGACCGAGGACATCAGGGTCATCTGGAACCGCAGCAAGCTGGAATCAGTGGTGGCTAACGCCCAGAAATTGCTGGAGCTCGACACTGAATTTAGCGGGTTCCAGAAATACCTCCGCTCCCATGAAGACTCCGTTCCCCTGGTCAAGGACCTTCAAAAACAGTTCAAGTTTCTCGGAGAGATGGGCTGCTACTATTACCTCCACGTGGTTGGTGAGGAAGTACCGGACCACGAAGAGTGGCAAGCCAGCCTCAAGAAAAGATGATATTCGTGACCGACAGGGGATATATACGATGAAACTTGAAGGGAAGATTGCCTTGGTGACCGGTACCAGTCCAAACATTATGGGTGGGATCGCAGAGGGCCTGGCCGAAGAAGGGGCCGACCTCGTCTGCATCGACATCAACCCCGACTATGCCGAACAGTGCGCAAAGTCGGTGGCCGCCAGCGGACGGCGCGCCATCGCCATCGCCTGCGACGTGACCGATGAAACCCAGGTGACCGCAGCCGTGGACCAGGCCAAGGAAGCGTTCGGCGGCATCGACATCTTGATTAACGGCGCCACGTTGTTCAACACAAAAGGGGTCCTAAACATGCCGCTGGATGAATGGCGGCGGCAGACCGACGTGATGTTGACGGGCGCGTTTTTGTTCACCAAGCACACCGCCAAACAGATGATCGAGTTGGGCCGCTGGGGCAACATGATCAACATCATCTCCACCGCGGGCCACCAAGGTGAGCCGGGCAACATCGGTTACGGAACCTCAAAAGGAGGACTGCTGAACTTCACCCGTTCGGTTGCCATGGAACTATCTGAATACGGGATCAGGGTCAACAGCCTTACTCCCACGGCCACAGACAGAACGGAGGGCCTGGAACGTGCCAAGCGCTGGGGCGTTGATTGGCCCCCACCCCGATTGGGAGAGCGCTCCGCGGGGTGGGTCCCCAACCCAAGCGCAACGGTCCCCTTGCGGAGATTGCCCAGCCCCAGCCATTACGCCAAAGCGGCGGCGTTCCTAGCCTCTGAAGAAGCTGAGATGATTACCGGAATGGACCTAAGAGTCGATGCCGGGGCTATCTCAAAATACTGGATCTGGGATCCTGGCACGGAAATGGCCCAGAGCTGACCAAAGGCGCATCCCATCGGCTATAATTCCCTATTAAATGATCCTAAGGCTCGAACCGACCGGAACAATCAAAGAGGTGTGATATGCCATTAGACCCACAGATAGTAAAAGTGATGGAGAGCGTGGCTGCCCTGGGTTTGCCTCCGGCAAATACCGTCAGCCCTGACGAAGCCAGAGCCAACGCCAGGAACCGCCCGCGCGCTCCCGGCCCTGAAGTGGCCAAGGTGGAAAATCGAAATATCCCCAGCACAGATGGCGATGTCCCGGTACGCATCTATACTCCTGAGGGCAATGGCCCCTTCCCCATCCTGGCCTGGTACCACGGCGGCGGCTGGGTTGTAGGCGACCTGGACTCGGCCGACGCGACTGCCCGTGACCTGTGCGTGGGCGGCAAGTGTGTGGTCGTATCGGTGGACTACCGTCTGGCGCCTGATACCAAGTTTCCCGGCCCCGCCAACGACTGCTGGGCCGCGACCATCTGGGCGGTGGAGAACGCCGCCAGCATCAATGCAGACGGTTCCCGGCTGGCCGTGGGTGGAGACAGCGCCGGCGGTAACCTGGCCGCGGCGATGTGTTTGATGGCGGCGGACCGGGGCGGCCTTGATATCGCCTTGCAGGTCCTGATCTATCCCGTGACCGATGTCAGTTTCACGACCGTCTCATACCAGGACAACGCCGAGGGCTACGGCCTGACCAAGGTCGTCATGGAGTGGTATTGGGACCACTACCTGAGCGGTAGTGCGGATGCCTCCAACCCCTACGCCGCTCCGGCCCAGGCCAAGAGCCTGGCCGGGCAGCCGCCCGCCCTGGTGATCACGGCTGAATTTGACCCGCTTCGTGACGAAGGCGAGGCTTACGGCAAACGCCTCAGTGAGGTTGGAGTTGAAACCACGACTACCCGGTATGACGGTGTGATCCACGGCTTCTTCAACATGAACGCCGTGGTGGACAAGAGCCAGCAAGCTGTTGACGAAGCGTCCGCTGCCTTGCGCAAGGCCTTCGCCCGCTCCGGCGCGCCCAGCGCGGCCGACTAACCAGCCCGAACTTGGATTTCTCCTGAAGAGGTATGACATGACCACATCCACCGCCGTCAGCGTCACCGTCTGGTATGACTACACTTGACCTTATTGCTACATCGGCCTGGGCAGGCTCGACATGTTGGCCAAAGAGATGTCCTTTCAGGTGGACCGCAGACCTTTCATACGGCAGCCGGGCCATCCTTCCGAAGGAATGCCACGCCGTCAATTCGACGGAGAGACCGAGACGGAGCTTAATCCGGAGATGCAAGAACGGGCCAAGGAGGTTGGTCTGGTCATGCGCCGCCCCCGCTGGTCCCCCAATGCCTTGAGAGCCCACCAAGTAACTGCCTACGCCAAGGAGCAGGGCAGAGATGGGGAGTTCCACCACCTGGCCGCTGCGGCGTACTGGGAGTCTGATTCCGATCTCAACGATCTGGATGTTCTGAAGGGAATCGCCGAATCTGCTGGCATGGACTGGACAGACCTGGGGTCCCGTATCGAGTCCGGCGAGTACCGGGAGGCCGTTCTTCGGGAAGATGAAGCGGCCAGAGAGAAGGGCGTGACCGGCACACCTACCTACATGATCGGCGGCGAACTCCACGGGGGCGACATCAGCATCGAAGAACTGCGGGAGGCCATCAAGTCCGCAGCAGCGTGACCCAGGTGGTTGAATCATATAACACCCGTGCGAAAGGGCTCGTAGGCTGGAACCGTGGCCACTGACAACTCGGTGTTGGTCATTGGGGCCGGTGTCTTCGGCCTGACCGCTGCCCGGGAGCTACAACAACGGGGGTACCGGGTCACTGTTGCCGACCCCGGCCCGGTCCCGCATCCTCTGGCGGCCTCCAACGACCTCAGCCGCATGGTGCGCATGGACTACGGCGGCGACGGGCTATACTCCTCCCTCGGCGCCGACGCCATCGACGGCTGGCATCGTTGGAATACCAATTGGGGCCGGGAACTCTACCACGAAGACGGCTTTCTGCTCATGTCCTCGGTCCCCATGGCCGTCGGGTCATTCGAGCAAGACTCCTACAGCCTCCTGACCGGTCGGGGCTTCCCTCTGGAGAAACTGGCTCCCGGCGACCTGGCAAACAAGTATCCCCGTTGGAACTCGGGCCACTACATTGACGGCTATTTCAATCCAAGGGCCGGGTGGGCTGAGGCCGGTGAGATAACGGCCAGCTTGGCCCTGGACGCCCAGAATTCCGGTGTTTCCATCGTGACCGGCTTCACTGCCTCTGGGCTGCTACAAGAGGGCAACAAGGTTGTTGGGGCGGTCTCTTCTGATGGGACTGAACTGCGGGCTGAGTGGGTGGTGGTGGCGGCTGGTGTCTGGACGCCGATCTTGCTTCCGGAGTTATCAGACCGCATGTGGCCGGTGGGTCAGCCCATCTTCTACTTTAAGCCTCAGGACCCCGATGCCTACCGGGCGCCGTCCTTCCCACCTTGGGGCGCGGACATTCCACGCAGCGGCTGGTACGGCTTTCCCGCTAACTCTGAGGGCGTATTCAAGATGGCCAACCACGGGCGGGGCACACGGGTCCACGCCGACGCCGAAAGGGTTATCAGCCCCGAGCAAGAAGCCCACTGCCGGGAGTTTCTGGCCCAGTCGTTGCCGTCTTTAGCGTCGCTACCATTCCATGGGACGAAGATGTGTCTCTACTGCGACACCTGGGACGGGGACTTTTGGATCGCCCGTGACCCCGAGCGGCATGGGCTGGTCGTGGTTACCGGCGGGAGCGGACACGCCTTCAAGTTCGCCCCGGTCTTGGGTGGCTTGGCGGCCGACGCCCTCGAGGGAGTCGAAAACGCCTACAGCGAGCGGTTCGCCTGGCGTGCCATGGGCGAAATCAAGAGCGAAGACATCCGCTACACTGGCGAGTAGGTCAGACGGATGCCGGAACTTTCTTGAGGCGGGGCAGCACTTCACTGGCGAAGAGCCTCATGCTCTTTTCAACCTCATCGTAGGGCATGCTGCCGAAGCTGAAGGCCGCCAAGTATGACTCGCTGCCGATGCGGCCACGGGTGGACAAGATCTTCTCGTAGCACTGCTCGGGAGTACCCCATACCTGCAGGTCTAAGAAGAAGTCCTTGACGTCTTGATTGCCGTATCTTTCGATCTTCTCGGTGAACTTGCCGTAGTACTCGTAGCCTTTGGTCGTTTTGAGGTGGTCGCTGCGGAACTCGTAGTGGTCCATGATCGAGTCCCAATAGTTGCCGACATACTCGGTGGCCATCTCCCTGGCTCGTTCTTCGTCCTCGTGGCAGAAGGTGAACCCCACGACGATGGGCGGAGGCGCGGGCGCGCCGTTGACCTCCTGGAAGATCTCCCGGTAGGCCTTAAGTTCGTTTTCCACCTCGCTCCACGGCTTCTGCGGGATTATCAGCATGCCCAAGCCCAATTGCGCCAACGCCAGTGATGACTCGGGCGAGACTGCGGCGGCGTAGGTCCGGCCTTTGAAACTCTTGTACGGCTTGGGCCTGATGTCGACTTTGGACTGCTTGATCAGTTCTCCGTCGGACTCGGCGATACCCTCTTCCAATGCCTGGACCAACATCTTGGCGCTCTCTGCGAACCTGGTCCGGGACTCGGCCATGTCCAGACCGAACCCCTCAAATTCTACCCGGCCCAGGCCCCGGCCTACACCGACGATTGCGCGGCCGCCGCTCAGGTGGTCGAGGACGGAGAATTGTTCGGCGATCCGCAGCGGGTTGTGCCAGGGAAGTACCACCACCATGCTGCCCAGCTGGATCCTTTCGGTCCGTCCCGCCATGTAGGAAAGGAACTGGAGGACATCCGGGCACATGGTGTAGTCGGTGAAGTGATGTTCCACGCCCCAGATCGAGTCGTAACCCAAGGGTTCGCAGAGGTCGGCCAGACGCAGTTCGTTCTGGTAGACCTCAAGGTCCGTCCGGGTTTTACCGTGGTTCTGGAAGAATGTTGATGTACCGACGTGCATGATTCAACTCCGAGATCCGCTGCCAAGGCCTATCTGGGGCCGTGATCATCTGCGGTTCAGTCTACAATCCGGTAGCGCACCTCGTCCACCAAGGGTTGCTCGGCTCAACCCGTAGGTGCGGGGTTCTAATCCGCCCTGCGTGTCGTATATCCGGTTCGTACCGGGAAGAAGCTCCGTGGCACGACATACCGGACCTTGGTTTCTACCACCGCCGTGGCGAAGCAAAAGGGCAGGTTAAAAACCTGCCCCTACGTGCGACATGACTGGATTCGGTTGGTGATTACCGGGTGGCTGAAAACCCTGCGGCCTCGATGCCTGCCCGGGCGCAGTCTTCATCCTCTTGGGCTGTTCCGCCGCTGCCACCGACGGCGCCGATGATCTCGCCATTCCTGAAGACGGGCAACGCGCCTTGACCAGGAATGAAATGGCCGCCTTCCATGGCCATGAAGGCCCGGAAGATCGGGGCCTGAGAGTTATCGGTTAATGCGCCGCTGGCTACCTCAAAGCTGGCCGAGGCCACCGCTTTGCCACGAGATACCACGGGAGTCCGCCAAGGAGCTCCGTCCATCTTGCACATGGTGATCAGGTCTCCACGCGGGTCAACCACCGAGATACTCATCTTGACGCCCAGCTCCACCATCTTCGCCTTGGACCCGGCCAAAATTGTTTCAGCTTCCGCAAGTGTCAGATTAGGCATAATCTCCCCTCCATCGTTTCGTGCTTGGTCGTTGATACCGGGCACCATTGTAGGTGAGAACAACCCATGTGGAAAGAGTGCAAAACAGTGGGGAGGCACGTTCAATGCGCCTCCCCACTAAGATTCTGGTTTTTGGTTGCCTGTACGGTTCGTTGACTACTGGAACGTCACGATGGGAGAGAGGGGCGTCAAGGCAGCCCCAGTGAATTCCCCTGGCGTGGTCGTCGTGAGGATGTCCACCAAGGTGTTGGCGTCGTAGGCGGAGATGCTCTCCAGGGATAGAGGCATGGTGCCGCCAACATTGTCCCGAACTTTGAACTTTACCACCGCCACCGGCCCACTGCCGTCCAACCCGTTGATGTCGATGATGCCGGCCCACAGCCGTCCTGGTCCCGGAGAACTGTAGTCGATCAGCGCGTTCCCGGATAACAGGCCCCGTTCCACCTGGGCCAATTCCAGTTTGGCCGGGTCATAGACCAGGACAAACTCCAAGCTTCCTACATTGTTTGCCCGCGTCGCCAGGACCGGCACCGAGATGAACTTGGCCGCCGGAGCTACGGTGGGCTGAGGGGTTGCGGTCGGTGTGACCACCTGCGTGGGAGAAGGACTCGCCGCCTGCGTGGGAGAAGGGCTCGCGGCCGGGGTGGGCGTGGGTGAGGCGGCCAGAGGGGTGTTATCGGTCGTCCCCGCTTCTCCACCGCCTCCGAGCACACCCACTCCGAATAAGATTCCTACCAGGGCGGCGACAACGGCCGTCGACCCCAGCAGCCACTTCCAACTGGTGGCTATTCCGATGTATGCGACTTCCAATATCCAGCGCATGATCTGCTCCCCTAACTAGGCCGGGCCATGTTCAGAATGATTCGGGCATCATCGATGGTTATCTTGCCATCGTTGTTTACGTCCAGAGCCGGGTCTACCTTCTGCAGATTGGACGCCATCCGCAGTACCTGTAGAGCGTCCAGTGCGGTGATATGACTGTCTCCATCGGCGTCGCCCAGCATCCTTGGGCCCACCTTGAAGTCGGCGCCGACCAACTGCATCGTCAGCGGTCCGCTTGTATTGTGATTGACCAGGGCATCTGACAGGGTTATCGAACTAACGGCCCCCGCGGTCCCAACGACCTGGAACTCGATCACCGCTGCGGTCCCGCCAGGGGTTGTGCCCTTGGTTGAGGCGAATCCGAACCGTACCTCGCCCAAGGTGTCGGTATCGTATGTGAAGGATTCCTCGGTTAACCGGGAACCCCGCTCCACGTTGAGCACCCGGAGGGAGTCGGGATCGTAGTTCAAGGTGAAGCCCAAGCTGGTGATGCTTTCTCCTTGGTTGAATGTCACAGGTACCCGCACGATGCTTCCCAGAGGCGAGACACGGGACTCAAGCATCAAGGCTGTGCCGATAGGCCCAGTGATTCCGGGCAACGGAACTTCTACGGGGTCTGTGACCGGGTCGATCACCTTGGGCGTCTCGGGGCGGGTGTCGCCCTGACGGTTGATGGTGATGAGATAGGTCCCGGTGGGATTGATCACCCGGCCCGAAGCGGAAACTGCCAGGGTATACCAGCCCGCTTCCGGAGCCTTCCATTCCAACGACTGCTCCAGTCCGAAGTTGGACGTTGAGAACTCGGCCGCCGCGTTCTCCAACGAGAACCGGACCCCTGCCACGGTGCCAGGTGTGACATCTACGGTGTAGGAGACATCTTTGTCTGCTAAGAACAGGAAGTAGTCGTAGTCGCTGGAAGGACTGATGGCGCCGGCGATAGCATTGCCAAAGCCGATGTTTGTACCTTCGGTGGGTGTGTCGCTGTGTCGGTCCTGCAACGTCGTATCCGGCGTGACCTTCAGCGAGTACGTTCCGGTGGGTTCGGCCGCTTTAGCCGAAGCCGAGACCTTGACGAAATAGGTGGCCGTGTCTGGGGCGGTCCAAGTTACGATGTTGGTCTCGCCGAAGTTGCGCGCGCCGGTGTCGGCGCTGCCACCCACGCTGTTGACCTCCAATGAGACTGCCGTGGCTGATCCGTAGGTTAGGTCCAACAGATACTCCACTCCCCGTTGGGTCGGGAAGGTGAAGAAGTCCAGGTCTGACTTGGGGCTGATGGCCCCCTGATAGACGGTGCCGAAGCTAAGTGGAGTGCCCGCGGAAGCAGTATCTAGATGCCGGTCTTCCAGGCTGGTGTTCGCCGACACTGTAAGGGCATAGGACCCGATTCCCACCGTGGCCTGTGGCGAGTGAGACACCACAACGTAGAACAGTCCGGTGCTGGCTGCGGTCCAACCCAGGCCCGTGCCCAGCCCGTTGGTGCTGCTCAGTGTGTCTTCGGACGAGTTCTCGATGGATATGACTGCGCCGTTGGCGGTGATCAGTTCTAAAGCAACTGAGTAGTTGACGCCCCGTTCGGCCAGGAAGGAGAAATAGTCCCGGTCGGTCTTCGGGCTAACGGCGCCCGGATGGGCATTGCCGAAGCTGAGCACCGAGGCGATCCCAGGGAAGTCGCCGTGGTGGTCTTGCAGCGTGTTGTCGCTGCTGAGGTTTAGAGAGTAGGTGCCGATGACATTCGGTACCTGAGTCGATGCTGAGATCACGGCCAAGAAGGTCCCGTTGGCCGGAGACAGCCATTCAAGGTTCGTACCCACGCCTCCGTTGGAAGCCAGGCTGGTGCCGCTGGTGTTGGTGATGGTCAGCGCCACTCCGTCGACACTGCCCAATGTAACGTCCAAGTTGTATCTGGCGCCGCGCTGGGCTGGGAAGGAGAAATAGTCCAAGTCGTCTGCGGGGCTGATGGACCCCTGGTGGGCGTTGCCGAAACTGACCACCGTCGCACCGGTGACGGTTTGCGAGTGTTGGTCGAGGAGCGAGGTCTCAGCGTTCAGCTTGATGGCGTACGTTCCGCTGGAGTCGCGTACCCGGGTCGTGCCGTTTACCGCGACGTAGTAGGTGCTGTTCTTGGGAGAGATCCAACTCAAGGTACTGCCGATCCCGTCGTTGGTCTTTTCTAGCCCCGCCAGACCAGTGTGGATCGCGATCTCAACGCCTTCGGAGGTCCCGAGGTCGATCTCAACGGTGTATTTCACGCCGCGCTGGGCCTGGAACGAGAAGAAGTCGGCGTCGTCTCCGCCGTCGACGGTGTTGATGAGGCTGGGCTGGTTGCTCCAGGGACTGACCGCGCCCTGGTAGATGTTCCCGGCGGATATCTGGGTGGCGCCGGTGCTTTCGTCGGAATGCCGGTCGACGAAACGTGTGTCCTCGAATCCGGTGAGGGTGTAATCGCCTAGGTAGAACGAGCCGTCGAAATTATTGATGGTGCCGGCTACTTCAACGTAATAGGTGTCGGTGGTCCGGGCCACCCAGGTAACGGTCTTCTGGCCGCCGGTCACCGTGATTTCCTGTTCAGGGGAGTTGTTGTTTCCGCGCGAGATCGAGTTGATTATGGAGATGTTGGCATCCACCACTGTAATCTCATCGAGTACGAAGCTGTATTTGACCCCTCTCAAAGCCTGGAACGAGAAATAGTCCACATCGAAGAGGATGTCGGAAGGATCGATTATCCCGGAGACGGCCCCTGAACCAATATTCAGGTTGGTGGAAGTGAAACGGTAGTCACCGTGGTCGTCATCGGCGTGAATAGTGCTCTGATTGGCGAAGAATGCCACCGCCGCCAACGCTATCATCAATAGCGTGACCGGCAATAGCGTTAATTGTTTCCGCATGCCCGAACTCCCTTCCTCCGCCGCTACATTTGCGGCGCGGGGGCCAGGGCCACGGTCCGAGTTGGACTCTTTAGACCCCGGTCAGCAGGCATCCGCGGTCGACCGGCCCGGCCGGGCGATGGGCGAATATCCTGCATTTAGCTTGGAAAATTATATTAATTCTATGATTAATTTTAAATTAATACAATTAAATAAGCCACAAGATAGCGGATAAATGGGGCGGGGCACGCGCGAGACAGGGGAATTGCAGCCTGATGCTGGGGCTAAGGCGCGAAGATGCCGGCGTGGGGGTAGAAGGCGTACCAGCCGAATCAGTAGGAATCGCGGCTGGAGACCTGGTTCAGGGTCTCGCCAGAGCCATCTAGGCTCACTAGAGTATTTTCGCCAACCTGCCAGGCCACGCTGTTCTCATCCGTGAGTGTCACCGCCTGACTGGTGGCCGATTGGGACCGAGTGAAGACATGGCCGTCGCGCTCGTAGGCCCGGACTCCGGTCGCTTCGCCGGCGGCGAAGATGACAACTTCTCTGCCTACCAGAGTGTCGTTGATCACAGACAGGCCGTCGAACAGAGACACCGGATAGGCCCTGGCTTCGTCACCGAACGTTAGTCCAACCACCTGCTCTTTGGCTCCTAGGTCGGTGTTTCGTTCCGGTACCGGAATATGGTGTCCTTCTGGAACCGGTATCCAAAATATGCTGAATCGTTCTGCGACTCAGGGGTGTAAGCATCTTCGGGATAGATTCCAGTGCCCAAGTCCAGGACGGTGGTGTCGGGGTGTTCGGCCACCCAATCGGACCAGATCGTGAGAGTCATGGGCAGGATTCCCAATTCCATACCGCTGCCCACCAACGGCCAACCGCCGGCACGCCCCGGAATTGGTGCCAGAGGATCTCTGTCTTACGATCGAACATCAGTTTATTGCTGCGGTAGAGGAAACCGGAGGTGCCAGGAGCAGTGGCGGTGGAAGTCCCGTTTTCACCGGACGAGCAGGCAGCCACCAATAGCAAGAAGACCGAGACCACCGGCCAGAAAACGCCGACGCGCCGTATTGGGTGCATCGAATTCAAAAACGGTCACCCAAGGAGTGTTGGATCGCGGGCAGTTGTTATCGATACCTATGAACAACCGCCCCGAGCGGATGGATACGCATGCTTTGATGCCATACCCGGCGTCGGCGGTGCGGCTAAAGCTACTCGGACTCGCGGAAGAGCTCACGTCCGATGAGCATGCGGCGTATCTCGCTAGTGCCGGCGCCGATCTCGTAAAGCTTGGCGTCCCGCAGTAGCCGGCCTGTGGGGAAATCGTTGATGTAGCCGTTGCCTCCCAGGGTCTGCACGGCTTGGAGCGCTGCCTGAGTTGCTTGTTCACCAGCGAACAAGAGACAGCCGGCGGCGTCTTTGCGGTTGCTCTCGCCCCGGTCGGCTGCCCGCGCCACGGCATACACATAGGACTGACAGGCTGAAAGTGATGTATACATATCGGCCAATTTGGCCTGGATCAGTTGAAATTCGCCGATGGGCTGTCCGAACTGCTCCCGTTGGTGGACGTAGGGTAGAACCACGTCCAGACACGACTGCATGATGCCCAATGGGCCGGCGGCCAGCACCAGGCGCTCGAAATCTAGTCCGCTCATCAGCACCCTGACGCCATGATCGACTTCGCCAAGGACGTTCTCCTCGGGCACCTCGCAGTCCTGAAACACCAGCTCTGAGGTGCTGGAGCCGCGCATTCCTATCTTGTCCAGCTTGGGCGATGCTTGGAACCCGGCGAAACTCTTTTCGACCAGAAATGCGGTGATGCCGTGGGAGCCCGCTTCGGGGTCGGTCTTGCCGTAGACCACTAGGGTGTCGGCTTCGGGGCCGTTGGTGATCCACATCTTGCTGCCGTTTAAGACGTAGCGGTCGCCCTGTTTCTCGGCGCCCAGGGTCATGCTAACCACATCGGACCCGGCATCGGGCTCGCTCATGGCCAGGGCCCCAACGTGCTGTCCGTCGATCAGCTTGGGCAGGTAGCGCCGTTTCTGGTCATCGGTGCCGTTCCGGAATATCTGGTTGACGCAGAGATTGGAGTGGGCGCCGTAGCTGAGGCCGACGCTTGGGGAGCCTCGGGAAATCTCTTCCATGGTGACGGCGTGGGCCAAGTAGCCAAGTCCGGCGCCGCCGTATTCTTCAGAGACAGTGATACCCAGGAGTCCAAGGTCGCCCAGTCTGGGCCACAGGTCTCTTGGGAACGCGTCGGTCTGGTCGATCTCCGCGGCCCGTGGTGCGATCTCCTGGGACGAGAACTGCCGCACGGTGTCCCTGATGAGGTCAATTGTCTCACCCAAGGAGTGATCCAACCCACCATAGGTGGGCCTCCTGGAAGTCATTGTGTTCCCCCCTTGTCTCTTTGGCTTTGAAGACGGTTCAATGTGTGCGCAGGTCAATTATACGGCGGGCCTTGAATTGGGTGCGCTCGAACTCCCCCGCAGGCTTCAGTTCCACTGCCACGCTGACCCCGATCGCCCGGCGCAGTGCCCCGGTGAACCGCTCCCGCACGGGCTCCAACGCCGACGGGTCGAACTCCCGGGAGGCGAATGCTTCGTTCAACACTTCGGCCTGTACCGTCAGACGGTCCATCTGCCCGGTCTCCCGCTCAAGAACCAGCCGGAACTCGCCGCCGAACTCGTCCATGCCGCGGAGCACATCCTCGATTCGTGACGGAAACACGTTCTGGCCCCGGACGATGATCATGTCATCCACTCGGCCGTAGATGCCGGCGACCAGCGTGGGGTAGGTGCGTCCACAGGGGCAGTCCACCATGTCCCAGCGCGCGATGTCTCCGGACCAGTATCTGATCATGGGTTGGGAGGTGCGCTCGGTGTGGGAGTAGACCGGCACCCCTTCCTCGCCCAGAGGCAGGCCCAACTTGGACTGGGGATCGACCATCTCGGTGTAGACGATGTCCTGCCAGAGGTGCATCCCGCCGTCCAGGTGACGGCAACCAGAAGCGCTCATCCAGGGAGTCATCTCGGCCATGGTGCCTTGGTCGACGATGTAGCAGCCGAAGGTCTCCTCGATCAAGCGGCGGGTGGCGGGGACGCTGGCTCCCGGCTCTCCGGAGAAAAACATGAACCGGAAGCCGAAATCTTCTTTGGGGTCGAAGCCCATCTGCCGGGCGGTCTCCGCCAGATACAGGGCGTAGGACGGGGTGCCGTAGAGCACGGAGGGCTTCACCGTGGTGGACCATTCCACCGCCCGTTCGGTCTGGCCCGGAGCGCCGCTGCCGAAGGGGAAGCAGGTCGCCCCCAAGCGTTCGGCCCCGACCAAAGCCCCCCAACTTCCCACATACAGGCTAAAGACGGCGGCGACCATAACAGTGTCTTCAGGACGCAGCCCGGCGCCCCAGAGGATTCGCGCGTGGGCTTCCCCGATACGGTCCCAGTCTTCCTTGCCGATGCCGAAGACCGTGGGCCGGCCTGTGGTCCCCGATGTGCCATGGACCCGGAAGATGTCTTCCGGCGGCACGCAGAGGAACCGGCCGTAGGGAGGGTGCTCTTCCTGTTCTCGGCGAATGTCTTCTTTCGTGAGGATGGGCAGTTGGGCGAATTCTTCAAGGCTGGCCAGATTGGCTGGATCGACCGGGGCATCCTTGTAAAACTCTTGGTAGAAGCCCGAATTCTCGAAGGCGTAATGGACCTGGCGCTTCAACTTGGCCAGGATGTGCTTGTCCCGCTCGGCCGGCGGCATGGTCTCCAATTCCGGTGACCAGTATTCCTGGTCTAGATTGGGGGTGAAGTTCTCGGAGTATCGGGGAGGCCATTCCATGGATGAAGTCATCTGGCTGGGAGTGACGGCTAGACCTGAGGCGCCGACCGGCCCCGGCTGACGTTCGCGGTGATGAATTCGGTCATTAAAGTGGTGAAACTGCCCACTGGGAACACGCCTTGCACTCCCATCTTCTGTAGTGGCTCAACGTCGTCTTCGGGGATGGTGCCGCCCACCATGACTAGGACATCGTCGAGAATCTCCCGTTCTTGGAGGGCTTTGGTCAGACGGGGAATCAACCGCATGTGGGCGCCGGACAGGATACTGATGCCCACCACATCGACGTCTTCTTGCAGAGCGGTCTGGGCAACTTGGTCGGGAGTGACCCGCATGCCCATGTAGACGACTTCCATGCCGGCGTCGCGCATGGCCCTGGCGATGACCTTTATCCCTCGGTCATGCCCGTCCAAGCCCAACTTGGCCAGGAGAACTTTGATATTCGTGGGCGGAGATGCCACAGCCTAAAACACCCCCGGGTCCACGTACTCGCCGTAGACGTCGCGCATGGTGTCCAGTATCTCGCCCTCGGTGGCCAGCGCTCCGACTGCTTCTAGGACCGTCGGCATTAGGTTCTTGTCGTTGAGGGCCGCTTGTTTCAGGGAGGACAGCGCCGACTTCACATCTGCGGGGCTGCGCCCGCCGCGGGTCTCGGCCAGCCGTCCCTTCTGCCATTCTTCTTCTTCGGGGTCGAACTGGAACAGCTCCAGTTTCTGGGCACCCTCGGACTGGTACTGATTCAGGCCCACCACCACCTGCTCGCCGCTTTCGATTCGGAGTTGGTATTCGTAGGCCGACCGGGCGATTTCCCGTTCGATATAGCCGGTGTCGATGGCGCTTAGCATGCCGGATTTTATCGGATACTCGCCGGAGCCCATCTCCTCGATCTTGGATATATACCCCCAGGCGGCCTCTTCGATTTCGTTGGTCAAGCTTTCCACGAAATAAGACCCGGCCAGCGGGTCCACGGTGTTGGTCACCCCCGACTCGTGGGACAGGATCAGTTGGGTGGCCAGGGACATGCGCATGGCTTCTTCCGAAGGTATGTCGAAGGCTTCGTCATAGCCGCTGACGTGCAGCGACTGGGTCCCTCCCAAGACGGCCGCGAGGGCTTGCAAGGTGCCACGGGCGATGTTGTTCTGCGGGTCTTGGCGCATCAGCGTCGAACCCAATGTCTGGGTGTGGAACCGTAGCCGCATGGACTCTGGTTTTGAAGCCTTGTAGCGGTCCTTCATGATTCGGGCCCACATACGCCGAGCCGCCCGATACTTGGCAACCTCTTCGAAGACATCGTTGTGGCAGCCGAAGAAGAACGATAGGCGAGGCGCGAAACTATCTACCGGCAGGCCCCGCTCCAAGGCCGACTCAACGTAGGCCATGCCCTGGGCGATGGTGAAAGCGAGCTCTTGAACTGCGTCGGAACCGCTCTCTCGAATGTGATAGCCGGAGATGGAGATGGTGTACCAGTTTGGCACGTGCTTGGTGCAGAACTCCACGATGTCCGTGGTCAGCTTCAAGGACGGGCCGGGTCCCAGGGCAAAGGTCTTCTGCCCGTGGAATTCTTTCAATGAATCGTTCTGGACTGTGCCTCGGAGCTTGCTCCAATCGACGCCCCGCTGCTCGGATACGGACAGGAACATGCCCAGCAGCACAATGGCCGGATGGTTGATTGTCAGAGATACGCTGACCTTGTCTAGGGGTATATCCAGGAACAGGTCGTCCATGTCCCGTACTGAGTCGATGGCGACGCCCAAGCGGCCGACTTCGCCCTCGGCCAACTCGTGATCCGAGTCATAGCCGGTCAACGTGGGGTGGTCAAAGTCGGTGCTGATGCCGTTCTGGCCGTGGTCCAACAGGAACCGGTAACGTTCGTTGGTGGCCTGCGCAGTACCGAAGCCGGCGATTTGACGCCTGGTCCACAGCCGGCCCAGGTACATGTTGGGGTAGGGCCCGCGGGTGAAAGGGAACTCGCCGGGCTGGCCTAGGTCGCGGGCGAAGTCGGTACCGGCCAGATCGTCCGGCGTATAGACCGGCTTCACGTCCAAGCCGGACAAACTGCGTTTCGGCTGTTCCTTCATTCCGTCGGCCATGAGTCCCTCTTCGCGACCTTTTACCCGACCCGGACGTACTTGTCGACGCTCTTCTCGGCGCCCAGGGACAGGTACAGGTCGCCGTGGGCGTCCACCCACGAGCCGTGGGCGGAGATACACGGGAAGCGTTCCAGCACCTTGCCGTCGCCGTCCAACACGCTCATCTGGGCGGGTCCAGTCTCGGTGGGGCGCTCGCTGGTGTAGAAGATTCCCTCGCTGTCGATGGATATGTCCAGAGGACGCTGCATGTCGGTCCACATGGTGATGTATTCGCCGTCTGGAGAGAACACCTGGACACGGCTGTTCTCCCGGTCGCAGAGGTAGACATTGCCATTGTCGCCCACGACCAGGCTGTGGGGCAGATGAAACTGGTTGGGGCCGCCCTTCCCCGGTTCGCCCCAGGATGAGATCAGGTCGCCGGCCGCCGAGAAGCGGTGGACCCTGGCGTTCCGGTAGCCGTCGGAGATATAGAGGTCGCCGTTGGGCGCGGGAACCATCTCGGTGACGTAGTTGAATGGGCCGGCCGAGCGAGGGCAAACTTCGCCCGCGACCTCGCAGCCAGTGTCCGAGTACTCGCCCTTGATCCCGATGGACAACAATGGCTTGCCGTCCAGGGTGGCCTTCATTGCGATTGAGCCTTCCCGGTCAGTGAGGTAGGCGATGTCGTCCTTGATGAAGATGCCGTGGGGGTCGTCGAACATGCCCGCGCCCCATGATCTCAGGAAGTTGCCGTCCCGGTCGAAGACCAACACCGGTGGGTCCTTGCGCTGGAAGATGTAGACCAAGCCCTGGGAGTCGGTTGCCACTGCGCTGGCGGTGCCCATCTCCTGGCCCGCGGGCATCTGGGCCCAGTTAGGGACGTATTCGTAAGTGTATTTGCCGCTTCCTACTGTGGCCATGGTTTGTTCACTCCTGCCAGCTTATTTTCTTTTTAGCGAAGCCGGACGTGTTTACCTCCACGCCTGGCAGTCGACCCAATACTAACACATGGGCAAGGCGCATCCGGCGCTCACCAGTCTGGTTGTGGTGCCTGAGATTTCTGAGTGGAATGCCAAGTCAGCCAAGAATTGGGAGTAGACATGGAATTCAATGATGTAAAACCCATTGCGGTTATCGGCGCCGGGAATATGGGTCACGGAATCGCCCCCACTTTGGGCTTGGCGGGTTACTAGGTGCATCTTAATTCCACTACAGAATCGAGTCTTCAGAGGGGTATGGATTTCATCAAGGCCGACTTGGATAGATTAGTGGCGCTGGAGATGGAAGAGCCGGCCCGCGCCCAGGCAGCCCTGACGAAAATTTCGACCACCACGTCCTTGGAAGAAGCGTCACGGGACTCCGACGTGGTTTTGGAGGCGGTTTACGAGAACCTTGACCTGAAGCGGCAGATCTTTAGAGACCTGGACGCGTTCTGTCCGGATCGGACGATCTTGGCAAACAGCACTTCAACGATCATTCCCAGCCGTTTTGCCGAGGTAACCCGGCGCCCAGACCGGGTATTGGTTGCCCACTATACGAGGCCGTCCTATCTGTCTCCGCTGGTGGAGGTCGTCCGCACCGAACAGACCTCCGATGAGACGGTGGGAATCGTTTTTCAGGCCCTGACTAAAGTCGGGAAAAACCGGCGATGGTCCAAAAAGAGATCCCAGGATTCATCGCCATCCGCCTTGAAGTGGCATTGATGAAGGAAGCCCTATCGATGGTCCAGCGAGGTATCGCCAGCCCCGAGGATATCGACACGGTGCTGAAAACGGGCCACCCCTTGAACTGGGTAGCAGCCGGGATCTTTGAGCGCGTGGAGGATGGAATCGGGTGGGATTTGATATTGGCCGGTGTCCAACGCGTCCTACCGGACATCGATTCATCGATGGATGTGATGAAGCTTATCCAAGAGAAGGTGAATAAAGGTGAATTGGGCGCCAAATCCGGCAAAGGATTCCTTGACAGGACTCTGGAGTCAGCGGAAGGTACTCGCCGGAAAACGGCGAACGCCTTCATTGAGATCGAAAAATGGTCTCAAGACAGCCTGTGATATTTCGGGACTTACGGCCCTAAACCCGGCCGTTGTAGTCGTAGTGGGGCGTGTTGTCCCCCTTACCCCAGTCCTTGTAGAACTCCTGGACGAAGGGGGTCAGTCCCTGGGCCAGTTTCTTGGCCTCCAGGGCCTGTCCCTCCACCGGCCGGGCGAACTGATCCTTGATCTCCCGCAGCACTTCAGCCTTGTCCATTTTGATGAATGTACCGTTCCGGACCACCACTTCGCCCTGAATCATCACCGTGTCGACGTGCGACGCCTTGCCCCGGTAGAGCAGCATGTCCACCACGTCGATGCCCGCGTCCGAGTAGGGCTCGGTCATGGCGTTCAGGTCCATCAGCACCAGGTCCGCAAAACGGCCCGGTTCTATAGTCCCAATCTTGTCTTGGAGTGAGGTTGGCCGGGCGGCGTTTGCCGTGGCTAGACGCAGGGCCTGGTGGGAGTTAAGCGCTGGCATGTCCATCTTGGGCTGCCGGTGCAATTTGGCGGCCAACCGCATCTCTTGGACCATATCGTCGTCGTCGTTGATCGATGTGCTGTCGGTTCCCAGGACAACGTTCATACCCTTCTCCAGCATGGCGTTCACCGGGGCGATGCCGTTCTTCAGGCGCAGATTGGAGCTGGGGTTGTGACAGGCTGTCGTTCCGGTCCCAGCCATGATGTCGATGTCTTGGTCGGTCAGCCACACGGAGTGGGCGCAGGAGACCTCGGGCCCCAGGAACCCCAGGGTGTTTAGGTGCTCGATGGGGGTGTGGCCCCAGGTCCGCAGGCCGTATTCTTTTTGATAAATGCTCTCCACCAGGTGGATGTGGATAGGGGCGCCGGTCCGGGCCGCCTCTTTCTTGGTGCGCAGCAGGAAGTCGTCGGAGACCCACTGGACGTTGCTGGGACTGAGCAGCACCGTTACTCTGGAATCGGGCTTTTTTGAATACTCCTGGTGCAGGCCTTCGAACACCGAGAAATACTCCTCCTCGGATAGGTCCACCGCCGCCAGGAACTGCCGCAGGGAACCTGCCAAATCTCCGGGCAGACCCGAAATGAACTGATCGTCGTCTTGGTAGACCACCCGGTTACGTTCTCGGAAGTAGACCGAGAACGCGGTGCGCATACCGGCGGCGGCGAACCCTCGCAGGACCTCGGACACATCATCAGCCAGACCGGTCGCCGGCGTCTGGGCGTGGTTGTACATCGTGGTGGTCGTGCCCGACTCGATCATCTGGATGGCCGTGTAGAGGGTCATCAGGTAGTGGTCGTAGGGACGGCGGCCCCAACCCGATAGGATCCAGGTCTCCAGACAGTCGTCGATGCACCCCATCTGGAAGGTGCTAACGCCTCGGCCGTGGTGGTGGGCGTTCACGAGACCCGGCATGACCAGGTAGCCCGGTCCGCCCAGCTCCTCGTCGGCCTGGTGGGCCGCTTTGATGTCGTCGTAGGCGCCCACGGCTTTGATGATACCGTCCCGCTGGAACACGGCCCCATCGGAGATCACCCGGCTGGACCCGGTGTCCACTCCCGCCTCGCAGATGACATAACCGCCACGGATAATCGAAGTGCTCATGACAACCTCCGCCGGACCGCTATTTTGAATTGGCTGGACTATATTGGCACCCATCGGGGCTGTCAAGAAATTCCGGGATGGCGTTGTATTGACCATGACCGTGGATTACACTGGCGGCACTTCCAGACTATTCAGACCAAGGATGGAGACAGTCATGCCCGAACTAGATGGGAAAGTAGTCTTGATTACCGGCGCGGGAGGCATGCGCGGCGTGGGCCGGGCCACGGTCATGAAGCTGGCCGGACGGGGTGCTGACGTTGCCCTCAGCGACGTCCACCGGGAGGCGTCGGACCTGCCGCCAGCGGAGGTCAGGAACGAGTGGGGCGGCATCGATACCGTATCCGAAGAGGTACAGGCCCTGGGTCGGCGTGCCTTGCCTATCTACTGCGACCTGTCCGACCCGCGAGAGATCGAGCATATGGTGGAACAGACCATCGACCATTTCGGGCGCATCGATATCCTGGTCAACAACGCCCGAGCCATCATCGGTAAGGACAAGGTGCCGGTGACCCAACTGGAGAAAGAGGTCTGGGACCACTTCCTGGCCATCAACACCACCGCCGTCTTTCTCACCACTAAACTGGTGGCGCCCCACATGATCGACGCGGGCAGGGGCGGGCGCATCATCAACATCGCCTCCAACGCCGGCAAGCAGGCCAGCGCCAACGGGGCAGCATACTCGGCCTCTAAGTTCGCCGTGGTGGGCCTGACCCAGGCTACGGCTATGGACCTGGCGCCCTATAGCATCACCGTGAACGCCGTCTGCCCCGGCCCGATAAACACTGACCGGATGAGCTACTGGGAACGCGACGAGGCACAGGAACGGGGCATCACTCAGGAAGAGTTCCTCGGCCAGATCGTCGAGAACTCCGCGCAGAACACCCCCCTGGGCCGCATCGCCGAGTCCCAGGACGTGGCCAACATGGTGGCGTTTCTTGCGGGTGACGACG
>NZVX01000032.1 GCA_002698265.1 Chloroflexota bacterium | reverse complement strand
TTCCCGTCTGGTAAAGCTTGACCAGTTCCTCTTTGGTGTAGCCAAGTCGGTCGCAATATATGTCGGCGTTGTGCTGGCCCAAGAGCGGCGCGGGTTGCGACGGCCTGACTTCCTGTCCGGATAGCGCATAAGGAGGTCCGGCGAAAACGATTGGGCCGGTGTCCGGCCGGTCGACGGCCGCAAACAAGTCGGCCAGACTTTCGTCGTTTCGCACCTCGCCGAAATCGCGGACCGGGGCCAAAGGCACACGGTGCTCCAATGCCAAGGCCAACAACTCGGCCTTGGTGCGCTGCAGCAACCATTCTTCCATGTAGCCGTCGACTTCATCGGCGTATTCGTTGTTCATGGTCGTACGGTTTCGGAAACGGTCTTCCTTGGCCCATTCGGGATTGCCCATAACTTCCAACAACGTGCGCCACTGGCGTCCTTCGGGAGAACCGACAAAGATGTAGCCGTCCTTGCAACGTAGTATGCAGTTGGGATAGGGGAAATCCAGGGCGTGGTGCCCGGTCCGGCGAGTCATCCGCCATTGGTAGACAGCCATCAGTGCTTCGGGGCCGTTGTAGATGCCGGACATTGCCTCGACTTCAGCAATGTCGATGTGCTGCCCCCCGCCGGCCAAAAGCGCAATGACGATGGATGACGCTGCGGCCATGGCGGCGAAATATCCCACTTCCGGGGTACCAAATGTCAGCGGCTCGCGGCCGGGGCTTCCCAAACCCTCGCAGATCCCTCCGGCAGCCGCTAGGTTGATGTCGTAGGCTTTGTAGTTGCGGTAAGGCCCGGTTAGTCCGAACGGGGTGATCGACGCCATGACCATCTGGTCATTGTGGGGTTTCACGTTGTTGTAGCCAAGTCCCAGACGGTCCATCTCAGTCGGGTGAAGGTTGTGGACAAACACCTGCGACTGCGCCAACAGTCCGCCCAAAATCTCCTGGCCGGTGGGGGTTTCTAGGTCCAGGGTTACGCCCTTTTTGTTGGTGTTCAAGTAGAGGAATAAGCCGCTTCGTTCGTGGTGGGGCTGGTCGTTGAGAAAGGGTCCGTATTCTCGAGCCTGGTCCCCAACGCCGAGACGCTCGATCTTAACAACTTCGGCGCCCATATCCGCCAAGAGTTTGGCGCAGTAGGGGGCGGAGACAGCCTCCCCAAGTTCCACCACGCGCAGACCCTGGAGCAAAGAATAAGTCAAACGGAAACTCCGTTGGTGTTCATGATTGGTGCATCAGTCACGGGCACGATCGTCCTCGGCGGGGCTGATCGGTTTGGGATTATACAGGGAAAGAGGATGGGGTGCTATTTACCTACGGAGGACCAGGTGAAGTGCCGCTCCATCGGCATTTTAGCCCCCAAGCGCCGTCTCCCAAGCGTCCTGGATGACCTGCTCCTGCGTCCACGGCCGCATGACGGCCGCGGCCCTGGCGTCGCGGTAATAACGCTCCAGGGGATGGCGTTTCAGCATGGCCCGTCCGCCGCAAATGCGGACCGCTTCGCCGGTCAATTGGACAACCGCCCGCTGCACCTGAACGTGAGCGGCCCTGGCACGCTGGACGACTTCTATGGGTGGGTCCAATCGCTGCTCGGAGATCGCTCGATAGAACAGTGTCCTGGTAGCTTCCAGAGTAAAGAGCATCTCGGCGAGAGCTGCCCCGCCAACCGGTGATTTTCCGCGGGTGCCCGGAGATCCTGGCGCCTTGCCGGTGAGATAAGCAAGGGTATAATCGTAGGCTGCCTGCATCAGTCCCAGAAATACCGCGGAAAAAGAAATGAAGATATGGGGCTGACGCTGGAACAACTGCCCGAATACACCCGGTGGGAGTATCTCGGCGTCGTCAGGGGCCCAAACATCTTTCAAGCTCATGTTCCGGCTCACCGTGGAGCGCATCCCTAAAGGGTCCCAATCGCCGGAGAACTCGACACCGGGCGCTTCTCTGGGCACTGAAAGGTATAGGGTCCGATCCTCCCAGGAGCCCTCCGCCAACAAAAGAGCGGGTGTGGCGAAATAATCCGCCGCGCCGGATGAAGACACGAAGAACTTATTCCCGTTAACCGTGTAGCCGCCGTTTACGCGCTTGGCCGTGGTCCCGAAGCGGCGGCCGCCGATATCAAGCTGGTCTGCGCTACCTGATTCCAACGGCTCGCTGTGCGGTTGTCCATAAAAAACGCCCTGTTCTACGACTTCGGTGTACCGTTTGGCGCTCAGCTCTTTGTGCCGGCCCCAGACCTCCTGAGGCAACTCTAGTCCATCCATCAGCGGGCCCATCATCAGCATGGTGAGGCAGTGCATATTGAACGTTAATGCGGTGGAGGCGTTTCCCTGGGCGAGTTGCCCGGCAACCAAACAGTAGGTCTCGAAGTCAGCGCCGAGTCCGCCGAATTCCTCGGGGACACAAAGCCCCAAGAGACCCGCGTCGCGGAGGTCCTGATAATCTTCCTTCGGGAATTCGGCATCCCGGTCCAGACCGGCAGCACGGAGGGCAAAGCGTTCCACCGCCAGTTGACGGGCCAAGTCCATCGTTTTTTGTTGGCGGGGAGAAGGACGTAGGTCCAAGGAGTGACCCTCCGGAGTTTGTGTTTGGTCCCGTAGCTAGAAGAAAACGCTCAGGTTCTTGGCCAGTATGACATTGGCGTCTAGGACTATCACGCGCTTGTAGATCCGCCACCGCCCATCTTCCTTACGCAGGTGGTCCTCGCGGCTGCCAGCGAATATGTTTTCGTCGGTCTCATGGTGTGACCGGTAGAGAATGAAAGCGGTCTTGGACTTCAAGTCGCCACTGAGAAGTGGTTCGATGACCAGATTGCCCACGATGTGCCGTGTCCGCGATGGCGGGTCTTCGGACCAAGCCATGCCGGTGTCCAAGCGGTCGACCCGCATGGTCATGTAAGTCTTGTCGTCCTCAAAGATCGCCAGGTCGCCCTCTCCGGAAACCTCTCGGTCCAGGTCGTGGCGACCCACGTTCAGCCGGCGGGGCATGAAATAAAAAACATCGTCTGTGAAGAGGTCCAGCCATTCACGGAATTTTCGGTCGTCGAGCAGCCAGGCCTCGTTGATGTAGAACTGCATCAACTCATGCCATAGCTCGCTCTGGGAGACCCCGTCTCCGAAGGTTTGCGCTGTCATGGTTACCTCAACAGGATTCTGGCTTTGCCCCGGCACTCCAACTTATCCGTTCAGCGTGGCAGTGCCTTCAAAATCGGCGGTCCCAGGCTCGATGGGTATATCTTCCCAGTCCTCGGCGTTCATGAAGTCTTCCCAGCGGCGGTAGAAGTTTCGCTGATTGTTTTCAGAGGTGTACCGCTCCGCCACCGTTCCCGGGAAGTTCGGGTCAGAGCCGGCTCGGCCCAGGCCCATGGACAGGTCCTGGGAATACTTCCTTGCCAGCGGGGTCAAGCTGGAGCGGGTTACGCCTCTCCAGTTGTCCATATCGTCTTGCTCAAAAAGCCCGGCGACCCCGTTGAAATTTCCGTTCCCGATACGCAAGGCACGCTTTATCTCATCTGGCATGCCCTTTTCTAGAACCACGAAGTGCCAGAACTCGGTCGCCAATGGTCCGCGAGGGTGTGCCAGGCGGAAACCGAGAACGCCGTTGGGGAAGAGGCTGTGATTGCCGAGTTGGAGTTTGCCCGCCCGAAGACTGCCCAGGCGGCGCTCGGCTTCGGACAGGGTGGCCCGGTAGTATTCTTCGAACACCGCGCGATTCTCCTGGGTTACGCCGTGGGTCTGGCGAGCCTGGTCCGGGCGCTCCAAGAACCGCAGCGTCAGGGAGTGGCCATTGATGAACAGGTGTTTGTTGGGAGATTCGAACTGCTGTTCGTGGGTCGTTCGCGGCAGCCCGAAGTGCCGTCCTTGGACCAAGATGGCCGACAGGTGGGTGGTGGGAACATGGTAATTATCGGAGCAGTTGTCGACCGCCGTCTTCCAGTTGATCGGCTCGATCCATTTCACCGGCCCCACAACCTCTGTACCCGAGTCCAACCGGTTGAAGAAAACGTCCAATCCCCACCTGGCGTCACCGAGATATTCATCCAAAGACGGAGCGCATGGATCCCACGTGGCGAACACGATACCGGCATAGGTTTCCACGCGCGCCTCCACCAGGTGGAAGCTTTTTCGGTCCAGGGCCCCGTAGTAGGCTTCCTCCTCCCCGGGAACGTACTCCAAATCACCTTCGTTGGAATAAGTCCAACCGTGATATGAGCACATGAAATTCTTTGCGTTTCCAATGTCGGCCCGGACTATTCTGTTGCCGCGGTGACGGCACATGTTCAGAAAGGCATGGATCTTGCCCTTGTCGTCCCTGGTCAAGATCACCGGGTCCTCTCCCATATAAGTGTGGAAGAAGTCGTTCACCCTGGGGACCAGGCTCTCGTGGCCGATCATCAACCAGGCCCGTCCGAAGATCTTCTCCAGTTCCTCTTGATAGATGTCGGGGTCAGAGAATATACGGGGGTCTAGTTTCCCAGTTTTGAGGTCAATCACATTGTATATTTTGTTGGAAACGGCCATGATTGCTCCTGATTGCTATCTACATGCGCCATTATCGGGCTGGAACTGGTTAACGATATGGCGCACGGGGTTTCTGGTCAAGGGCTGCCCATAACGTAAGAATGGAGGTCCGGCATGGCGTCTCACGCAGATTTCACCGAACAGGGAACGAGCAAGACCGTCCAAGCGGAAGACATGGACGTTCACTACCACGACGTCGGGTCAGGAGATCCAATCGTGCTGCTTCATTCTTATGGACCCGGGACCACTGGATGGATTACCTTTCATAAAATTTTGCCCGCGTTGGCCCGAAAGTATCGTTGCATAGTCATGGATCTGCCCAACTTTGGGCGGACCGGGCCGGTCGTCTACAACGAGCCGCTACACAACCTGCAGGCCCGGACTGCCGTGGCGCTAATGGACGAGTTGGGGATAGAAAAGGCCCACTTCATCGGCAACTCCCAGGGTGGGCAGACAGCGATGATCGTGGCGATGAAGAATCCTGAGCGGGTGAACAAACTGGTCTTCGGCGCCTGCCACATAAAGACCGGAGGGGACTTGTATCTGATGGGCAACCGTCCATCAGAGGGCAGCCGGGCCACGAACGATGTGATCGCTGACCCCACCCGCGAGAACGTCCGGCGGTACCTGCGGATACACATCGACGATGACTCGCTGGTGACCGACGAACTGATCGACTATATCCACCAGAATTACACCGGGCATCCCGACCATGTGGCAGCCAACGAAGCCTCGGTGAGCGTGCCGTACGATCACGGGGTGGACCTGCCCAACATCAAGGCGCCCAGCCTAATCATCTGGGGACGTTATGACCGGATGTGCGTCTTCGAGATCGGAATCGCCGCGCTGAACAACATAGATGATTCCAGATTGGTGCTCCTCAACAACTGCGGCCACTGGGCTCCGTACGAGAAGCCGGAGGAATACACCGCCCACCTGCTGAATTTCCTGGAGAATATCTAGAGGATTACGAGCCGGCTTCTGTCAGTAACTCCTGGATCACGGCTTCTGTTTCAGCTTAGGCTGCTCTGAGGAATTTCGCTGTTATTCCCAGGCCCGGTTGTCCACCACTTGTTCATACGTGGAACCCGGTTCGATCAATTCAGAATAGCCCAGCATCCAAGCGTAGGTGTCGTCAAAGCGTTCCCGGGTGTAGGGCACGGGCGGGCCGTAGAGCAAACGCCAGCCTTGGAATTCACCGGGTTCCAGCAGGCCTTGGACTTCATCCAGAAAATAGTGGGCATATTTGTGCGGATCGGCATTGATCATTTCCGCGGCGATAGTCTCGGCGCGGAACATGGCAGCCAGAGTAGGCCCATCCAGCTCATCGCTGGCCGCCTCGCTGCGGGTTGAGTGGCTTTCCATGATAATCCTGAACCCTTGTTTCTGCGCAACACTGATCCATGGCTCGTAGAAGTTTCCAGCAGCCACTTCTCCCATCCTAACCGCGTCCAGGCGCTCTTGCATGGTGCCGGCGTTGGTGATCTGAATCTCCTCTTTCTTCACGAAGCCTTCCAGCATCTTCAGTGTGGTGAAGTGCGAGCCGTTAAATGGGCTTACCGCCACCGGCGTGTTCTTTAGTTGCTCCGGCTCAAAGATATGGCTATTCGGTCCGGTGATGACTGCCATCTTCGACATGGCGGCTCCTAGGGCCACAATCTTAGCCGGTCTCTGGCCGCTTGAGACCGCTTCGACCGTCCGCTTCATCACTCCCCACTCGCACATTCGGTACTGGTCGACGCCTCCGGCGTTGTAGATTGACTCCATGGTCCGATCGAATATATCCAATTTAAGCGCCTGCCGGTCGGAGTCGGCCTGGCTGGTGCCTGGGGTGTCGAGTATCTCCAGGTCTAGCCCTTCTTTTTGGAAGAGTCCTTCATCGCGAGCAACCAAGACCGCCAGGTCATGGACCGCGTTCATCGCAGATACCCGGACTTTTTTCAGACCAGCTTCAGTAGCCATAACGAGTTACCCCACAAACAATATCTGAACAACTTCGACCGGTATTGTCTCATATTTGGCTTTTTGAATTACCAAAATTTACCTGAGCGTACGCTCGCAGACCCCTCGTGGATGTTTTTATGATTAAAGCCGGAAGGCCAAAAGGCCCGCCGCCAACACTACCATCGCTGCACCCAACAATAACAATGCCCGCTCCGGTACCGCGATGATACTTTCACTATCAAGGGTTAGCCGTTCGCCGTTCGCCAACTCGATCTCGCCCTCTACTCTTATCGCCCGTCGCCGGATGCTCCGTACCGGCGTACTCAACGTGCGCTGGGTCAATGTCAGGAGGAAACACCCCACCGCCAATAGGACGGCCGCCAAGTCCAAACGCGAGGCATTGACCCAATAACTAGTGAGGACCGGGAACGCACCCCAGGAAAACGCGAACCACAGGTCGGTGTGAAAACGATTATTCCAAAGGCCCAGATTGTAGAACGCCACGATCAGTCCGCCAAAGGCGACGAAGGCAAATATCCACCTGGATTCCGAGATTCCGGCCACGATACCCAAAGCCACGGCGCCTGCCAGGGACACCACCGCAAGGGACACCAATACTGCTGTCGGAATCTTGGTGTTCAACGGACGGTCGTTCAATTCATCTAGGGCATGGGACGCGATCCCCACAGCCAAGAAAAATGCCAGAAGAGTGCCCAGCAACCGGTCCACGTAGACCGTCGGTGCGATGGCCGCGCCCCAGCCCACATAGCTCAAATGCCAGAGCGTGTACGGCACATGGAGCAGGTTCAGATAACCCTGCCACCATTTGGCGCCCGAAACTACGTAAAAGGCCGGCTTCTTTCCCGTAGCCATCCGGTCTCTTCCTCACCGACCTGTGTTCTGGGCCGCGTTCCCCTTGACCCCCGACATGACTACAGCTCCACCCAAGGAGAGACGCGCTACCTGTACATCTTGTATCCCAAGACGGTTCCAGAGCTCTCGAGTGTTGTCCTCGGTGTTGGACTGGTCGAGTTGGGTGATGCTAGGTCCCAGAAAGTCGCCTACGTTCTTCCAACCCCTTGAAACCAGTGCCCCGGCAAGGGGGAGCATCCGCCTAGTGTAGACGTGCCACAGCGCCCTCGCGATGGGGTTTGAAGGCACACCGAATTCCAGCGACAGCAAGCGTCCTCCTGGCTTCAACACGCGGACGATCTCTCGCATTGTTGATTCCGCGTCGTCCACGTACCGGAGCAAGAACGTAACCGAAACGGCGTCGAAACTTTCGCTGGCAAATGCCAGGTCTTCAGCCCGGCCCATGACCAAAGGAACTTGCCCCGTGAGTCCCTTGCTGGAGATATTGTGCTGAGCGCGTCTGAGCATCTCGGGACTCAGGTCCACCCCCACAACCCGGCACCGGTGAGATTGGGCCGTCAGCATCGCCACGCCGGCGGGTCCCGTGCAAACGTCGAGGACCGTGGAGTGCGGTCCAACCTGAAATCTAGAAACTAGGTCCCGTCTCCAACGCCGGTATTGGAAAAATGAAAACAGGTCGGGCACCCAATTATATTGGTCAGCGATCCCATCGAAGAGTTCCTGGGCCTGACGGTTGCGTTGGTAGTCCATTAGTTTACCTGGAACCGCGAGATGAGTAGGGTCAGCGCTGGAGCGTGTTCAGCCCGGCTAGCATCACTCCACGCGAGGCAATTGCGGCAATTGACCACCGATAACCACCTACCAGGATTTCAGGACCGGCAACACTTCCTCGGCGAACAGTTTGAGACCCCGCTCCGCGACATCGTAAGGGGTGCCACCGAAGCGGAACGAGACATTCAACTCGAAATCGCCAAGTAGTTTCTTGCGTTCTTCAAGTCCGCGCAAAATCTTGTCCGGGGTGCCCCAGCTCGCCGCCTTCATGAAGCCTTCAATCGCGCCTTCGAGACCGGTTGAACGCGCGATCTCGGCCTTCTGTTGATAGGAGTCGTAGCCCTTCACCGATCGGAAATGATCGCCGAGAAACTCGTAATGATAAAAGTTGCTTTCGACGAATTTGCCCTGGTATTGCCGCGCCTCTTCCTCGCACTGGGCCATATCGGTCCCACAGATGACAAACTCGGTGAGCATCAGGTTTGGTGGCTCGGTGCCATGAAATTCGCGGTGCAAGGCACGTCCTTGCTCGATGGCCGGCATACGCATCTCCCAGGGACGGTCTGCGAACATGATGATATGGGCGCCCAGTTTGGCCGCTGAGACGATAGATTCTTCGCTGGCGGCCACGGCGTATATACGCCCGTCGAAGGAGTGCTGCGGCCGGGGCCTGATCTCGATTCGGGGCTGCTTGTAATACGCTCCGTTGCCCTCGATGAACCCCGTCTTGAGTGCTTCCACGATCATCGGCGCAGCTTCGTCAAAACGTTCCCGTGATTCGTCCATGCTCAGCCGGAAGGCCTCGAATTCGCGCCGGGCCAAGCCTCGCCCCAAGCCAAGCCGGAACCGGCCGCCGCTTAACAGGTCGAGCACAGCGGCGTTCTCCGCAACGCGTACCGGGTCGTGCCAAGGCAGGATCACCGCGGCGGTGCCCACGTCGATATCCGGGTGTTTCGCCGCCAGGTGGGTCATCACATGAATGTTGTCCGGCACGAAGGAATAGTCGTTGAAGTGATGCTCCGCCGACCAGAGGCAATCGAATCCCAAATCAGCCGCGACTTCGCCAAGGCGCAGTTCCTCGTCCCACATCTGGCCGTCCGACCCCTCTTCCCAGCCGTAGCTCGAGAAGATTAACATCATTCCGACATCCATGAAATCTCTCCTTAGTCCTATTTCCAGTTGTAATGATACCAATAAGACCGAACCGCGTGGGCCCTGAGATTTCGCCGTAGATCAACGGCGCCTGGCATAAGGATTTGTTTGGTACTCTATTGCCTAACCGCGCAGACCGCAGACTGTGATATGCCAAACCTAGACCTCGAAATCGCATCTGGGATTATGACCGGACCCGGTCGCTGAGAGACGGGAGGGTGCGGCCCGAAGGTATCAACCCCAAGATATCCGTCCTGCGTCGGCGCGAGATCTTTCCCCGCATGCTCCAGAACCAAGAATTCCACTGAGATTTTTGCCGAGTGCCGCGAATTACACCCGGATTCCTGGAATATCTACCGGGAAACAACCGGGCGAACGGCAACCGGTCTCGCCGCCGGAGAAGAGTTTTGGGCAAAGGTCAAGGGCCTGGGCGACAAGCAGTATTACGTCACCATCGACATGGAAGGCATGCCCAACTAAACATCGGCTAGGAATCTTGGCCCACTCTATAGAGCCGACTCAGGCGACAGTTTGCTCTTGGCCCGTGTCTGACGCCTTTTTGATCGTGTCGATAAACTGGTGGAGTTCAACCGCGGTGTCAAACGTTGGTAGACGGTTCTTCCCAGTTCGGATCGCCTCGGCGAACAGTGTATACAACTGCCCAACGTTGAACGGGTCACCGCGAGGAAAGTCTTCCGGAACATAGAAATATCGCTCCGGGAGGACCAAATCTTTTAACTCGTTGCTGCCCTTTGCACCTTGAACTCGCAGCATCTCACCGCGCTGTGACGAGACGCTCCCGGTTGTGATCAGGGTCCCTTCCCGGCCATAGATCTCCATGCGGAAGCCGCTACCAGCCCAGGGTACCGCTCCGACACTTACAGTCGCGGCCGCGCCGCGCACGAGTTGTCCGGACACTCGGACGTTGTCCGGGGAAGTGACATCTATATACTTTTGAGTATCTGTCTCGTACATCTTCTGGATCTGGGTCGTGACCATGCACGCCACCCGCTTGAAATCCCCCAACACGAAGCGCAAGGCGTCGATAACGTGCCCGTTGGCGATGGTTAGTGTATTCGCTCCTTGGCTGATATCCAGGTTCCAATTTCGGCTGGAATGACGTTCCAACGAGCCATCACGCATCGTAGTTACGTGGCAGGACAGCACTTCACCCACATAGCCATCGTCGATCAGTTCCTTGATATACAGCAATGCAGGGCTAACGCGGGACTGCAGACCCACGGCCGTCTGCACCCCTTTTGCCTTGGCCAGCGCCGCCAGTTCTTCGGCCTCGGTGGTGGTCCGGCCCAAAGGCCACTCCGTGAAGACGTGCTTGCCGGCTTCGATGGCAGCCTTGGTCGGCTCATAGTGCAAAGGCACCCGCACCACGACGGCTACTGCGTCGATCTCCGGCGACACCGCCATTTCCCGGAAATCGTGGAACGCTAGTTTTGCTCCAAATGCCTTTCGCGCCTCTTCCGCGCTTTCGGGTCTGGAGGTGCAGACTGCGGTTAGCTCAACATCCGGACTGGCCAATAGAGCCGGGTAGTGCGACTGGGATGACCATCCCGAGTTGACGTTAGCTCCCACAAATCCCAAGCGAATCTTGTTAGCCATTAATTCGGCTCCTTGAATGGATTCGTTACACTATAGCCCAAAATAAGTCATTGGCATTGGGATGATAAAGGGCTTTTATGCCCCTCAGAATTTACCGGTTCGTATCGAACTGTCGCCATGGTGGCATGATGTAGGAGAGTGGTTTTTCTTGCACACCGTCGCAGGGGATGTCTTTTACCAGGTTCGCGACCGGCCCGTGAGCGTTGACATGCTGGTCTTGATAGCAAACGGTCTAGACGACGATGAGGTCGACAGCCGGCTGGTCCTCATTTCCGGAACCACCGCTGGGATGGCTCTTGACATCGTACGTGATCGAGGACTCAATCGGGAGCTTCTCAAAATCTCTGCGAGTGGCAGCACCGAATTTCCAACGGGCCGTTCCTCACGGGCCATCGTCCCGACAACCATGCAGAAATGTCGTAGGTAACGGACGATATCGACCAGCGCTCGTTAGTAGATATCGCAGAGTTGAGCGCTGTGGTTCATGTCTGGGATCGCCCAAGAAACTGCACGGTTATCGTCCTGGCAGAAATGAAGGCCGTGGTTACCCTCACCCGATAAACAGGGTGTACGTCCCTCGGCCCGCTTGTTCAACTGTCTGAGCACACAG
>NZVX01000031.1 GCA_002698265.1 Chloroflexota bacterium | reverse complement strand
GGCCAGGGCCACTTTGACTCCTGGCCGGGCCAGGTCTGCAATCTCATTCACCAGACCCTTGCCCATCGCCAAAACAACCAGCGAGTTCAAGGCGAAATCCACTGGGATTCCAGCGACCAGATCCTGTTCCACCAAGGCGTCCATCTGAATGGTGTCGGCCGACGCAAAAACGTCTGCCTTGGCTCCGAATTCCAATTGGGAGCGCATCCGTTGGCTACCGCCGAAGTCGAGCTTAACTCGTATGCCAGGATGCTCGGCCTCAAACGCGAGGGCGATGTCATTGAACGCTCCAGTCAGCGATGACGCAGCGAACACCCGCAAGGACGTGCCATCTCCGCCGCAAGCGACAATCATGAACAACAACGGAAGCAAGAATATCTTGGCCAGCCTCGGAGGCAAGGTATGGGTAGTTGAATCGGGCATATTTCAGAGCAGATGGATTGTAAAGTATACTTGATATAATATCAAGATTAATGTACTTTAAGCCATGCCAAGGAACAGCGGCGGCCTAGAAAACAACCTCAAACAAGCGCGCAACCGGGTTGGTCTGACCCAGAGCGAACTTGCCCGTCAGGCAGGTATTAGCCGGCAGGCTTATTCCTCGTTGGAGTCCGGCGCCGCCAACCCTTCCACTGAGGTGGCCCTACGGCTGGCCCAGGCTCTCAGCGAAAGAGTTGAGTCGCTTTTCTATCTGCCGGAGCGGCTACCCGTGGCGGTGGAAGCTGACCTGGTCTCCGGCTTTTCCCAGAACTCTGCTTCTGGCCCTCCAGCCCAGCGGGCCAGGTTATTTCGCGTAGGACCTAAACTGCTGGCCCGTCCTTTGGCGGGGGCCGACAACACCCGCCACGCAGTCGTCGCCGCCGAAGGGCTGGTTGTTTCCCAGGATAAGGGTAGCAATAACCGGCGAATCACAGTAAAGCCCTTCGACCCAGAAGAAGTCGATTCTCCCACTCTAGTCATGCTGGGCTGCGACCCGGCGGTGGGGCTATTGGAATCGGGCCTCCGCTCCAAAGGTGTGGCCTTGGTTGCCGGCGAAGAAGGAAGCCGCCAAGCGCTGATGGGCCTGACCAAAGGTGAGGCCCATGTGGCCGGTTGCCACCTGCTGGATGATTCGACCGGCGGGTATAACAGTTCGTGGGTCCGGCAACTGGTGCCGTTTCCCTGCACGTTGGTTACCTTCGCCGCATGGCAGCAGGGGCTGATCCTCTCTCCCGGTAACCCGAAACAGATCTCCGGCGTCGCAGGCCTGGCGAACCCAGATATCAAATTGGTCAACCGGCAGCCTGGTTCCGGCAGCAGGGACCTCCTCGACCGGGCTTTGGCTGGGGCAGGCCTCTCCGGAGGAGATCTAGACGGCTACCAAAGAGAGGAATGGGGCCACCTGGCGGTGGCCTCCGCCGTGGCTTCAGGGAACGCCGATGTGGGCGTCGGAGTCAAGGCTGCAGCCGTGGCCATGGGCTTGGATTTCCTCCCTCTGGAAGAAGAACGCTACGACCTGGTGGTCCCCAATCACTTCCTGTCCGATGGCCCGGTCCAGGTACTGTTGGACCTCCTACGCCGCCCAGTCCTGCACCGCCGGGTTGAGAGCCTTGGAGGCTACGACGCCTCCAGCATGGGTATCCAAGCTTCGGTGAATTAGGAGATCTTAGCCTCGGTCTCGCCCATCAAGCTTGACGGCGTGGTGCGCCTGAGTTGTAATGAGTCGGCCAAACGGCGGATGAATTCCGACCTAGGACCGGAGGTAAACCATGGCAATGGTACGATGTGTCACCGAGATGGGGATGGGGGTGGACGTCCATGGACTTGATTACACTAAAGCGGCCACCCGCGCGGTGTTCGATGCGATCCACCACAGCAGCCTGGGTTTTCAGCGGATGATAGGAAAGACTGCCGACGATATGACCGTTGATGTCACCATCGGCGTGTCCAAGCCAGACCAGGTGGACACCAAGGCAGTCCAGGCGACACTCCCGCACGGTAACGGGAAAGGCAGTTGTAAAGCGGTCATGGGTGGCCTGGAAATTCCCAGCGTGGATGGCAATGACGGGATGCTCATCGCCAACGCAGTCATTATCGTTAGCTTCGACGACGGCAAATAGAATTCTCGGGCGTTCTTGAATCGGCCAATCGGAGTGACTCATGCCATTCGTCATGAAGGGGGATGCACAGCCGGGCAGTTCTACCTCTGGGACCCAGGCGGTAACGCTGGTGGGGAAGGACAATGGCGGAAAGAATCTGACTGTGGTCGACGCCGGCATCGAACCGGGCGCCGGATTGGCCCTGCACGTCCACCCCGGCTACGAAGAAGCAACGTTGGTGGTCGAGGGGAACATCGAGGCGGTGCTGGACGGCGAGACTCGAACATTGGGTCCAGGTGACCTTCTTCTAGCGCCGGCCGGCGCGAAACATACCATCACGAATCAGTCGGACAAACCGGCCAAGGTACTGGCCATTTACCCGACCACCAACCCGGAAAGGGTTTTCGTATAAGCCGGAGCTAGATCCAGTCCGCTGGCAAATAAAAAAGCCCAGGCATTGCCTGGGCTTTTTGTTCTTATGCTATCCGGCGTGTGCCGGTTAAGCGGTAACCTAGCCGTTATTGGTTTTGGTCGTGGCTAGGATGTTGGCCTTCGGTATTTCACTTGGATCCACCTGGTGTACGCTAGTGAGGTGCTCACCCATGTCTTTCACGACATCGTCATCCGAGGCGCCTTTGGCAACGTAACGGCAACCCTTACCGGAAGCATCCATAGCCAGAGAAAGTAGGGCGTTGCAACGTGCGAATCTGACCATCTTTAATCTCCTCCTGTTGTTGGCCCAACTTTGAGAGTCAGACCCCAACTTGGCGAATTTTCAGTGCAATCTAGCGGCAATCGGGGCGCTTGAGTCCCGTAATCTAGCCAAGCCGTTCTACTGCAACCGGCCCTAGTTTACTCGACAGAACTCAACTCGTCCACAGTCAACGGCAACCAATCTTCGTTAGCCGGATTTCTCACGGGCCAGCCGGGCGACATCCCAGACCCGTTCGGCGTGGTCCACTCCGCTCAGGCTGATCCGTACCAATGCCCGCCCTTCCACGAAGAACAATGTCGACGCATCTTCTCCATGTAATCGGTCAGCCAAGACTCCCGAATTGGCGTCAAAACCATCCACTGGATGAGCGTCGACACCGTGAGAGAGCTGGTCCTGTTTGATCTCAGACAGAAGGGCCAGGGCCAGGTTAACGGATTCGAAGAGTACCAGGCTCTCAATGACCGTGAAGTCTAGGCTTGTTAACTCCACCTGGACCGCCGGTTCATATTTATTGCTCTCGCCGGTTTCCCGGCTAGTCTCCGTGACGCCGGGCAGGGGAAAGTCGTCCGGGCTCAATAGCAAGTCTAGGGGTCGAGTTGCATCGCCTGAACAGGCCGTCAGCAACATCGCAAACATGACCAGCAAGACCGGGAAAACCGGGCGGAAGGTACCCACTACGGAGCCTGTTCGCCTTCGGGTGCGCCCCAGCCGCCGGCGCCAGGAGTCCGGATGCTGATCACGTCTCCGGCTTCGACGTCCACCAGCTCTTTACCGGCCAACGTTATCTCCTCGTAACCGCCCCGCAGCAAGACGTTTTCGCCCGGCTCCCCGTGATGCCCCCCGTGATAGCCGGGAGGTGGCAGCTTGCGCCGCTCCGACATCAGCGTGACTCTGGCGGGGGCGAGGAACTCTACTTCCCGTATGACGCCGTCGCCGCCCTTGAATCGGCCGTCGCCGCCGGAGCCTCGCCGCACCGCGTACCGTTTGAGTCGTAGCGGAAAAGCGAACTCCATAGCCTCAACGGGTGTGTTCATGGTGTTGGTCATGTGCGTATGGATGGCGGAGATGCCGTCTTTATCAGGTCTCCCGCCCATTCCGCCGGCGATGGTCTCGTAATAGACGAATGGCTTGTTCCGGACCGGATCATGGCCGCCGATGATCATGTTGTTCATTGTCCCTTGGCTTGCCGCGGGAATGATATCAGGCAGCGCCTGGGCCAAAGCGCCCAAAAGGACGTCCGTTATCCGCTGCGAAGTCTCCACGTTCCCGGCGGCCACTCCCCGCTGTGGCTCAGGGTTAACCAAACTGCCCAAAGGCGTGATGATTCTCAAGGGACGCAGGCAGCCTTGGTTGGCTGGGGCCTGTTCGTCCAGCAGACAACGCACTACGTAAAGACATGCCGAATGTGCAACCGCCACCGGAGCGTTTATGCAACCGGGGCGTTGAGGAGAGGTGCCAGTGAAATCAATCTCCATCTCATCGCCGGAAACCGTGATGGCCACGGTTATGGGCACCAACTCTTGAGTCAGGCCGTCGTCGTCCATGTAATCGGTCACTTCGTAGCGGCCGTCGGGAATCTTGGCGATGGCCCTCCGGGTCACTCTTTCCGAGTAGTCCAGCAGCGCGGACATATGTTCCAGTGTGTCGTCAAGACCGTAGCGTTCGGTAACTTCCCGCATGCGCTGTTCGCCGACGCGTATAGCCGCTGTCTGGGCGGCCAGGTCTCCCTTCCTTTCGTCGGGGGTCCGGGAATTCCGGCAGATCAATTGGATGATCTCTTGGTTCAAACGGCCTCTACGGGCTAGCTTGATGGGCGGGATGATCGTCCCCTCTTGATACAATTCGGTGGAGAGTGGGAGGGATCCAGGGGTCATGCCGCCCACATCGGCGTGGTGTCCCCGGTTGGCCACGAACCCGGCCAACTCTGTTTTGCCATCCCGTTCGGCGTAGATCGGAGCGACCATGGTGATGTCTGGCAGGTGACTGCCGCCCATGTACGGGTCGTTGAGCATCACGATATCCCCGGGGTTCAGGGAATCGGGGAAGACTTCCAGGGCAGCTCTCACCGACGCGGGCATGGCTCCCAGGTGCACCGGGATATCGGCCGCCTGGGCGACCATATTCCCCTGGGGATCGAATACCGCGCAAGAGAAATCGCGGCGTTCTTTGATATTGGGCGAGTAGGCGGTCCGTTGCAGGGCGACGCCCATCTCTTCGGCGACAGACTCAAATTTGCTCTTGAAAACTTGCAGGCTGACCGGGTCTACTGGCATCTGTTACCTCTTGGGAACTGCGTTTTACTGACCATCCTAGGGTAGCTCCGCAAGGATATCTTCCTGTGCTCCGCCATTTTCGGGTTGGCTTAGGTAGAAGTACTCGGTGCTCATCCAGGCGGTCATGACTTCAGGCGCCATGGCGCTGAAAGGTCCATTGGGGTCAAGTTGGGTCTGGTGGTAACTGAGCGATTTTTTCTTGATGTCCACGTAGTCTGAAACATCTCTCACTGTGGTCACGTAATCGTCGGGGGAACCGATATTCTCCACCTCCTCTTTAGCGAAGGGTGGAGTGATGCCGGCTTCGGTCATATCCTGCCAAAGCTTGGCGAAATTTTTCCTGGGAAAACACACGAAATACAGGTGCGGTCGATTTTCACCCATTGCTTCGATCACCGCTGTGGTGCGTTGGTAGGTGGTGAGATGGTCAGGATGTCCGTAGCCGCCGGTGGGGTCGTGGGTGAATACAATGTCCGGTTTCAGTTCTACCAGCAATGCCGCAATCTGGGCATCAACCTTAGATGGGTCAGCCTGAAATAGACATGCGGGGTTTTCATTGTCTGGAGTGCCATTCATCCCGGAATCCCGGTAACCGAGGAACCTAACGTCTGATATACCCGTAACTTCCATGGCCCGCCGCATCTCTCCTTGACGGACCTTCCAGAGGTTCTCCGGAGTGGCCAAGGCAGGGTCGTTGATTTCACCGACGTCGCCGTTGGTAGCGCAGACCGTGGTGACTTTATTACCCTTCCGCACCAATTCAGCCAGTGTGCCCCCAGAGCCGAAAGCTTCATCGTCTGGATGGGCAAATATGCACAGCACTCTAAGTTGGGATTTTTCTTGAGACCCTTGGGTCATTGTTGCACTCCATCATATGCCAGTAGGAACTTTATTCCGGTTCTAACAAAAGATTGCCAAATGGGTCCACCGCCCCGGCCCAACCTGGGGGAAGTACTGTGGTGGAGTCCATCTGGATGATCAACGCCGGGCCCGAGACAACGTTTCCGCAGGTTAGTTGCTCCCGATGGTACAAAGGCGAAGTCAGGGCGCCCTGGTGGAAGACCACCTCAGCTTCTCCGATCAGTGCGTGCGCCGAGTCAGCGGCGCCAGTCGTTTGTGGTTGGACCGACGGTTTTTCCATGGCAACCTCCAGTTTGAGCCGCAGGTTGACCACCTCCACCGGCTCTGCCCGGTCGGCGTAGCCAAAGCGCCGTAGGTGGGCCTTGTAGAAGTTGTCACCGATCACCTTGGCCAGATCGGTCTTGGTGGTCTGGGACGGATAACCAACCGTCAGTTCAAAGGACTGGCCCACGTAGCGGACGTCCAAAAAACGTCGGGCGGCCATCTTATCTACGGCCAGACCTTCGCCGGCCATCTCGGTCCTGGCTTGCCCTTCCATGCCTTGGAATTCTTCGTCGATCCGGGAGCGGTCCAAGTCGGCCCCCCGGAGCATGACTGTCCGGGAATAATCCTTGACGATATCGGCGATGGCCACACCCAATGCCGAAAGGATGCCCGGGTTGGACGGCACCAGTATTCGGGGTATCCCCAGTTCCTGGGCCAGCTCGCAGGCGTGCATCGGCCCGGCGCCACCGAAGGGCACGAGGGTGAACAGCCGCGGGTCGTAACCTCGCTCCAGTGATATGGTCCGGATAGCCCGTTCCATGTTGGCGTTGACCACCCGGTTGATACCCAATGCAGTCTGATTGGCGTCCGCGTTGATTTGGCCGGCCAGAACCTGCATCAGACCTACCACGCGGTCACGGTCGAGGGTCATGCGCCCGCCTAGGAACCGGTCCGGCAGCAGGCGCCCCAGAAGCAGGTTGGCGTCGGTGACCGTGATCTGGTTTCCCACACCGTAGCAGGCTGGGCCAGGCTCAGCTCCCGCCGATTCGGGGCCGACGACCAACGCACCGCCGGTATCAACGCGGGCGATGGAACCTCCGCCGGCGCCCACGGTGTGGATGTCGATCATTGGGACACCGATGGGATAACCTCCTACGTTGGCCGAAGTTGTCTCTTTGATCTCACCGGGGCATAACGAGACGTCGGTGGAGGTGCCGCCCATGTCCACGGTGATGATGTCGGGATAGCCAGCCTGCATGGCGGTGTAGAATGCGCCGACCACGCCGCCGGCCGGGCCACTGAGGATGGTTCGGACCGGTTGCTCGGAAGCCAACCCGGCGGCGATGCTGCCACCCGACGACTGCATTATGCGCAGTCCTTTGCCCAAGGGACCTTCAAGTTCTCCCAGGTACCGGCTCATCACCTGGCCAACGTAGGAATTTACCACCACCGTACTGGCACGCTCATATTCCCTGAATTCGGGTAAGACTCGAGATGATACCGAGATGTACGGCGGATTTTCCATCTGCCGTAAAGCGTTAAGGACCATATCTTCATGGGCCGTGTTCAGGAAGGAGAACAGGAACGATACGGCCACAGCTTCAGCTTTGCTCTCTTCCAACAAACCGATCAGGGTCTGGATAGCCTCTTGCGTCAAGTCTTCGACTATGGCGCCCGTGTGGTCGATTCTCTCGGGCAAACCGAAGCGGAGTTCCCAGGGCGCCAGGGCTGGGGCCCGGTCCATCTCGAAGTTGTAGAGTTCGGCGCGGCTTTGACGCCCGATCTCCAGGACGTCTTCGAATCCCATGGTCGTTACCAGCGCGGTGCGGGCGCCCTTGCCCTCAAGCAACGCGTTGGTGGCGACGGTAGAGCCGTGCACGAACTCTGCGGAGGTGACACCGGTTTCTTTCACGCCCTGGAGTATCCCACGGGACGGGTCTGCCGGGGTGGATGGTAGTTTGTGGACCGTTAGCTCGCCGTCTTCCAAGATGGCGATGTCGGTGAAGGTGCCACCGACATCGATCCCCACAATTCGGCGGAGCGCGCTGGTGTCAAAAGTGGGATTGTCGGGCATTGGGAGGTGCGCCTCCGGGGGAAGTTGGATGGGCCGTGGAGAGGTAACTAATCTTCAAGTGCGATACGGATCCGCTTGTTGATGCGGCCTTTGCTCTCATGGCCGACTACTTTGATCACGCCGACCTCACGTGTGTTGGCCACATGTGTCCCGCCGTCGGCCTGCAGGTCCAGTCCTTGGATATCAATCGTGCGGATCTCTTGGATGTTTGGCGGCAATAGGTTGATCTTGGTGCGGATCAAGTCCGGCACTTTGTCTGCTTCTTCCCGGCTCAGGTGATGGACGCAGATGTCCCGGTCCGCGGCCACTTCGAAATTCATCTTAGCTTCCAGCTCTCCGGCGAATTCGGCGGAGAAATTCTCGAATTCGAAGTCCATGCGGCCCTCGCCGGGCCTCATATCTCCGCCGGTCACCTGGGCGCCGTAGTCCCGCCAAACGACCCCACATAAGATGTGGAGGGCAGTGTGGGTCCGCATCAGGAGATACCTTCGGTCCCAGTCGATGGCGCCGGAAACCATTGAACCCACACTGGGCAGGTTGCCCGATATTTGGTGCACCAGCTTGCCGTCATCTCGCTTGATGCCAGTGACTTGGTACTCCTGGCCTCCCGAGGATAACGTGCCGGAATCGGTGGGCTGACCGCCGCCGCCCGTATAGAAGGCGGTGCGGTCCAGGACAACTCCGCCGTCAACCACATCGGTTACGGTGGCTTCGAATTCTTTCAGGTACGATTCGTTGTGAAATAGAAGTTCGGTCATGTGGACTTCCGGTGTGGTGTCTACAGCTTCGGATCAGGCGGAAATTCTCTTAGATTTGAGCGCGGGCCTATTATAGCAGACACGAAACGCCCGGCACTTTCGGATTCCAGAGACCAAATGAGTCTAAAAGTCGGGAATAACTACGTCTTTTCAGTTGTTTT
>NZVX01000030.1 GCA_002698265.1 Chloroflexota bacterium | reverse complement strand
GAGGCGCTGGACCGAGCGATCGATGAAGACGGCGAGTACTGGGAAGCGCACTACCAGCGCGGCCGGGCGCTCGGTTTGTTGTCGCGCTGGTACGAGTCGCGTGACGCTCTGTTACGCGCCACCGAGCTCAACCCCGGCCACGGACACAGTCACCTGTTGGCGTCAATGGCCGCGATCAATGTCGAAGACTGGGACATCGCCTGGGATCAGGCGATCAAGGCCCAGTTCGCGGGGGAGGACATGACCCAGACACTGCTGAACTTGTACGAGATGTCGCCGCCCCCCGACGATTTGACTATCCGCATTAGCGCCGCCACCGTGTTCGTCGCCGACGTCGACACGGCGTCGGTAACCGCCGATGTCGAACTGCCGACGAACTTCAACCCGAATGCGGTCAGCGGGACCGGTGAACGGCAGGGACGTGCCTCCAATCTAGAGGATTCGGCTCTCAGTCAAAGTTCGCTCGATCTGATTCGCCTGCATCGCGCCATGCGTTCCGCGCTGGCGTCATCGCCTCGCCTCGCGGTGGTGCTCGATCCAGGACGGGCCCAGTTCATCATGGCGATGCAGATCACAGAGATCTCGACCAGCACTCCTTATTCTGTCAAGGGCTATTTTCGCCTCATCGATATCGTGAAGCAGGAGGTGGTGTATCGCCAGCCGATCGACATTTCGAACCTCGAATCGACGCCGGTGATCGTCCCGTTGCTTCGGCGGTATGTGACCGACATGTCGGCCTGGCTGGCGCAACAGGAGGGAGGCGGGCAGGGTGCGTCGATCACTGTGAAGCCGGGAGCGGAGATGGGATACCTGAAGAAAGTAGACACGCAAGGACGGAGTCTTTGAAGAGGCAAAGGGCCTTGTTTCGGCGTACCGGTGCCATTGTCAAAATCCCCCTTGCAATTGACGTTTTTTGACTTTTGCCTACCCATTTTGGAACGCTACGACCTCGGGCAATACGTCGGCAACATCGCCTTCAACGATGGTGTTGTAATCGTCGTGTACGGTGAAGGTTTTGTGTCCGGTGAGCCGTATTCCTTTCTTCGGACCGACCTTCGCTAAATGGAAGCTCTAATGGAAACAGGCAGGCCGGAAGGTATAAAGGGTTGGCTACTGGTCTACGTCAGCGGTTCAATCCCTCTCCTGATGGTCTATTCAATGGGCCTTTCTGGATGGTTTTTCGAATACCCCATTGTACTCATGGTCACAATTTTCCTTTTACTCGCATCTCCACTATTGCTCATTCTCTTGAGACACCCAAAAGCCCCACTGTGGAATATCGCTGTGCTGTGGATTCTAGTGATATTGATGACCCTGCGTTCAATTAGTGTTTTCTTGCTGCCGGTGAGTGGGGAGGAGATGAGTAGTGAGGAACTACCTGTAGTAGTAATGATGCTCTCGGGAATAGTGTCTATTTCCATAGGATGGGCGATGGTTTGGACAAAGTACTTTAGAGAATCCGTGAGAGTCAGAAATACGTTTTACTAAGGAACATCAGATGGCCACGGAGTTTCGCGGGTGCCGTCGCTACCGGCGGGCCGGCCCCGCGCCGCCTTCCAAAACAGAACGGCCGATCCAGCGAATAGCGCAACGAAGAATCCGTTAACGGATACGATCTCCAGCGGCCCGCTATAAGGCGAACCCAACCTCCCGACCAGGGCGATCACGGCCACCAACGTCTGAGCGAGCGCCGTCGCGAACAGCGCACGGGCCATTCCTTTCGGTTTGAAGCGCGCGATGATGGCGCCGATTGCTCCGACGACGAGCACCCCGCCATACATCAGGTTAGCGTCATTGCCCTCGGACCCGATGATGCCGACGGCACCGTTCACCCAGCCGAGGAGCAACGCTGAGCCGAGCGCAAGACCAACGGCGGCTCGGTAGGCGGCTTCGCCGGTCTTCCGTGATGCCAGTTCAACAGCGACACCAACTCCTATGATCAGGCCTCCGGTCTGAGCGAGATTGTCCACCCAGTTCACTTCACCAATGAACTGCTTCGCAACCAGGGCCAGCAGCAGCATGAGCGCCCCGGCAGCCCAGCCCGCTAGCCTCCAGAGGCTCCAGCGACGTCTGTCACCGTTCTCCGCATTTCCTGTCACTGTTCTTACCTCCGAAGCCATGTGCAGGGGTCGGGCACTTCGTGACGAAGGGTACTTGGCAATGCAAAGGTAAGCAGGGTCGCTCCACTCCTCATCGGCGCCCTCCATAAAGATCGCGATATCGATGCGGGAACTGTACGCGGTGGCGGCGGAGTTTTCCTGGTGCCGTCGCCAGTTAACGGATCAAATACCAACTCGTCTGCGGTGGCCGGAACAGTACATAGCCCTCATCGGTAAGGTGGGCGTCGTCCTCAAATGGAATTGTCAGTGTCTCCCCGTTCCACTCTGGGATCGCCGTAGTGGCGCTTAACTCGATCGATCTATAGGAACCCGGTCTCAGCACCGAGTCGTACGCTGGATTTCCGCCGCCATAGACGCCTGGTGCGGGTCCGAGCACCATGTTCCTGGCGTTGATACTGGGCCCCAGCGCGTGGCCATGGTGGCCGATGGCGTGGGAATAAAGACTCGGGAGGAAGTCGACTTCCTGAAGCATTGCGATGGTTTCAATCGTGGCCTCGCGTCCGGTCATGCCAGGACGCGGGGCCATTAACATAGCCCGTTGGGCGACCCCGGCATTGTACAGGGCAACCTTCAGGCCTTCCGGAACGTCATCTTCTCCGTCTCGCAGGACGTAGGCGACTTTCTGCCAATCGCTGGCAAAGCCGAGATAATTGAAACCTGTATCGAGGTGGATAACGTCACCTAGTTGATAAATGAGGTCGTCGGGTGCGGGATGGACATACGGAATTGTCACGCCTATCTTTGGCTCGAAACGTTGGATCGCCGTATGGATTTCGAACCAGGGCTCGGAGCCCACACTGAGGTCGGCGATCTGCTGGTTGAACCACCACTTTAGGTCCGCAGCGGTGGTAACCCCGGGCGTGATCACAATGTTGGAGAGAGCTCGTTGGGCAAGGATATCGGTCGCAAGCACGAGTTGGCGATAGTGCTCCAGTTCCTCAGGGAGGCGGGTATCGAAGTACTCTTCGATCAGCTCTCGTGACGAAATCAAACGTTGCTCCATCTCCGGGCCGAGAGCTTCGACGATGAATTGATAGGCATCGTGTGTCAGGGCGCTGTTATGGCCTCGATCACCACCCATGTTTAGGGCGATGGTCGCTGGTTGGTAACGATCGATCATCGCCTTGAGCCTTGCGCCAACGTCACCGCCGCCTGTCTCGGACTCTACCGTAGGTAACGACTCGAACAACCGCGCATGGTCGGCGTTTGGACGCCCATAGCTAGAGAAGCGCTCCAGTCCCGTCTCGCCCGCATCGACGAAGACGTGCAGGTCCCGACGAGAGACGTAAACTAGGTCGGGCGCGACGTGCTCGGTCGCGGGATCGTCATTAAATTCATGGTTGATGATGATCCACGCGCCGACGCCGTGTTGGCGCATCATTTTCAGCAGGTGGCCGTGCTTCTTCTCGAGCCACTTGACCCGCAAGTCGTATTGTTCCCTAACTCCTAGGAGCTCTGGCAAGGGTGGAATGAGGCGACCATCGAAAAGTCGAATCGAGCCGTCTGTCAACGTCTCCCAGTCAGAGGGTGCCGCACTACTGCGCATGGTAAGGCTAGCTTCGTCGCCGGCCGGATCCACGTCCATACCCGAACAAGCCGTACCTGCCAAAATCAATAACAATGGGAAAATGGACAGTTTCAGTCGCCGGTTTCGTTGCTCTAGTTTGTTTACCCTGAACTCAAGCGACGTCGCTTCACTCACCATCGGCACGCTCCATAAAAATCGGTATTGGGTGCCGGAACTCTACGCTGCTGGCGGCGAAGTTTCGCTGGTACCCGTCGTCGCGTAGGCGCCGGGCAGGCGAAGTCATCGCTCCGGGGGATTTAGCTGTCAATGCCGCGGGCCTGTGCTTTTGTTTCCCAATTGACCCAGCAGGTAGAATGGCGTTTCGGGATCATCGTGAACCATCCACGTTCACCGGCTCGCCGTCAACAGCCGCCGAGGAGACGCTCGCACCAGGAGGAACCGAAATGCCGAATGGCACCAGAAGTGACCATCGACACGATCTTGTCACGGCCTCGATCCGCTTCGTCGCCGCCGCGCTTCTGCTCGCCGGCGCGTCCATCGCTGCCGCGCAAGGAGTCGCGCCGGCACCCGATCGCGGCCCCGACGACGGCGCCGGCCCGTTCAACAGGCTGATCATCCGCGGCGCCATTGTCATCGACGGCACCGGCGGTCCGCCGCGCGGCCCCGTCGACATCGTCATCGAGGGAAACCGTATCGAGCGCATCGCCGGCATCGGCACGCCGAATGTGCCGATCAACGAGAACCGCCGGCCGCAGGATGCCGATTACGAGATCGATGCCACTGGGATGTACGTGCTTCCGGGTTTCGTGGACATACACCTGCACACGGGAGGGGTTCCCAAAGCGCCCGAGGCCGAGTACGTCTACAAGCTGTGGATGGCACACGGCATCACTACCGGGCGTGGCGTAGCCTTCGGGCCCATGGAGTGGTCGCTACGCGAGCGGGAGCGCAGCGCCCGCAACGAGATCGTCGCACCGCGCATGTTCACCTACGATCGACCTGGCAACGGCTGGCAACAGGGCCCGGTGCGCAACGCCGAGGACGCTCGCGAGTGGGTGAGCTGGGCGGCGGCACAGGGCATCGATGGTCTCAAGCTTGGCGCCCACCGTCCCGATATCATGGCGGCGCTGCTTGATGAGTCGAAGAAGTTCAACCTCGGCTCGACGGCTCACCTGGCGCAAACCGGCGTCGCCCAGATGAACGCTATCGACGCGGCGCGCCTGGGGCTTGAGACGGTGACCCACTACTACGGCCTTTTCGAGGCCCTCTACGACGACCACGACGTGCAGCCGTGGCCCGTTGACCTGAATTACAACGACGAACAGCACCGCTTCGGACAGGTGGGGCGGCAGTGGAACCTGATCCACCCGCAGGGCTCCGCGGAGTGGAATGCGATGCTCGAGGAGCTCCTGGCGCTCGATGTCACCCTCGACCCGACGATGACGGCATACCTGGCGACCCGCGACGTCATGCGGGCGCGCACCGCCGAGTGGCACGCGAAGTACACGCTGCCCTCGCTGTGGGACTACTACCAGCCCAACCGCACCAACCACGGCTCCTACTACTTCAACTGGACGCTCGCCGACGAGCTCGCCTGGAACGAGTTCTATCGCGTGTGGATGGCGATGCTCGACGACTACAAGGACATGGGCGGCCGCGTAACCGTGAGCTCCGACGCTGGGTTCACCTATAACCTGTTCGGCTTCTCCACCATCGAGGAGATGGAACTGCTGCAAGAGGCCGGATTTCACCCTCTCGAAGTGATCCGCAGTGCGACCATGCACGGCGCCCAGGCCCTTATGAAGTCCAAGGGCAAGCCGATCGAGTTCGGCGTCGTGGCCGAGGGCTTCCTCGCCGACCTGGTGATCGTCGAGGAGAATCCGCTCGAGGACCTCAAGGTCCTGTACGGCACCGGTGTCGTGCGTCTCAACGACGAGACCGGCGAGGCCGAGCGCAAAGGCGGCATCCTCTACACGATCAAGGACGGCATCGTCTACGACGCCAAGCAACTGCTCGCCGACGTGGCGTCCATGGTCGAAAACCAGAAGCGGGAGCGCGCCATGCGGTAGGGGCGATCGAACCGGGCTGCGCGATGGCGTTCAAGAGAACGGCGCGCGCGCCGCCGAGCAAAAAGTTTCGCAAGCGCAACATCGGCAAGGGTTTCCGGCAAACCCCTATGGTTGTAGGATTATGTCAACCGGGTAAAAAGGGGCATCACACGCCTTAAAATCCCCTGGCCTATGGTCGTGCGAGTTCGAGTCTCGCCCCGGGAACTCAAACTATTACTGGCTTACAGCGACATCGTCGTTGGATGTAGTAACGCCGGTTCGACCAGCATGCCACCCGAGGAGGTGAAGTTGCCATGTCCAGGGGAAAGAGTGATTCACGCCATAGTGACTCGCGCATCGTAGTCGCCTTTTCTTCCATGCTGTCGCTGGCCCTCGTTCTTTTGGCAGCCTGCGGCGGTCCCGACGCCGGCGGCGGAGCGGAAGCGACGGTCTTCGAGGGGGCGCGGTTGATCGTCGGAGACGGCAGCGCGCCCATCGAGGACGCGGTGTTCATCGTCGAGAACGCTCGCTTCACTCAGGTCGGTTCGAGGGCGGACGTACAGATCCCGGATGGCGCGACCCGCGTGGACTTGGGCGGCAAGACCGTCATGCCGACGCTCGTTAACGCACACGTCCACCTGGCGTCTGAGCGAGAGGCCCGGATCGACCAACTCCAGCACATGGCATACTACGGCGCCGGTGCGGTGCTGAGCTTGGGTTTGGACACGGGGGATGTGCCGTTCGAGATTAGGAACGAGATGGTACCCGAGGGTGCCCGGTCCCAGAGCGCCGGGCGCGGCATCACCTCTCCGGAGCAGGGCCGTTCAGAGGTCCCCCATTGGGTCACGAGCGAGGAAGAGGCACGAGCTGCCGTCCGCGAGTTGGCGTCGCTGCAGGTGGATTTCGTCAAGATCTGGGTCGACGACCGGGGCGGGCAGTTCGAGCGGTTGTCCCCGACCTTCTACGGTGCGGTCATCGACGAGGCGCACGCGAACGGCCTTCGCGTCACGGCGCACGTCTTCAGGCTCGAGGACGCGAAGGGTCTTCTCCGTGCAGGCATCGACGCGTTTGCGCACGGCATCCGAGATATGGACATCGACGACGAGGTCCTTGCGCTCTGGAAGGAACGCCCGAACGTGGTCTTGGTTCCGAATCTCCCGGGTCCTGGCGTGGCGCTGGATTTGGGCTGGCTCAGCGGGACCGTGCCAGCCGGACAGCTAGCGGAGATGCAGGCGGCGCAGAGGGACCGGCCCGCGGCCCAGGAGTCGTTCGGCATTCAGGCGCGCAACCTGAATAGACTGAACCGGGAAGGGATTACGATCTCGTTTGGAACCGACGGAAGCTCGCCGTGGGCCGTCCATCAGGAGATGGAGGACATGGTGCGGGCTGGGATGAGCCCCGCCGAAGTGATCGCAGCGGCGACCGGTACGTCCGCCGATCTATTGGAGATCAGCGACATCGGCACGATAGTAACGGGCAAGAGTGCAGACTTCATCGTCCTCGATGCGAACCCGCTGGACGACATTACCAACACAAGGCAGATTGACGCGGTCTATCTGCGGGGTTCCGCAATCGACCGGGAGGGGTTGGGGGCGCGATTCGGAGGGGCATCGCAGTAAGAACCGGCTGCCGGAGCTTCCGCTCGCCGCGAATGAGGTGATCGAGCCGAGCGCTTTCCGGGTGGGCCGCAACCGCTACGAGTAGTGACAGCTCTGGGGGTGAGTTCTAACGGTGGAGGTTATTGCTCCGGTTCGGCTGTCACTAAAAATAAAAAAATGGAGAATTACCAAACCTTTATCAGGATTGTCCCCAGCAGCACGACGATCAGACATCCGAATACGCTGCGGATGACCATTATGGAAAACCATTGCTCGCTGAAGCCAAGAGATGGGTTCACTTCCACCAACACATCCAGCTTTTCCTCTAGCGTGTCCAGCTTTGCATGGATGGCTGCATGATCTTCGTCGTTAGTCATGAGTCTCCACGCTCGCCTCCATTGTGCGACGGCTTGTCGTAGCCGTCTGTGTCATCGCCCTCATCCAGTAAAGCCTTCCGACGTTCCCGGACTTTGCCCAGAACATCTTGCAGCATGGCCTTAACTGGTGGCGAAAACCGTCCACCTCCACCTCCGTTCTTTTTCACAAAACCTCCTCTCCTGGTTTAGTCGCCATGGTCGCCCATTGCCGGGTCGTACTCCAGGGATCCTCACCTGTACTCCGGCGGCACATGTGCCGGTCCGGCAGAATGACCTTTCCAAGGTGTAGGGTACGCACCCACGTCAAAGGATTGAACATGGCCTTTCCAACACCTAATTCTACTGTTCCGGTGGGTGTTGCCATTGGCGTTGCGCTCGACAACATTCCTTTTTTGTTTTTGGCATTGGCGTTGCGTGTGGATGGTGGGCACGGACAGCTTCCAAGTAGCGAGATCAGGTGACGGGGTAGGTGAGGGTAGCTACTTACACTTACGTCGCGACCAGCTGTGCCACCACAGGAAGACCATACTAACCGCGCCCAGAAGCGGTGCGACTGCCGATAGAGCCTGCCCCCTAACAATCGTCGCCAGGGCCAGAATAACCGCACAGATCGCCAGCACGGCATATAAGTGTTCCTTCTTCACAAGGTCGCTTCACTCATCGTTGGCACCCTCCATCAATTAGATAGTGAAATATGTTTGAGTGAAAAATACTTGGAGGAGGATCAGTGCGACGACAAAGCCGATGATGATCCACAGAACTATCTTCTCCTGACGAGTGAAAACCACCTTCCTGTTCATCGGTTCATAATCGCCTGCGCCATCAATCGCTGTTAGATGCTGAAACTCTACGCCGGTAGCGGCGGAGTTTCGCTGACAGCAGTAGGCGGACACAACCGATTCAGGCTACTTCATCGACGTTGGGCACCAGCAACTTTGCCGCGAATGTAGTCGACGGCGATCTTAACTTTTTGTTCATTTAAGATCCTGCCCAGTTCTGGAGAAACGAATTTTGCGATAGCCGGGGAGATCTTGTCCATCCGCACATTCTCTTTTCGAAGGAACAGGATTTCAGACGCATCAGTAGTGGCACTGATGCACCCACCGATCCCATTGGTGAGGCACTCTGCCGGGAAGCCCTCTATTTTTTCCAAGTACTCAACGGTTACTTTGTTAGCGTCGCTATACACAGGAAAGAAGAAAACGCGGATATCTCTAGAGGACCATTCGCGGTCCAGCTCTTCGGCCACCTCCCTCAGTACGGCCTGACCGCCACCATCCTCACTGATCATGATGACGTGGGTGAAACCCGAAATGATCGCGCTGCCCGCCATGTCGCGCAACACGGCTGCGAATGTCGAATCGCTGAGAGCCACTGTGCCGCCCGCGGTCGCTGGCTTCAGATGTGAACCGGCAGGCGTGTATGGCAACGGATTGTAGGCCAACGCGTTCCCAAGTTCTTCGGCGATACGGCGAGCCTGATACAGCGCCACGAGGTTGTGTTTGTTAATCGCTACAGCGTCAACATGCGGTCCGACATACACTGTGTTCTCGGCTTGATACGTGTTTTCATGCAGTCCTCCGACGTAGATGATGACCGTCGTCTTTCCGCGCGCGATCGCCTCCATGACCTCAGTCCCAGTCAGGTCGTCGATCATCACGGTTTGCTGAGCGAATGCCACACCGCTGATCAGAATAAACACCAGCCCAAACGTCGTCGTCCTCATGCTCACCTCCTCATCCGCTTCAAACTGTGAATGTTACGTCGCGGCCGGTAAGTTCCATTACGTGCTGACGATTCATGTCGTGCGCGTACATTGTCATACGATCCTCCATGAAGATCGCTGTTAGCTGCCGGAACTCTACGCCAGTGGCGGCGGAGTTTCGCTGGTGGCCGCCGAAAGTTCCTCGCCTGTACTCCGGCGGCATGTGTGACGGTCTGGCACAATGAGTTTTCCAAAGTACAGCGTACGCACCCACGTCAAAGGATTGAACATGGCCTTTCCAACACGTAATTCTGCTGTTGGCGTGGGCGTTGCCATTGGCGTTGCCCTTGCCGTTGCGCTCGACAACTACCTTCTTGGTGTTAGCTTCGGCATTCTCGCTGCTGCTGCGCTGTGGACAGCTTCCAAGTAGCGAGACCGGTGGCGGGCGATTCCCAAGAACAAAAAAGGCGGAACCGGGAGATATCGAATGAACTGGAACTTTTATGGCCCCTTCGGCCTTGTCGTCGTGTTCGGGTTTTTGTTCATCGTCATGTACAACCGTCTGGTCAGGCTCCGCGTCCGTACCGAGGATGGTTGGAGCGGGATCGACGTGCAGTTGAAGCGCCGCTACGATCTTATTCCCAACCTAGTCGAGACCGTCAAGGGCTACGCCAAGCACGAACGTGAGACGCTCGACGCGGTGATCACGGCCCGCCAGGCGGGTATCAATGCCAAGACAGTTCCGGAGCAGGCCCAGGCCGAGAACATGATTACCGGAGCGCTGCGGCAGCTGTTTGCCCTCTCGGAGGCGTATCCTGACCTCAAAGCGAGCGACAACTTCGGGCGCCTCCAGGAAGAGCTTTCATCGACCGAGAACAAGATCGCCTTCTCCCGCCAGCACTACAACGACACGGTCAGCCGTTACAACTCGACGCTCGAGACTTTCCCCTCGAACTTCGTTGGTGGCATGTTCGGCTTCCTGGTCCGCGATTTTTTCGAGATGGAAGACGCGACGCAGCGCGAGACCCCACAGGTCAGTTTCTGAGCGGACAACTGGGGCCGCATAAGATATTCAGGTCCTCACCGAAATGACAGCATCGGACGTCACCTATCACGACCTGATCGCCAAGAACCGCCGCACCAGTTCGCTCTTGGTTGTCGGTTTCGTTGTGTTCGTAGCGGTCTTGCTCGGCGTAATGGGATCCGCCCTCACGGGGGGAGATGCCTGGGCGGCGGCGGCCTTCGGCGGCACGGCGCTGGCAATCGCCATTGTCATGGCGTTTTTCAGCTATTACTCAGGGGATTCGATGATTCTTCGGATGAGCGGCGCCAAGCTCATCCAGCACGGGGATGATCCCGAGCTCTACAACGTCGTCGAAGAGATGGCTATTGCCTCCGCCGTTCCCCTTCCTCCGGTGTACCTGATCGAAGACACGGCGATGAACGCGTTCGCGACCGGCCGCGACCCAGAGCATGCCGCGCTAGCCATTACACGCGGGCTGCGAGAGACGCTGACGCGCGACGAACTGCAGGCGGTGATAGCGCACGAAATGTCGCATGTCCGGCATTACGACATCCGCCTGGCGATGTTGCTGGCGACCCTGGTCGGGTTAGTGGTTCTGGTGTGCGACTCGCTTCCCCGTACGTTACGCCGCGCTGGCCGGCGAAGTCGCGGGCGGAGCGGCGGGGGCGCAATACTCATACTGGCCATTGCGCTCGCCATCATTGCGCCATTCTTCGCCAAGTTCATCCAGCTGGCGGCGTCACGGCAGCGCGAGTACATGGCCGACGCCGGCGCCGTTGAGCTGACCCGTAACCCCGAGGCAATGATCTTGGCTCTCAAGCGGTTGGGTGGCGACAAGGAGGTACTAGAGGTCGCCAATCGGGCCATGGCGCATATGTATATCGTCCAGCCAATCAAGAAGTGGGAAGCACGGGCCAAGGGCATGTTCGCTACCCATCCTTCCATTGATGATCGTGTGCGTCGCATCGAACTCCTCGGCAAGTAGTCCTCCGCAAACACCACGGAAGTCACGCAAACCTCGGGCAACATCGACCCATGGAAAGTTTTGAAAGGAAAAGATTGTCGACAT
>NZVX01000104.1 GCA_002698265.1 Chloroflexota bacterium | reverse complement strand
CCGTAGAACGGTGTGCCCAGCACGGGTCCAAGGACCATGGCGATCGCCAACAGGACGAGTATGGACGCAATCAGCGCGGTTCTGGTCCGTGCGAACTCCGCCAGTCGTTTCCGAGGTCCGCTCACGCTCAGGACACTACTGAGTTCCGTGTTCCTGCCACGATCGCGGAGTAGGGGTAACATTCGGGGAGAATGGACCGGGTCGACGAGAGTACCGAGGGCGTCGTCGCTGTCAGTCGACGGGTTCTCCGAGCCGAAGTGCGTGCTTCCTCCGTCGGCATCGGACTTGTCCTCGCCGTGATGCTGCCGCTCTTCCGGCTATGGGAACTAAGGCCTCGTGTGCCGATCCTCTATCGCGGCGACGCGGTGCTGACGATGGGCGCGTTCAAGAACATGCTCCTGACCGGCTGGTACTCTTCGAGCGAGTTGCTCGGCGTCCCCTATGGGCAGGACCTGCGGGACTTTCCCGCCGTCGGCGACCTGCTCCATCTCATGGTTTCGTGGGCCCTTGTGATGGTCACCCGGGACCCTGCGCTGGCGTTCAATGTGTTCTTCCTGGCCTCGTTTCTGACCGTGTTCCTCGGTGCCTTCACGGGCTGTCGCATGCTCGCTGTTGGCCAGTGTTCCTCGGTGGTCGTCGGCGTCCTGTACACGTTCCTCCCTTACCACGTGCTCCACGGGCCTGGCCACCTCTTCCTGTCGTCGTACGGGGTCGTCCCGCTCTGGGTGGCTCTTGCGGTTCGGCAGATGGGGGACCGGCCACTGGTCGCGTCGCTTCCGAAACTCCGGCGTCCGAGGGACTGGATGCCGTGGATTCGCCAGCCCTCACACCTGGCAGCCACAGTGATCGTGTTGCTCGGATCGACGACTGGGATCTACTACGCCACCTTCATGGTCTTCACGTTGCTTGTCGTCGGTGCCATCGCAGGCTTGGCACGAGTAGATAGGCGACGGGTAGCGGTTGCGTTCGCGCTGGCAGCCGTCGCTGCCGCAGCGCTGTTGGCGCAGTTTGTTCCCACCTGGATGCTCCACCGGCAGGTCGGCTCGAACTCGGAGATCGTCGACCGGGGACTGAGAAATATCGAGTACTACTCGCTGAAGCTCAGTGACCTGGTGTTACCTGTCGCTGGTCACCGCGTCGACGCCCTCGCTGACCTTCGTGACGAAAGTCTCGAATTGGTACTGCGGGGAGAAGGTGCCGAGGCGATTGGTCTTGTAGGTCTCGTCGGGCTCGGGATTTTGGCCATCGTGGCGGCGGTCCGCTTGGTCTGTGGCCGTGTCGGACATCGACACGGCGCCCTGGCGCTGGTCGCCAGTAGCGCATTCGCTATGGGTACCGTGGGAGGAGGGGCCACGGTTGTCGGTGTCTTCGGCTTCACTTTCTTGCGGGCCTGGGGCCGGATCTCAGTCGTCATAGCGTTCTGCGCACTTGTCGCTGTCGGGATCGGCCTCGACCGACTGCGTAGCCGGGTTGGGAGTCGGGGTGCCGTCCTCGTCGGCGTGGTGCTCATGATCGGGGTGCTCGACACGAACCCGGGCTTTCCGTTTGTGGACTTCGACCGCACAGCGGGAGCGTGGGCTTCCGACCGCCTGGTGGTCGAGCAGGTCGAGGAACTGTTCGGTGAGGGCGCCCAAGTGTTCCAATTGCCGGTCGTTCCGTTTCCCGAACATCCTCCGGTACACGGGATGGTCGACTACGACCACCTGCGAGGGTACCTGCACTCGGACACCCTCGGTTGGAGTTATGGCGGGGTGAAGGGTCGGGCTTCGGACTGGCAAAAGCGACTGGAGGGGCTTCCGGCGTCGGAGTTGGCGACAGCACTGGCAGGCGCCGGATTCGAAGCCCTCTGGGTCGACCGACTCGGATTCGGTCCGGAACTGATCGAGATCGAGGCGGCCCTGGGACCTCCCGAACTCGTGAGCCCTGATGGACGGGTGACGATCCATGACCTTCGGCCCCTTGCCGACGAACTCCTCGTGGCGTCAGGCTCAGCGGAGGTGGCACGAGCGGCTGCGGCTCTCCTCGAACCGGTGACCGTCGCACTCGGGGAGGGATTCCACGGTCCGGAGTTCGATGCCGGCCGAGCGTTCTCGTGGGCTCCTGAGCAGGCCGAGATTCGACTCCGTAATCCGATGGACGAGGTGCGCACGGTGCATCTGCGATTCGTGGCCGCAACGGCCGTGGAAGGCTCCTGGGCCCTTGAAGTGCATGCACCCAGGGGAGTCATCACACACGAAATGCCGTCTTCTGGTTTGGCGATCGATGTCGTCATCGAGGTACCACCCGGAGAGACCGTGCTCCGATTGCGAACGGACGCACCGCGGCTCGACACGACCGACCCGCGTGACATCCGGTTCAGAGTCTTAGAACCCACCGTGGTACCGGCGTCATGAGCACCCCACGTCCCCTTCCCGAACGGGACCTGGCCGAGATCACGTTGTTGGCCGAAGACGACTTACGCGTGCTCGAGGGCGCACGCATTTTCGTCACCGGAGGCACTGGCTTCATCGGAACCTGGCTGGTGGAGGCCCTGCTGGCCGCCGACCGCGAACTCGGCCTCCGCCTCGGCCTCACGCTGCTCACGCGCGACCCAAGTGGGTACAGACACAGGCGTCCGCATGTGGCTGGCGACGGACGCGTCACCCTGCTCGAAGGCGATGTGCGGATATTCACTGCGTCCGAGCCTCATGATTTCGTCGTCCACGCGGCGACGCCGACATCGACGGCCCACACGCCCACTGAGCGATCGGCCCTTTACGCGAATATCGTCCACGGTATGGAACGAGTGCTCGAGGCGGCCTCGGCATGGGGGTGCCCCCGCCTGTTGTTCACAAGTTCGGGCGCCGTCTATGGACGCCAACCGGCGGATGTACTGCGGGTTTCGGAGGACCACCCATCTGGTCCAGACCCCTTGTCCACCGAGATGACCTATCACGAGGGGAAGCGTGCGGCGGAACTTCAAGGGGCTTTGTCAACCGAGGCTGCACAGGTCGATGTCGTGGTGGCCCGGTTGTTTGCATTCGTTGGACCACTCCTTCCGATCGACGCCCATTTCGCTATTGGGAATTTCATCCGGGACGCGCTTGATGGAGGCCCAGTGGTCGTCGAAGGGGACGGAACACCGGTCCGCTCCTACCAATACGCGATAGACCTCGTAGCCTGGCTTCTGGCAATTCTCATCCGTGGCGAACCAGGCCGGGCATATAACGTCGGATCCAATGAAGTCGTCGACGTCGCCACGGTTGCGAAAGCGGTCGCCGAAGAGGCGGGAGCTCTAGAAGTAGAGATCCGTGGTCGATCAGAACGAACAGAACCACCCGAAAGATACGTGCCCGATTGTGAACGGGCTCGCCGGGAATTGGGAGTTGCAAACACTGTGGTGTTGTCAGACGCAATCAGACGCACCATTGCGTGGCACCGAAACAGCTGAAAACTATTACTCAGTGGATGAGGTTTAGCATGCGAACGATTGTTGTCCGAAGATTTCGAAGCGAGCTTCCTTCTGTCAAACGATTCGAGTTTGTTTCTCGTGTCGATACTTCCGATAACTCTTCCGAATTGAACTCGAGGGAATCGTGAGTTCTCCTCGGCCCCTGGTGAGCGTTGTAACGCCGGCATTTAACGAAGAAGAATGCATTCCCGAACTCGTCGACAGGCTCCGAAAAGTCTTTGACGATGAAACGTATTATGAATTTGAAGTATGGATAATTGAAAACGGCTCGACAGATAGCACTTGGAATCTCATCAAGGAGGCTGCAGCAAAGGATCAGAGGTTCAACGGAATTCGGATGTCCCGAAACTTTGGTGCAGATGGAGCATTGACCGCGGGGATGGATCATGCGCGAGGGGACGCGGTTGTTCTGATGGCCGCCGATTTGCAGGATCCTCCAGAACTCATCCCCGAATTCCTTCGCCAGTGGGAGAGGGGATACGAGAATGTGTACATGATCGTCGAGTCTCGGAAGGATTCCAGTCTCCTTCGAAGAGTGAACAGTGCAGTATTCTATAGGTTGGCCGCGCGACTTACAGATCGTAGATTCCCGCGCAATGCGAGTGACTTTCGACTTATTGATCGGAAGGTCAATGACGCAGTAAAATCTATGAAGGAACGTGGAAGATTCTTGCGGGGTCTGTTTGGCTGGGCGGGATTTTCTACGAAGGGAGTCCCACACCAGCGACCCGCAAGATTCTCAGGCGAGTCGAAGGCGACAACGAAGACTGTAATGGATTTGGCTAAGAAGGGTATACTTGGACACTCCTACATCCCACTGAGAGTTATATTTGCATTCGGTGTGGCTCTTTCGCTGTCCTCGATATTTGCGTTCATGACGCTTGCAATCTACTGGTTGTTGTATGGGGTGCCATTTGCTGGCTACGGAAGCATTGTGTCCCTGGTGCTTCTGGCAATTGGAGTGGTTTCGCTGATGCTGGGCGTGGTTGCTGAGTACGTTGGACTCATCTATGAAGAAGTGAAGCAGCGGCCCATCTATTTGGTGAGCGAGGAATATGATCCGACGGTGGAGAGTCAAGAACCGCCGGATTGACGGTACGGCGTGATTACCGAAGAGGCATTTGCGGGACAGTCGGGTCACTCCGCGTTAGACACTGGCGCTCGCTGTAGCAGTTGTCTTGCGTTTCAGTCTGGAGGGTGGAGCTGAAGGGTTGAGGTTGGTATGGCACCGAAGATGCCCGGTGAGTCACTTGGACGCGTGTTAGAGTGGCGGGGTTGGCGTGGGTGTTGGCGCCACAACCGTTTCCCCTGGCGCCTGATATTGGGTAGTAGTTGCATCCGAGAGAAAGTGCAGGACTAACGCATGTCCAGAAACACATGGATGGGCTACACATGACCAAGGCGTGGGCAGACCGAATCCATTCACAGCCAATGTTTGACATCCTAAGCATGGCTCATGAAATGGACTTATCTGGCAATGATGTCAAACACCTTGAGATTGGTGATACTGAGGGTTTTGAGAACTTTGCCCTTCGAGAACACCTCGTAGCAAGAGCTAAATCGGAACGTCTGGGATATTGCCCTAGTGGGGGCGAACCGCGCCTGCGGGAAGTAGTTGCCGAGATGTTGACAAATGACCTGGGACGTAGCGTCGAAGCAGATCAAATAGCAATTGCGCCCGCCAACTTCTTGATTCTCCAAGCCATGGCGGCTATATCCAAACCGCAATCTGGCATTCTCCTTCCCGATCCAGGTTTCCCCACTTACCGACTTGCTGCAGAGTTCTTGAATCTCGATGTAAGCACGTACAACACGATACAGAAACACTTGGGATCCGAGGATCTTGAAACAACGGCATTCGCTGAGGGTTATCAACCGGCCATGGTAGTAATGAGCAATCCGAATAATCCGTTGGGTCATGGTGCGCCATGGAGTCGTTATGAGAAACTGTTGAAAGATGCTCAACAGGGTGAGTCGTGGTTACTCTTTGATGAAACCTACGTCAAGCTGTGTTATGACCAGAGTATGGGCGATCCACCCGCGGTAGATGAGGAACGATGTATTCGGATCTATTCAGTGTCAAAGGAGCACGCTGTCCCAGGCCTTCGAATGGGTTATTGTCTGGGGCCAAGAGAAGTAATCGATGTGATTAACCGATTCACATCATTAACAGTCTCCTGCGTACCGTCGTTTATCCAACTAGCAGTGGCGGACTATCTTGAATCAGATCGTTCGAAATCGTTTGTCCGTGAGGTACACGAAGAAATGAAGAAGAGATTTAGGATGTTGGAAGAACGTCTCGAAGCGAACGGATTAGATTCATCGCTCGTGATTCGTCCGAATGCTGGATTTTATGCAATGATCCGAACTCCGGGAAGCCGGGAGTCTGCTGAGGAAATGTTGAAGATGGATGGAGTAGCGACGTGTCCAGGTTCCGGATTCGGCTCTAACAGCGCGGAATCGATTCGAGTCAGCCTCGCCGGTAGTCTAGAAGCCGTGCTGGAAGGTATCGATCGGTTGGCTGGTGCACTGGCTGGACGACCGCATTTGACTTCTAGAGATTGATCGGAGATCAGGACGTGGCGAATTCCAAGGAATTGACTGGCGCAGAGCTTGTAGCGGCCTTTGTCGGCAGGTTCTGCTTTCCAAAGGCGTTTTTGGTGACGGGCGGAGCCTGTGCCTTCATCGTGGATGCATTGGGCGACAACGAGGCCACTGACTACGTTTGTGTTCAGCATGAACAAGCAGCAGCCATGGCGGTGGATGGCGTCTGGCGTACCACGGGTTCGGTGGGTGTGACGGTCGTAACTAGCGGACCCGGTGCCACCAACCTTCTGACCGGGATCGCCTGCTCCTGGTTCGATTCGATTCCGGCGATCCATATTGCTGGGCAGGTGAATCAGAGGGAGAGTGCGCGCGCATTGGGTGTGTCAGTACGTCAGGCAGGGTTCCAGGAGACGGACATTGTCTCCGTCGCCGCACCGCTGACGAAATGGGCAATACAGGTTCAATCGGTGGCCGAGCTTGCACAGACGCTTCCGCGCGCACTCTGCATTGCGCAGAGTGGCCGTATGGGGCCCGTTCTGATTGACATTCCCATGGACGTACAACAAGAAGTGTGTACGCCGGGTGACCTCGAGATGGCGTTCACGCTTCAGGAGGATTGTGAAGAGACGACGCTTAGAAGCGCGCCGGCAACGGACTTGAAAGATTCGTTGGAGAAGTTTGTGGGAGAAGCAGAGAGGCCTTTGTTTATTCTTGGCGCTGGTCTCGGACTCTCAGGGACGGCACGACTCGCTCAGGAGTTTTGCGAAGCAAGTGGGATTCCCTACCTTTCGAGTTGGGGCGGAATGCCGTTCTTGGACCGCGACCGCCAACATTACTTTGGTTCATTAGGTGTTTACGGAAATCGAATAGCCAACCTCTCTGTACAGAGTGCAGACCGGATCGTGGGATTGGGAACAAGGTTGGACAATCGGCAAAGGACTGGTAATCCTTCTGGGTTTGCGCCGTTCGCACAGCTATTGGTGGTTGACATTGATGGAGAAGAGCTCGGAAAGTTCGCGTCGGATTCGAATTACACAACAATGAAGTATGACCTTGCTGATCTAGCGATCGCACTTCCGCCCGCATCTGGCCTAGAACGAAGGACTGATTGGGTGGCCGAACTCCTTGCCGCAAGAGACCAGTTGGCAGGTTTTGGGAAACCGACGGAAGTCTCCGCAGGGGTCAGTCCATACAGTGCAGTTCCAGTTATTCAAAGCAGAATGCGAAATGACGCAATAGTTGTCGCAGACTGTGGGGCCAATCTGTGCTGGGTGTATCAGAGTTGGGGGCCCGGCAAACAGCACATCTTCACGGCCGGTGGTAATTCCCCGATGGGATACTCGCTCCCGGCTGCGATTGGTGCACAGATTGCCCGACCTGAATGCCAGGTTATCTGTTTCATCGGGGACGGTGGCCTACAGATGAACATCCAAGAACTCCAGACGATTGTCCATTACGGACTCCCAATCCAACTTGTGATTCTGAATAATAGCGGCTACGGAATTATCAAACAATTTCAAGACGCTTACTTTGAGGGCCGTTATCATGCAACGGGACGCGGGTATTCATTACCGGACTTTGGCAAGATCGCAGATGCCTATGGTATTCCGTATGCACTAATCAAGGATATTGAAGGCTTGAATGACTTGGAGTTACGGGACGGGCCAGCGATCTTCGATCTTTGCTTGCCAGAGGACTCACCGATCACGCCGAAAGCGGAGATGGATAGATTCTTGCATGACCAGTTTCCCTATGGGGAATCTCCGTCTATCCCACCTGTCGGGTTCGAATACCCGGAGAGGCCCAGTCAACTTGTCAAGAGGAGACAAGCAGAGATTGCGATCTGAAGTTGTTGGTCGGGTTCCTGTGTGTTGGCAGGGTGAAATCTCGGGATGAATCGGTCGGAGAGGTTCGCTTCGGGGTCTGATTGATCAGTGGGCCTTCATCGACCTGGGACTTCGTGGATGGTTTCGATCACGAAGTCGATCATCTCATCGGTCAGGGCCGGGTAGACCCCGATCCAGAATGTGCCATGCATGATGATGTCGGCGTTGGGCATGGGTCCGACGGCCCGATGGGGCATGTTGAGGTACGCCGGCTGGCGCATCAGGTTGCCGCCGAAGAGTTGGCGGGTGGCGATGCGGCGGCTTTCGAGGTGCTGTACGAGGTCGAAGCGGGAGAAGGGCGCCTCGGGGCGGACGGTGATGGCGAAGCCGAACCAACTGGGCTCACAGCCGGGCGTCGCCTCTGGGAGGATCAGGTGCTCCTCGAGGTCGATGAGCCCGTCGTGCAGGCGCTGCCAGTTGCGCCGGCGAGCAGCCACGAACCCGTCGAGCTTGTCGAGTTGGGCGACGCCGACGGCAGCCTGCATGTCGGTGGCCTTGAGGTTGTAGCCAAGGTGGCTGTACGTGTACTTGTGGTCGTAGCCGCGGGGGAGTTCACCCAACTGCCAGTCGAAGCGCTTGCCGCACGTGTTGTCGTCGCCCGGGGCGCACCAGCAGTCGCGGCCCCAGTCCCGGAAACTCTCGACGATCTTGCGCATCGACTTCTTCCGAGCGAGTACGGCGCCGCCCTCGCCCATGGTGATGTGGTGGGCGGGGTAGAAGCTCGTCGTGGCGAGGTCGCCGAAGGAGCCGACGGGCTTGCCGCGCCATCGGGCGCCGACGGCGTCGCAGGTGTCCTCGATCACCCACAGGTCGTGCTTATCCGCCAATTCCATCACGACGTCGAGGTCGAAGGCGTTGCCCAAGGTGTGCGCCATGAAGATCGCACGGGTCCTCGGGCCGATGGCGGCACGGAGTTGATCCGGGTCGGCCTCGTAGGTACCGAGTTGGGCGTCGACGAAGACCGGTACGAGGCGGTTCTGGAGGATCGGATTGATCGTGGTCGGGAAGCCGGCGGCGACCGTGACGACCTCGTCACCCTCTACCAGCCGGCGGTCCTTGAGCCGGGGCGAGGTCAGCGAGCTCAGGGCGACGAGGTTCGCCGACGAGCCGGAGTTCACGAGCATGGCGTGCCGGACTCCCATGACCTTGGCGAACCTGGCCTCGAACTCTTCGGCGAAGCGGCCGGTCGTCAGCCAGAAGTCGAGCGAGGAGTCGACCAGAAGGCGAATCTCGTGGTCGTTGAAGACCTTGCCGGACACAGGGACGTTGCTGATCCCTCCGACGAACGGCCGCTCAGGGAACGCCTCAGCGTGGTACTCGGTGACCAGGTCGAGGATCTGGGCGCGGAGTACATCGGCGCGCGTCGTCTGTTCGGTGTCCACAGTTCGCTCAGTCCGCGAGAAGGTCCGTGTACCAGGCGAAGGTGCGTTCGAGGCCGGCCTCGAGGCCGACCGAGACGCTCCAGTCGAGCTCCTGCCGTGCGCGCGAGGAGTCGAGGTACTGGTCATGGATCTCGCCGACCGCCTCGTCGAGGATCAAGGGTTCGGTGCCCGGCCTCCCGGCAACCGCGCAGCAGGCCTCGTAGATCTCCATGACGGTGCGCGGGGTCTCGTCCGAGAAGTTGAACCCCCGGCCGCGGTGGCCTGGTCGGTCGGCGAACTCGGCGAGGTGGAGGTAGGCGTCGACGATGTCATCGACGTGGAGGTAGTCGCGTAGGAAGGTGCCGTCGCTGCGGAGGATCGGCTGCTCGCCGCGGATCAGCCACCGGAAGGTGCCGGGGACGATGCGACTCCAGTTCAGGTCTCCGCCACCGTAGATGTTGCCGCACCGGGCGATCAGCACCGGCAGGTCGTAGGTCTCGGCGTACGAGGTGCTGATCAGGTCGGTGCACGACTTCGAGACCTCGTAGGGGGCCCGTCCGGTGAGCGGCGTGTCCTCCGTGTATGGGAGCACTACCTGTGCGCCGTAGGCCTTGTCACTCGACGCAACCATGATTCGCTGGACGAGGTCGCCGAACACCCTGCAGGCCTCGAGGACGTTCCAGGTTCCCTGGACGTTCGACTCGAAGGTCTGGCGCGGCGCCCGGTGGGCGGTGCCGACGATCGTCTGGGCACCGAGGTGGAACACCGAGTCGACCTCGTGCCCGTTGATCGCCCGTTCCACGGTGCCGTAGTCCTCGAGGCGCCCATT
>NZVX01000029.1 GCA_002698265.1 Chloroflexota bacterium | reverse complement strand
ATGCAATATGCCAGATTAGGGAGGCTTGCGATGCCGATGATCGGTCCAGAAGATGGCCGCCGGGTTATGTCTCCTGGCGCCGGATTGGATTTTCGAATCGCCCATCGCCGCTCGTTGTGCATTACTTATTCTATAAGGCTTTTCTTTTACTTATGGACGGGATTTTTCGCGAATCGTTAGGTGTTCGCACTCTGTTGTCAATCGCAATATTTGACACCCGACGAATACCGAATTACACTCCCCTACGTGTGTCGGTACCCATCCAATAAGGCAGTTTACCTAAGTTTTTGGCGACACAAGTTAGTTATTGGCCGGCGAATTAACTAAGGGAGCGGAACTCTGATGGCAGACAACAACCAAGAGGAAACCAGCACGCAGCCAGAGGCAACCGGAGACAAGCAATCGATGTTGCTAAAGCTCGCCGAGCGGACCGTTGTCCAGGCTGAAGCTTTGGCGCAAGAGATCACCGACCATGCCAGGCAGGAAGCCGAAGCAGCGGGCGCCAAGATCATAGCGGACGCTTCTGAGAAAGCAAAAGCGGAAACTCAGCAGACGATAGACAGCGCGAAGCGCCGCAGCGAGACCATGACCAGTAAGGCCGCCGCCGAAGCTCAGGAGGCCGCCGCCGAAGCTCAGTCAGAAAGCGAGAAAACGCTGAACAGCGCGCGCTCGGAAAGCGAAAAGATGGTTAGCAAGGCACAGTCAGATTCCGAGAAGCTCATCAGCAAGGCCAAAGAGGAAAGCGAAAAACTCCTGATCAAGGCCAAGTCCGACAGCGAAGCCAATGTGGGCTCCGCCAACAGCGAGATCCAAGAGATCCTGGGCAAGGCCCGTCAGGAGGCCCAGGCCATCATCAAAGCGTCCCAGACCCGGGCCAACAGCACTGAGTCCAACGCACGGCTGCAGGCTGAGTTCTTCATCCGGCAGACGACCCAGAGTGTTACAGACGGTATCCGGGCCTCGGTCATGGAGATCTGCAACAATCTTCTGCCCACAGTAGAGGAATTCGGAAAGAGTTCGACCCCCGAAGCCCTGAAAGCTGACGAGGGCGACTCCCCAGTGGCCACCGAGACTCCGATGCTAGAAAGCGCCAACGCAGATGACGGCCATTCTGCCGCCACCAACGGAGTGGATACGGCCAAACCCAAGGCCAAAGCTCCCAAGAAGAGCATAGCAGCCTAACGCTCTCGAAATATCCTTCCCGAATGAGAAGGACTTACCGTAGATGAAGAAGACCCCGGCGAAATCCGATTTCGCCGGGGTTTTTTCTTGTCAGCCGGGAGAGTGGCTCTTGGGCTCATTCGGTCGGGTTGTTTGCGGACTGCGATCGCAGTTCGGCCACCTTGGCCAGGTCTCTCTCCGATTCCTCATAGTGCCCGAGCCGGTGGAAAGCGATCCCTCTGTTGTGGTACGCCTCTGAATAGTTGGGGTTGATGCGGATAGCCTGGTCGTAGTCTTCAACGGCGCGTTCGTATTCTTCCATACCAGCGAGGATGTTTCCCCGGTTTGTGTAAACGTCAGGGTCGCTGGGGTCGAGTCGGATAGCCTCATCGTATTCATCGATGGCCCGCTGGTATTGTTCCAGGTCGTTGTAGGCGTTGCCCCGGTTATTGTAGGCCGCGGCATATTCGGGGTTGATGCGTATGACCTCGTCGTAGTCCTCTATGGCCCTCTCATTTTCGCCCAGGGCATGGTAGGCAGTCCCCCGGTTGCTAAAGGCCGCCACATTCTCGGGATCCAGCGCGATGGCTTCATCGTAGTCTTCGATAGCTCGCCCGTGTTCACCCACGGCCAGGTAGGCGTTGCCGCGATTGTTGTGGGCTACGACGTATTCGGGATTGATCCGGATGGCCTCATCGTAGTCATTGACGGCGCGCCAGTGTTCGCCCAGATCGTAATAGGCGATCCCCCGGTTGTTGTAGGCCGCCGAATACTCCGGGTTGTAGTGGATGGCCAGATCGTAGTCCTCTATGGCGCGTAAGTTCTGGCCCAGGTCGTGGTAGACGTTCCCACGGTTGTGGTAGGCCTCGTGATATTCGAGGTTGATGCGGACAGCTTCATCGTAGCTTTCCAGAGCGCTCTCGAGTTGACCAAGCGCGTAGTAGGCTATTCCTAGGTTGTAGTAAAACCCGGCACGTTGGGGTTTAGACTCATTCGTCGCCATCGTTCACCGCACGTTCGTTTCGACCCTGGGCACCGGCTACCGGACGGTCGATTAACCGCGCTCCAATACCGCGAGCGGAGTATATCATTCCAAGCACGATATTTAGCCAGGTCCGGGACGGGAAAATCCCATCAATCGGAAGAGGTCCCAGTGGCCTTGGGAATCCACGGATGGACGGAGTTTCGTATAGATTCCTGTAACACGCTTCGCTGCATTCTTGTTTTCGAAGACCGTTGTCGCGGATAGTAATCCTTGATTTGGTCTGTCCACTTGGACAGTTGGGGGTAATCTGTAAATGTCACGACTACTAGCTCTGCCGTTGATGGCGGTCGTTATTGGTGTTTTAGCCTGCGGGACGAGCGCGACCCAGCCGCCGACAACCGCCACGCAGGCCAGCCCGGCGGTCCAATCGCCCACCAACGTGCCGCCATCCGATGCTGCGACCGCGAGCAGCCCCACCGGTGTTTCAACGGCGACTCTCGCGGCCGGGCCCACTCACGTTCCGGCGTCGACACCGTTGTCCCAGTCAACAGCCGCGCCTGGTCTGGCGCCTGCGCCCAAATCCAGGGCCGCTCCGGCATCGTCGCCTATCCCGGGCCCAACATCGGCGCCGGCTCCTGTGCCGACTGTTATGCCAACCGCCGTTCCCCCGAAGGCTGCCGTCATAGTAGACCAGCCTGAGGTGGGAACCGCCGTCGGCAAGACCGTGCCCCACTTTGAATTCACTTTGATCGATGGCACGAAGCGGTCGACCGCCCAGCTAGCCAACCAAGGCAAGCCGGTTTTCCTCTTTTTCTTCGCCACTTGGTGAGCGGTCTGCCGCTCCGAGTTACGGAGCATGAAAGATGTGTGGCCCGAGTTCGCTGACAAAGTACATTTCTACGCCATCGGCCAAAGCCGGTTCGAGAGCATCGATCAATTGGAGTCGGACCGCAAGAAAGAGCGCTATCCCTGGCCGATCTCCGCCATAGAGACAGACGTGTTGAAGGATCTGCGCGTTCTGCAGCAGTCCACCAAGATAGCCCTGGACCACCAGGGAATCATCGCCTACCGGGAGAACTATGCCAGGGGCGGCGCAGAGGAATGGCGGGAGTTGTTCAACGACCTGGTTGAGCGTGCCGGCGGGTGATTTTCCAGTCTCGGCGCTAGATACCCGACTCCAGCAAAAACCGGTTCACCGCATCGCTAAATAGCAGGTGTTCCTCGATGATCCCCAGGTGTTTCGACCCTTGGATGATCATAGACCGGGCGTTGGTCATCGCCTGAGCCATGTTCTTCGCCATCCTGGGAGTTGAACCGGGGTCGCCGTCACCGGTCAGAACCAGGGTTGGCATTGATAGAACTGCGTAGTCCACGGGATGGTCGTCCGCGTTGGACAAGAGTTCGTAGCTCTCCAGGAACCTGGCCGGGTCGTTGGTTCGCAGGCGGGAGAGTATCTCACGCTCCGCATCCGGGTTGGCGGCCAGAAACTCCGGACTGAACCATCTCTGTAGCGCCGATGCCTCCAGTCCTGGTTGGTCGCCGGCCTTTGCCTGTTGGACACGGCGGGACATGGCCTCCCGTTCCTCGGCCGTCCTTTGGTAAGTCGTGCTGACCAACACCAGCGCCTCAACCATCTCCGTGTGGGACACAGAAAAATGCTTGGCGACCTGACCGCCGAGAGAAAAGCCAACGAGCGCTATCCGCAAGATTCGAAGTTCTTGGAGCAGCCGGCGCAGTTGGGCGACGAAAGGCTGGAAACTCTGTTCTCCCAGTGGCCTTGCAGTCTCGCCGTGCCCCAATAGGTCGTAGGTCAGCGTAGAACGGCCGCTGAAATCAGCCAGCATTGCCCTCCAGATGTTTTGATCCAGGCCTACACCATGGACGAAAACGATGGGCGTCGTTCCCGGTACTTCCAAATACCGGAAGCTGGTGTCACGGCTATCGGAGCTCATCTCGATGGCGGCCCTCGCATCTGATCGGTCTGGGACGGGCTTAAATTGACACTCTCTGAAGCCAGTGCTAGCGTCTAGTTGGCGGTGGGTAAACGCCCCGGCGAACTCTCAAGGAGAGAACATGAAGTTTAGCAATTTTCTATTCCCGGAGAGCCAGACGCCCGACGGCGATTTCGACGTTATCGAAGAGTCGCTACAAGAGGCGGAGCTGTCCGAGGAATTAGGCTACGACGTCGTCTGGCTGGCCGAGCACCATTTCGACGGAGGTTGCGCCTACGTCGACCCTACAACCTTCGCCGCCGCCATCGCCGCCAGGACCAAGAAGATCAAGATCGGGTTCGCCGTGGCCCAGATGGCCCTGCATCACCCCATCAGGTTCGCCGAACAGATCGCGCTGGTCGACAATATTAGCAAGGGCCGCATGATTGTGGGCGTCGGCCGCGGCACTGCCTACAACTTCTACGAGTTTCGCGGCTTCGGCATCGACCCCGACGAAGCCCACGACATGCTCTTGGAAGTGGAAGATATCCTCGTCAAGGCCTGGACCACCGAGAACTACAAGCACGACGGCAGATATTGGCAATTGGAATTGCCGGTGCTGCGTCCCCAGGTCTACCAGAAACCCCATCCGCCCATGATTCGCGCCTGCTCTGGCCTGGAGTCGACCTTGGAGATGGCCCGCGACGGCCGGCCATTCATGATGAATGTCCAGAGCGACGACGTCACTGTGGAACGGATGGAACAATACCGGGCGACTATGTCTGAGGCCGGTCACAGTGATGAGACGGTGGCCCGCAACGTGGCCGATTCGTGGGTCTGGCGGAATATATTCGTGGCTGAGACCGACGCCGAGGCCGAAGCAGTCGGGATTCCCTATTTCAAGGGCATGCGCGCATATCTGCAGAAGAACCGCAACCGCATGAACACCACAGCGGAACTTGAGGCACAATCGTCTGTAGCCGTGGGCGCGGCTAGGAACTCCCTGGAGCACGGAATCATCGTCGGCTCGCCGGAAACAGTGTGCGAACGGCTGGAAACAGTGAACGGCACCGGCGTGGGCGGGGTGATCATCCACTTCCGCCTGGGGGCCATGCCCTACGACGTTGCCGCCAACAGTTTGAAGCTGTTCGCAGAGAAAGTCGCGCCCAATTTCAGGGATTCAAACGCCTAGCCTCGGAAATGACCGTTGCCGACATCCGCTCGTCCTGAGCCCCGTCGAAGAGCCCTGGCTTCGGCGCGGGCATGGTTAGACGTCCTTCCGCGGAAGGAACCACAAACGAATGGTAACGCAAAGCGGGTACTAGCTCTATCGCCGGGCGACTACTTCATGTCCAGCAGTTCAACCTCGAACTTGAGGGTGGCGTTGGGGGGAATCACCCCTCCGGCACCTGAGGCCCCGTAAGCCAGGCCCGGGGGGATGATCAGCTCGACCTTGCCTCCGATGTTCATGGTGGCAACACCCTCGTCCCAGCCCTTAATCACGCGTCCCGCGCCCAGGGGGAACTCGAAGGGCGTGCCCCGATCCACAGAGCTATCGAACTTGGTGCCGTCCAGTAGCCAGCCGGTGTAATGGACGACTGCGGTCTTTCCCGCTTCCGCCTTGTCCCCGGTCCCGACCTCAATTACGGTGATCTGCAGCCCGGAGGCTGTGGTTATGGTTTCGGCTTCTGCCATGATTACCTCTGATTTAGCATCGGATTGTGCCGGTTGCGCCGCCGCGGTGGGTTGTGCAGCTGCGGTTGGTTGTGTTGTGGCAGTGGGCGGCGGCGCCGTTGTTGCCACAGTGTTAGACTCGGAACCAGAGGACGGGCCACATGCGACTCCCAATGCTGCTAGGAAAACCAGAATCAAGAGCCACCGCATGTTTTTCACCCTCCGTTGCGATGCAGATCGCGGCTGTGCGTGCCCAAAGATGGTAGCACAACGCCTGTCTGGATGAAGGATCATCTGTTCCCGATGCGCGGCATTTAGATTATGATGTCACCTAGTTCAAATTGGGAGGCTACATCGATGACCGATGATTTCAGAGCACGAGTAGAGGCTGCCAAGGGCAAAACTACTTCAGTTAGCGTTGCAGATTCAAAAAAGCAGATGGACAAAAAACCAGAGATTCTCTTGATTGAGACTCGTCTCCGAGAGAATGTTCCGCTCAGCGAACAGGCTGACGACGTGGTCTTCATGTCGGTGGAAGACCTGGATGCAGCGGCTGAAGATTCTTCCAATCTGGACCCTCGTTTGTCAGACCCCAATGTCCAGATCATCACAACTTGAAGACTTGGAAACAGGGCAGCCGTGGGCGCCCAGATACTCCAAGAGATGGGATTCAACAACGTGACCTACATGGAAGGCGGGATGGAAGCCTGGAAAGAAGCCGGGTTCCCAACCAAGGAATAGAGCAGAACGGATAGGCGGTGAAACCATGGTCGAGCGAGTCTGGGACAAGTTTCTCACGCAGCAGGACAGGGACCATGTGGCGATGGGCGAGAACCGGCAGGTGGGATTCGGCGAAAAACCGGCCCTGCTACTGATCGACCTTTACCGCTGGGTGTTTGGCGACAAGCCCCAGCCGATACTGGAGGCGACCAAAGAGTGGCCGGCCAGTTGCGGACTAGCCGCCTGGAACGCCATCCCCGCGATCCAGACCGTGCTGCAAGCCGCCAGAAACGCCGGTATCCCTGTGGTTCACGCCACCGGCCGCGACGATGACGGCTTGGCCGGGTGGAGCACAGGACGCCAGATTTACGGCAACCAGGACCGCAGCCCGGAAGCCCTGGAACGGCGTAATCGCCGCAACGACATCATCGACGAAGTGGCGCCAATAGACGGCGAGCCCGTCATGCGCAAGGACTCGCCTAGCGCCTTCTGGGGCACTCCGCTTATTGGCCACCTGACCGCCCACAACGTGGACACAATCATCGCCGTGGGCGAGACCACCAGCGGCTGCGTCCGGGCCAGCGTTTTGGACGGCTGCACCAACCGGTTCCGGATGATCGTCGTTGAAGAAGGCGTGTTCGACCGGCACGAAGCCGCCCACGCCATAAACCTGTTCGACATGAACCAGAAATACGCCGATGTGCTGCCCCTGGCCGATGTGCTGGAGTACCTGGGTGAAATCGGCGCCAAGCGGGGCACCGCGGTCTAGCCCCAGGTTTACCGTACCAAGAGGCTGGTTGATTGGGAATCGTGCCTGTGTTAAATTAGCTATAATCATATTGGCCAGTGATGGCCGGAGATTCGAATGGCATACGTCACCCCTCGCGAGGGCGAGAACCCGGAGAGCCTGGTCAACCGGTTCCGGGCCTCGGTACAGCATTCCGGCATTCTGCGCGAGCTCAAGGACCGTCGGTTCTTCCGCTCCAAGGCACAGAAAGAGCGTTTGGCCGCCCAGCGGGCCGCGCGCCGCCGCCGCCGCCAGAACCGACGGTAGGCTCGCTTTAGGAGTCAAAATCCAGGCTGAGATTGGCCTGGTTTTTGACCTTTTGGTATTGTGCCCACAATATGCTTTTATCAGGCGGCTCGAAATGCCGCCTGTTTTGCTTAAGGCTGCGATTCGGCCTTTTTTCTTGAGTGCCGTCGCTGCCTGGAAGACCCATCAGGCGCGTTGACAGCTATAAGTGCCGCTGGTAAATTGGATTAGTTGCCCTTAGCACTTAACCGCTTAAACTGCCAAAGGGTAAGCCGATTCAGGAGAGTTCCCGTGCCCCGATACGATTACCGCTGCGAAAGCTGCAAAGAAGAATTTGAACTGGTGCAGTCCTTCGCGGAAGCTGGAAAAGGCGCCTGCCCCGTTTGTGGCGGAGCGGGCCAGCGGGTCTATCATGCGGTCCCGGTTATCTACAAAGGCAGCGGTTTCTACACCACCGACTACGGACGTCCCAAACCACCGGCCGAGAACAAGAACGGTTCCAGCGAAAGTTCGTCCTCTTCTGATTCTAAGTCCACCAGTGACTCCAAGTCCTCAAGTGATTCCAAGTCGGACACGGCCACTAAGTCCAGCAGCGACAGTTCGTCTAAATCTTCTACCGATTCCGGCAGTAGCAGCACCACCTCCGCGCCCGCCAGTTCCAGCTAGCCTGCCTCGTTGGCGGCTTACCAGTCGTTCCTTCCCCCATTCCTCATATTTTTCCCCCAAGTATTAATGAGCGCTCATGAAAGCATTGGTCCAGAGAGTAACCAAGGCTTCAGTCTCCGTTGCCGGTGATATTACCGGGGAAATCTCCTCGGGCCTGGTCGTTCTATTAGGTGTAGCCAAAGAAGATGACGAGGCCGACGCCCGCTATCTGGTCGAAAAGATCGCCAACCTGAGGATCTTCGCCGACGATGATAACCGGTTCAACCGCTCCGCTCTGGATGTGGCCGCCGATGTGTTAGTCGTGAGTCAGTTTACGCTGTACGCCGACACCCGCAAGGGACGGCGTCCCGACTTCAACCAAGCGGCGGGACCGGAAGAAGCCAAGCGCCTCTACGAATACACCGTGCAGTTGTTTCGGGAAACAAGGCTAACGGTGGCCACCGGAACGTTCCAGGAGCACATGCTGGTCTCACTGGAGAACGACGGACCGGTAACACTGATGCTAGACAGCACAGACCGGCGGCGGTTGTAGAAGGACCCACAGGCAGGAAAAGCCAGATACTTAACCAGCCCTACCTGAACCAGCCCATGCCCCTAAAGAAGCCGCGCAAGTAGGCAATCTGCCCGCCGTGGGCCACGGTGTCCCAGACCATCTGGCCCATGCACACGGCCACCGGGCGGGGTTCAGGGACGTTTCCCATGACGATCTCCCGTTCCAGTTGCTCAGTTGTCGCATTGGTCAGGAAGTCCCGGGTGTGGTTCTTCAGTGCCTCGTAATGGGCGATCTGGATTTCTCTGGAGGGCGGCTTCCACTGGGCAACTTGCTCGGCGCTCCAGCCCACACCCCGGTCATCCTCGTCGGCAGGCATCCCGAATTTTTTGTGCCATCCTTCGGTTATCCACGCCTGGGGCAGGTCCTGAAACCGGGTGTAGATAAACATGTCGGTCACCCGTGTCAGGTGCCACAGTATCCAGGCCACTGAGTTACACTCGTCGGTGGGCTGTCGGGCCATGGCCGCTTCGTCCAAGCCCTCAAGGGCCCCGTCGATCATCTCCCAATTCCGATCCATAGCCAGTAACACCGGCTCAACGGGGCTCACCATGGGCTCCTCCAATCAGTAGCTTGAATGACTAGTCGAATTCTAGGTCGAGGCTGATATCCAGGGCCTCTACAGAATGAGTCAATGCCCCGATAGAGATCAGGTCTACGCCTGTTTCCGCCACCGCCCGGACCGTGTCGTAGGTGATGCCTCCGGAGGCTTCGACGATGGCCTGGTCGCCGATAACCTTCATGGCATCGGCCATATCAGGCACGGACATGTTGTCCAGCATGATGATGTGGGCGCCGGCTTCCAGGGCTTCTTTCACCTGTTCCATGCTCTCAACCTCCACTTCCACTTTGATGGTGTGGGAAGCGCGGGCCAGGGCCAGTTGGATCACATCTTTCAGGCCCATTTCCCGGAACCGGTTGGCCTGGATATGGTTGTCTTTAATCAGGATGCCGTCGGCCAAGTTCAGACGGTGGTTGTAGCCGCCGCCCATGCGCACCGAGTACTTGTCCAGATAGCGGTGGCCGGGGGCGGTCTTGCGGGTGTCCACGATGCGGGCGTTGAGTCCATCCACCGCCTGGACATAGCGGTTCGTGTCAGAGGCGATGCCACTCATCCGCTGCATGAAGTTCAGCGCGATACGCTCGGCCCTGAGTATGCCGGCCGCCGAACCGCGTACCACTGCGATGTCGTCCCCAGGCGAAAGCGGTGCGCCGTCTTGCAAGATGGCCTTGACTTCCAATGTTGGGTCAACCCGCTGAAAGACAGCTATGGCCACATCCACCCCGGCCAGCACTCCTACGGCCTTGGCGCGCAGCATACCGGTTCCCTGGATCTCCGGAGAAACCACCGCCTGGGTTGTGGGGTCATTGAACGTCTGGTCTTCAGCGACCGCGGCATCGATCAACGCATAAACGTCTGGGGGAAAGTGGGTCATGACAAGCCTTCCTTACTCTCGATAAAAGCCCGGTGAATCGACAGGCGCAATTGTACCGCAAGTGCCGTAGCTGGGCCACAGGTGGGGAGCAGGGAGAAGTGGACGGGAGCTACCTGAGCGACAGCATCCGTTCCAGGGCGATTTTGGAGTCCCGTTTGATGTCGTCCGGCACGGTGATCTCGTTGTTGACCTTGCCTTCCAACAGCCCATCCAGCATCCAAAGCAGGTAGGCCGGGTGGATGCGATACATGGTGAAACAGGGGCAGGTCACCGAGTCCAAGCAGAAAACGGTTTTATCCGGGTTGTTGATCGCCAGCCGGTTGACCAAGCTGACCTCAGTGCCGAT
>NZVX01000028.1 GCA_002698265.1 Chloroflexota bacterium | reverse complement strand
GTCCTGGCAGAAATGAAGGCCGTGGTTACCCTCACCCGATAAACAGGGTGTACGTCCCTCGGCCCGCTTGTTCAACTGTCTGAGCACACAGAAAGCGATGGTCTTGAGCCAGCGCCCGTTTCGCGACCTCAACGTTTATAGGGGATATCTGCTCCAGGGCCTGAATCTCTGCCAGGCTGAAATACTCGGCCCTGTCTACCTCTGTCATGTCAGGAGTAGGTTCGCCGGACTTAGGACTCAACAGCATCACGACGTAGGTACTGTTGCCTCCTTCCTCGTCGTACCGGTTCCTGATACCCAAAACGCCCTGAACCGTAGCCGTGACACTGGCTTCTTCCTCCACCTCACGGACCACGGCTAGCTCCATCGTCTCATTTTGCTCGACGAACCCGCCGGGTATCTGCCAGTTACCCCGGCCCCGGCGAGACGCCCGGCGAACCAGCAGTAATCGGCCGTCTTTGACTACCGCGCCGCCAACCCCGAAGTTGTATCCAGTGTTGTACCGGTCCGGTGGGGGCATTCTTTTACTTTCCTTTTCTAAAGAGTTTTTAACCGTTCGGTCAAATTCGGTTGGAATCGCGGTAGAGCGAACCTAACGGCGCATCAGCGTCGAACAGTACCGTGCACCAAACGCCGAAATGGCCCTGAATGACGCGGTGTTATGCCGGCGCGAGCCACTCGACGGCGCGTTCTCCCATCATGAGGACCGTGGCATGGCTACCACCTGACCTTGTGATCTTCGGTTTCACGGACGCATCGACCACGGACAACCCAGTAACGCCCTTGACGTTGCAGTATTGATCAACGACTGACATCGGGTCTGAATCGGGCCCCATCTTGCACGTCCCGGACACGTGCCTGGCTGATCCGACGGTTTGGCGGACGTACAGGTCCAAAGCGTCGTCGTCAGCCAAGATGTCATCCGAGGGATGGAGACGGTAATCGCACACATCTTTATATGCATCGGATTCAAGGAATCCAACCGCCTTTCGCATACCTTCCCGCACCCGGCGACGGTCGTTTGGATTCTGGAGATAACAATAGTTAAAGGTGGGCTGCTCCGAGGGATCAGCGGACGCAAGCCTGACGTATCCCGACCCATCGGGCAACCCGAGAGTGACCGAGAGTCTCGCCACGCGCTCAGCGGGGACGTCGTCGTTTAAGAACTTGGTCCGAAACCCGGGGACGCGCTCCGGCCGTTCGTCGACCATTGGGGTGGTCCTCAGCAACATGTCGTTGACTTCGTTCGACCCGTCGGACGTGTAGTGCAGACCGAAGTGCACCGCATCGAAATCGCCATGGAGGGAGAGACCATCTTTGACCTTAAAAGTAACCTGGGCGCTTAGATGGTTCATCAGGTTTTGCCCGACCCCTGGAAGATCAAGAATCACCGGGATTCCGAATTGCTCAAGTTGTTCCTTGGAGCCGATTCCAGATAGCATGAGCAGGTGCGGCGACTTGAGTGCGCCGGCGCTCAACACAACACGGTCTGCTTCAACGTTGAAGACCTCGCCTCCGCTTTCTACTTCCACGCCAACGGCCTTTCGGTCCTCGAACAACACCTTCCTGACGAAAACCCCGCCTCTCACAGTAAGGTTAAGACAGTGGCGCATGGGATTTAGGTAGGTGATAGCAGCACTCATCCTCCAGCCGTCCAGGTTGTTGGACGGCCACACGCCGACCCCGGCTGGGTTCGGGCCGTTGGTATCTTGAACCGCACCGTAGCCCTCACTCAAACAAGCTGAATGGAAGGCCTTTTGTATATCTGGCCAATCACCTGTTTGACGGCGCCTCACCGGTATCGGGCCGTCGGTCCCGTGAAAATCGTCCCTAATGTCGAGGTCGTGTTCGGATTTCCTAAAGAACGGCAGGACCTTGTCATAGGACCACTCATCATTGCCCATAGCGGCCCAGGAGTCGAAATCCTCGGGCAACCCCCTCTGCATAGCCTGGCCATTGATGGACGATCCCCCGCCGATCACCTTGCCTTGGGCCACGTGGGTCTCCCCTTGCTCTTCAGTGAGCGTCCCCCGCAGGGCCCAGTTATGCTCCGATTCAGGAGATTCTGCATAACTTGTGTTGCCGAACTTTATCTCGTCCGGAAGCTGATCTGTACCGGGGTAGTCCGGCCCGGCTTCCAACAGCAGAATGGAGGTCTTCGGGTTTTCGGCCAATCTGCCAGCCAACACTGACCCGGCCGCTCCCCCGCCTACGATAATAACGTCGTATTTCATGGATCTCCCCTCATTGAAGTTTCTTACCGGATTTTTATCGCCTAGGATCTTTCAGATGTGATCGAATCCCTAAAAAGGTGAACACTTTGGAGATACTACACCGGGGACAATATTCGGGCAACAAATCGGCAGGGATATTAAGTAGCCTGTAGATCTGGAACGCGATCGCGGGGATTTTTGGATCCGACACTAGTAGAGAGGACCGGACTACCCGCCCATGACCCTGCGGAAAAACGCCAGGGCGTTGCCGCCGGTGATCTTGATGATGTCGACGTCAGAGTAGCCGCGGCTGATCAGCCCGCGGATGATATTCTTCCCTTGGGCGGGAGACTCGACCCCCCTTATAAAGCCTGAGCTTCTCACATCGATGGAGGAATCTGTCCCGATGGCCACGTGGTCGATACCCAACAGATTCACCATATAATCGTAATGGTCCAGCAGGAGGTCGATGCTCAGGGTGGATCCCCAGCTACTGATCACCGACGGTTGAACGGTGACACCGACGATGCCGCCCTTTTGCGCGCAGGCTATCAACTCTTCGTCCCGCCTTAGCCGCCCAGCAGCGTATTCGCCGCCACCCTGTTGCTGGCCGAGGGTGTATGACCCGTCGTGGCTGAAGGCGACCGGGGCCTCGGAAAACTCGATGGCGTCCATCGCCGTGCGAAAAGACGCGTGCGACAGGTCGACCACCATGCCGAGTTCGTTCATCCTCTGGACGACCTCGATACCGAACGTGCTTAGCCCGCCGTCGTTGCGCTCTAGGTGGCCGTCTCCGATGTAGTTCTTGCGCCGGTAGGTTAGCCCCGCCACCCTAATGCCGGAGTCGTAGAGCTCATCCACACGTTTCGATTCGTTGCCGATGGCCAGGTGCTCCACTGTAGGCAAGAAACCCACCTTGCCGTTCCGCTTTGCATACTCTATCTCGTCGGCGTTGCTGACTCTGACAACCTCGTCGTGAAGGCCGATGTCCGACAACATCATCCTGATCTCGTCTATGAGGTCTTTGAACCGGATGAAGGACATCTCGTCGGTGTTCGCCATGCCCCTGTAGACATTGGCTGTCCCGACTGCGGTGAAACCTCCGTGACGTACCGCCTCGTAGCCCCACGCATAGCTGTCGCCACGCAGGTACTCCAAGAACTGGTTCGGGTCTTCCGGCTTCACCATCGGGTGCTGATGGAGGTCAATCATCGTCGTTTCCTTCACCAGACTCTGAAGTCTCCTCTCCTGATCATCGTCGAGAGCCACAGCTATCGGCCGGCCCTGGATAATCTGGTTTGCCAGTGGAATCGAACTATCCGCCATCTTAGCTCCTCAATTTGTCCGACCCGGGACCACCTTGGGCCTGGGCTCCCAAGGGCCTGCCCCGCCGTGCCTCGGAAAATTGTACACACAACACCTCTCACCGAGAAGCCTAGCGGGAGGTTGGCAGGGAAACGGCGTCCAAGAGCTTAAAGAAACAGAATTAGGCACGAAAAGAAGAGATGGCGCCCCAGGTGGGATTCGAACCCACGACCCGCTGCTTAGAAGGCAGCCGCTCTATCCCCTGAGCTACCGGGGCGCGTGATGCCAGCGCATGGCTGGAAGCCGGTCTGCACCAACTTACCACCATCTTACGAACGGCCTGATAGGGGTGTCAAGGCGGCGTTATCCGGCCCATGGCGCGTCTGATTATATCCGGTAACGCGATATCCCCCCGATTGCGAACACCTTGGCGCTCTGTCAGAATGAAAGCCCTAGGAAACTGAGGCGCGATTTTGTAAGTCTACCTGTGCCGCCGGCTGTTACCGGGCCGACGGTGGCAACAGGAGAGTGATAGGCAATGGCAGACGAGTTATTGAACTTTGAATCCAAACCTGCGGCGAAGCAGTTGATTGCCGGTTGGCGGCGGCAATGGTCAGACGGCGGCGAGATATCCGGCGGACTGCCCCGTTATCTGATCAGCAAGCTGGGCGCAACCCAGATCGGCGAGATGGGCCCGGAAGTCTCCAAGCTCTGTTATCCATTCCAGGTGCCCGGCACCCATGACACCTACCGCCCAAGAGTGGCCTACAACGACGGCCTGCCCGTTCAGCCCATGACCCGGCGCAACCGGTTCTACGACGCCGGGAATGGAATGATCATCTTCCTGGGTCAAGAACCGTGGTTTCGCATCGATGTGTACGCCCAGGCGTTCTTCCAGGCTGTGTCGGAACTGGGCTCCCCCAAGATCGTCGCCGTGGAAGGGTATAACGGCGCCGCCCCTCCGGACATGGAACGCAGCGTCAGTTGCATCTACAGCCGGGCCGACATGAAAGCAGACTTGGACAACTACGGTTTGCGCTACTCCAACTACGGCTCCCAGAGCCGCAACGGCCCCACCATCGCAATGGCCCTGGTGACCATCGCCCACTACGAACACCCTGGCCTGGAGATGCTGCGGATGGGGGCGATGGCGCCCATGTATCCGTTCCTAACATCGAACAACGACCCGGTGGGAATCAACAGGGACCACCGTGCCTTTTATGACATCATGCGGCGGTTGAAGTCGATGTTCGACCTAGACATCGACCTCGCTGAGTTGTTGGCTTTGGGTGAGGCAGAGTCCCGGGAGTTAGCGGACACCCTGGAGAAGATAGCGGAGACCAATCCCACGGCCAAAGAGTTGATCGACCGGGCCAAGAACGACTTCAACCTGGTGCCCTATGAGACATCAGTGTCTTTGGATCCGGCATTGGACCGGACTCTAGAGGACATCCTCCGGAACGCGCCGGAACAACCGGAAGATTCCTGAGATTTGTAGGACCTATGACTAGGGTCGTAAGCTCACCACTAGCGAACGAATAGCCAATGGAACCGTTCGTCCTGAGCTCCGACCGAAGTCGAGAGTCTCGATGGGATCGGACCTGTCGAAAGATGCGCTAAGTCTTGTGCGTGGTGGACGATACCCTTGCCCCGGCGGTGGATTGACAGGCTCACCACGAGCGGGTATTTGGGCCTCTAACTTCCGTGGCGGGATACCGAATACGGCCATCCTCAAAAGAGTGAGCGCAGGCGTCTAATAGAGAAGCCCCTCGGCTTCGGCGGCCTTTTCGATGCATTCCCAGCCAACGTCGACTCCGCGCACGAAATTGTCGCAGGCCTCGCCTTCCAGGACCGCTTTTCCAACTGGGTCATCGGCTGTAACCGATAGGAATGCCGACTCGATGTCCGCCGCCAGTTTCGGGTCCAGGTCGCTCTGCGATGTGAAACAGCAGTGGGAATATCCAGGACTGGACCAGAAGATACGAACCGCGTCCCTGGGGAGAGTGCCGTCTTCGGCCATTGTTTCCATCACCCGTCCGCTGACCGCACCAGCGTCGAACTCCCGGCTGCTGACCCGCTCCACCACGTCGCGTTCGTCGGATTTGGTCTCGGAGTTTCGATCATCGTAGAAACTGGCAGCTATGTCCTTTCGGGGGTCTATCCCTGAATCTTTAAGGAAAGAATAAGGCAGGAGCCCCGCCTGTACCGACGCCCTTGTCCCGAAAGCGAATGTCCGGTCCTTCAGGTCTTCCACGGTGTCTATTCCAGAGTCCGTCCCAGTGATGAAGTGGGTGGTGAAATTGATGTCAACGTCCCGCATGGCGATGACCCGCACATCGTCGCCCGCCTGCCGTTTGATCTTCACGTAACTCAGAGGGCCGTTCCAAGCGAGGTCGATCTCTCCTTTCACAAAGGCGTCGACCATGATGTCGTAGTCGGAATACAGGACCCATTCCAGGTCGATTCCCTGCCGTTTGAACAAGGTCTCAAGTCCCTCAAAGACTTTCATATGGGAAGCTGTGGCGGTGCCGCCTAGTCTGACCATATCGGACCTCCAGCGAAGGTGGTTCGGGACGATAGATGGGTTTCAAGGATTATAGATGATGACTGTTGCGCCAGCAATCGCCCCGGATCTTAAACCACGGCCGTAATGGCGTGGTCCAAGATGTCTGCAGCTTCGTCCAATTGGGCTTCGGTGGTGGTGAAGGGTGGCACGAAGCGGAACACTGACCCTTTCCGCCGCACGCTCAAGATCAGCCCGTTTTCCAGGCACATCCGTCCGATGCGACGGCCCTCTTCGTAAGCCGGCTCCCGGGTCTGGCGGTCTGTTACCAACTCTATCCCCTGCAGCAGGCCGCGGCCCCGGATGTCGCCGATGATCTGGTGCTTTCGGGCCAGTCGTTCCATTTGCTCCCGCCAGTAGGCGCCGATACGCTGGGAGACGTCAACCAACATCTCTTCCAGAATGATGTCGATGCTGGCGATGGCGGCGTTGCAGGGCATGGGGTCGTTGGAATGGGAGTGCCCCACCACTAACCCGGAGGCCGATACCTTCTCTTCGATCTCGTCGGTGGTGATCGTTGCGCTGATGGCGACTCCGCCGCCGAAATGCTTTGAGATGGTAAAGATGTCCGGCACTATCCCTTCATTTTCAAAACCCCACATGGAACCCAATTTGGCCAGGCCGGTCTGGGCTTCATCGACGATCAGTAAGGCCCCGCGCTCCTCGCACTTGCGCTTCAATTCCCGGAGCCAACCATCGGGCAGGTCTATGACGCCGCCGGCGCTAAACAGCGGCTCCGTGATCACGGCGGCCAGGGGTCCGTCAGCTTGGGCGTCCAGGAGGTCAAAGCTGGTGTTGAGACAGGTATAGTTGCAGCCGCCGCGGTCCTTGCAATACTCACAGCGGTACTCGTAGGGCGCCAAGATGGGGTAATGGCCCGGCGCGTACGGTCCGTAGCCCTCGTGCCATCCGGAAAAGGTGACCGCCCGGGTAGAATCGTTCATGCCGTGGAAGCTCACCGCCGGGCTGGCAACCTCGTAGCCGCCGGTGAACCGCTTGGCGATGGCCATGGCCGCCTCGTTGGAGTCGCTTCCCGAAGTCAGGAACATGGAACGGTCCATGCCCTCCGGGGTGATCTCGGCCAGGCGCCCGGCCAGGATTATCTCCCGGTCGTTGAACATGCTCATGTGGCTGTGGATCAGGGTGTCACAACTCTCTTGGAGCGCTTGGACTATGCGCGGGTGGTTGTGGCCCAGGGCTCCGCACATCTGCCCGGAGTTGAAGTCCAGGTATTCTTTGCCGTTCACGTCCCGGACCACCGAGCCTCGGCCCCAAACCATGATAGGCCCGGCGACGGCGTTAGAGTCGATACGGCTGCGAAAGCTGTACTTTCGGGCGATCTCCAGCAGTTCCGATTCGCTTAGCTTCTGAGTCATGGTGCAGCCTCCAAGGGCATTCAGGGCCTTCGATCAGCTCGGTTAAGTCTTGTGCGTTTCGCGGTTACCTATTTCTTGAACGCGGGCATCACTTCATTGGCGAACCGTTCCAGTTGCTCAAGGATCACTATCTGTGGCGTGCCAACAGGGGAACCGACGTTGATCTGTTCCAGTCCGGGATAACGGGACTGCACGTCCATGAGTTTCTCTGTGACCAACTCCGCCGGGCCGCAGAGCCACGAACCCGCCTTGACTCCGTCTTCCAAAGTCGGGAGGCTGGCGGTCCTGGCTGCGGAGCCGCTAGCGAGGGCGGAGATCTGTTCGTCGGACAACCCACGCACGAATCCCAAGGGTGCGAACATCTTCATGTTCTCTTCGAAGAAAAGACGGGCCTCGTTGATAGCCTTCTCCTCGGTCTCCGCGATGTGAGTGCTGTAGCCGATGCAGAGATCCGTGCCAAGTTCAGTCTCCCGGCCGTACTTGGCTAGTGTATCGCGCCATTGGGTAATAACCTGGTCTTGCGCCCCGCCGGCGGCGGCGCCGCCGCCGATTATTCCCTTGATGCCATGCTTGGCCATGAAATCCATGGCCCTTTGGCTGGCGCTCACTATGGGCTGCCAAGTCTCCACCGGAAGAGTTCGGGGACGTGGAACCAACGTGATTTCTTTCAACGTATAACCACGGTAGGGCACCTCCGGCGGGAGGGTGTAGTACTTGCCCTTATAGGAGAACGACTCTTCGTTGAAGGCCTTCATGATGATCTCGGTCTGTTCTTCGAACAGTTCCCGGTTCGCGTCGGTGTCAGTGATAGTGCTGGGCGCGCCGAAGGTGTCCACCTCCCGGGAGTGATAGCCGCGGCCGACGCCGAAGATCACTCGTCCTCCGGTCAGGATGTCGGCGGTTGCGTAGTCTTCGGCCAGCCGCAGGGGGTGCCACATGGGATTGACGTTGAACCCGCAGCCAAACTTCAGATTCTTGGTCAGGTGGGCCAGGTGAACGTACATCATCAACAGGTTGGGGATGCACTCGTAGCCTTCGTGCTGGAAGTGGTGTTCCGCCGACCAAAACGTGTCATATCCCAATTCTTCCATCTTAAGTACGATGGCCTCAGTTTTATCGAAAACAGTGGCCAATTTATCGTCGGAGAGCCG
>NZVX01000004.1 GCA_002698265.1 Chloroflexota bacterium | reverse complement strand
GTTGAACATGCTCATGTGACTGTGGATCAGGGTCTCCGCGCTTTCCTGAAGGGCTTGGACGATGCGGGGGTGGTTGTGCCCCAGTGCTGCGCACATCTGGCCCGAGTTAAAATCCAGGTACTCCTTACCGTTAACGTCCCGGACGACGGAGCCCCGCCCCCAGACCATGACCGGACCGGAGACCGCGTTTCGGTCCATACGGCTGCGGAAGCTGAACTTCCGGGCCATGTCCAGAAGCTCTTCCTCAGTGTACTGACTCATCACAAGGATACCTCCCCTTATATCCTGGACGAGGCATTAACCTCGTCCTGCGGGTTTGTATTCTAAACCGGGTCAATCACCCGCCGGTACACAGTCACCCTAAAGCGTCCTATACTATGGCATAGTCTGGGGAATACCCGCTGAATCTTCAGCAGAAGAAGGTTCCCCGCAAGCCTGAATCGTTCTTCCCACTTAGCTAATAATTTTTCGTTCGAAAGAAATCTGGCTTAAACCGGCAGAAGAGAGATACGGATGAACCGAAACCAGTCTCTGCGGCTTCTCATTTATGTACGGCACCATTGGCATCTTCTGCCCTTCGTCATGGTGAGCATGATTGCCGCTACACTGCTGGATCTGGCGGCGCCCTGGATCACTGGCGTCATCCTCATCGATAGAGTGATTATAGCTCGTGACGCTTCTTTGTTGCCTTGGGTTGCGTTTGGACTTCTCGGTGCGGTGATCCTCCGGCAGGTCTTTGAATTTGCCCACCGGTATTTCCTGGCATTATTGACCCAGCGGACCATTCATCACCTTAGATGCGACCTTTACCAACATATCGAAGGCCTGCCCGTAAGTTTTTTCGCCGGGACTCCCGTCGGTGACATGGTATCTCGCCAGGTGAGCGACGCCGATGCGATCGAGGAAGGTTTGAAGGCATTCGTCACCGAGGCCGGCGTCCATCTGGTTATGGTGTTTGGAGTGCTAGGGCTGCTGTTCGCCTTGAACGTCCAGTTGACGCTGGTCATCTTACCTTTCCTGCTGATTCTCGCGGTGGTGATGCATATCTTCCGAAGGGTGGTTAAAGGTTTTTCCCGCCAGGTGAGAGACAGCATGGGCCGCCTGGCCACTCTGGCCACGGAAACTCTGTCCGGCATCACGATCGTCAAAGCGTTCGCCATGGAGCGGGCCGAGCTGCGCCGGTTCAGTGGGACATCCCAGGAGATTTTAACCTCCAGCGTGCGGCTGGCCCGCCTTGAAGGCTACTATCATGTTTCCGTGGAGATGATTCTGATCGGCAGCGTTGTCTTGGTGATTTGGATGGCTGCCCCTCGGGTTCTTGCCGAGCAAATGACAGTGGGCGCGCTGGTCGCTTATCTGGGGTACCTAGCCCGGGTCCAAGAACCCCTTAAAGGCCTCAGCAAGGCTAACTTCAGGATCCAGAAGGCCATGGGCGCGGCTCAACGTATCTTTGCAGTGCTAGATGTCGCTACCGAAGATTCTAAGTTTACTGGGACCGTTGTTCTGCAGAAATCCCGAGGCCACCTTCAGTTTGAGGCGGTTTCTTTTGGGTATCGCGACGACGAACCAGTGCTAAGCGATTTTTCCTTAGAGATTCATCCGGGCGAGGCGGTGGCTCTGATGGGACCGAGTGGGGCCGGTAAGTCCACTATAGTGAACTTATTACTCCGATTCTACGCTCCCACCATGGGGAGAATCCTACTGGATGGTCTCCCGTTGAACGGTTTAGACGGTCGTTCCCTTCGCCAGCAGATCGCAGTGGTTAATCAAGACACATTCCTCTTCTCAACCACGGTTGGTGAAAATATCCTTTACGGCAAGCCGGCCGCCAGGCAGGAAGAGGTTGAACAAGCCGCCCGCGCCGCCAACATCCACGACTTCATCGCTACCTTGCCCCAGGGATATGACACTACCGTGGGCCAGCGAGGTGTGGCTCTATCCGGTGGCCAGCGCCAGCGCATCGCTTTGGCTCGAGCGTTCTTGAAGGATGCACCCATTCTGATTTTGGACGAGGCGACCGCCAGCGTGGACTCGGAGGCTGAAGCGCTGATTCAGGACGCGCTGGCCAACCTGATGGGAGGCCGCACCACTCTCATAATCGCCCACCGCCTGTCGACGATCCACCACGCCGGCCGGATCATAATCTTGGAGGATGGGCGGATAGCGGAAGAAGGATCACATCAAGAGTTATTGGATGGACGGGGCCTTTATAAGCGGCTATACGATCTCCAAGCCCTTGCTTAGCCGCTTCCGGGGCACTGGATGTTGTCACTTTGGTGGCGGGACTCTGCCTAGTCCTAGGAACTGGTTATGGTATCCCCTTCTTTGATTACCCCATCACTCAATATCTCGCAGCTGATGCCGCCGTTGTCCCAAAGCTCCTTGTATAAACCCGGTTGCTCCAGAAGGTTCTCCAGATAGAGGCAAGGCTGGGTGATTCGGTGGGCACGCGGACGCACTGGCCCCACGCAGAATTCGGTCCCAATGAGATCGTTAATCTCAATGTCCTGAGTCAGGATATTCCGGCGGGACTCTTCCGGCTTCACGGTTATATCGAACTCGTCCTTAAGCGACTTCAAAGTTTCACTTTTGATTAGGGTGACCTGTCGGCCTGGTTCAGGTTTTTTCGAGTAGGTCCCCGTTCCCAGGAGATACCGGTCGCCTTCTAATCCCTTTCCGGCAATGGCATTCAGTTGCTCTACCTTCTTCATCGGAGCCTCCCTGCGGTCAACGATGAAAAGCGCAACCACACTGCCGGTTCCAAGCTCTGAATCAGCCATGAAAGCACCTCCAAGATTGCTGACTAAGGTCCGCTGAAGGTTTGGCCGGCACCACCGTGGGGAATATTACGTGGGGGTAGGCGGCTTGTCCACCCGTATAAGCCCAGTTCCAGTTCGGGGGTTATCTGGCGTCGCTCAGTGTGAAGAGGCCGATGTTACAATCCAAGCAGCCGTGCGAAGAAGTAGTAAAGATTTCATACCTCAGGGGTGGAGTCCATTCCGGTGGGCTGGGCGGCATGAAGTTTATTTTTCGCCCTTCGGAATAGCCTCGCTGATAGGCGACTGCCATGCCGGAACCGGATAGAATACAGCCCAAAAGGCTTGGCGATTACCTGGAAATCATGACTAAGGCAGTCTTCCAGAGCGGCATATCCTGGAAGGTCGTCGAGTCCAAGTGGCCCGGCATCAAGGAAGCCTTCAGGGATTTCGACGCTGAGGCTGTCTCCGAGACCTCCGAACAGGCGCTGGACGACTTATGCCAAGACACTCGGGTGATTCGAAATCGCCGCAAATTGTCAGCGATCGTGTCCAACGCCCAACGCATAGTCGGGCTTGACGAGGAGCACGGAGGTTTTCAAAAATACCTTCGGTCCCACGACGATTTCACAGCCACCGTCCCGGACATACGAAAGCAGTTCAAGTTCATGGGCGACACCGGCATCTACTTCTTCCTATACGTCGTGGGCGAAGATGTTCCTCCCCACGACGAATGGTTCGCGTCGCGAAAAAGCAAGTAGCGGTAAGCCTCATTCAGTCGTAGCGGATCAACGAAAGCTCTCAAACAACATAAACCCAATGTTTAATGCCTGCACAACCACTCATATCTTCTGCCGTCCCAACTGTCCCCCAGGCAGTCGGACCAAGCTGGAGAACCGGGTGGTCTTTCCCAGTTCCAGTGCGGCCATCGACATGGGATATAGGCCATGCCTGGTGTGCGTGCCGACGGAAGGACAACCCGGACCATGGAAGCCCAAAAATCAGCGATAGAAGGAGCAAGGCCCAATGACCAGCAGCTGCCCTAGAACCTCCGGCCGGAACGATGCCATAGACGCACTGGTACGGAACGTCGTTAACACCCGGTACGAAGACTTATCCCAAGGGGCGGTGGACGCCACCAAGACGTTTATCCTCGATGCGTTCGGCGTCGCCATAGCCGGCACCTTGGCTCCAGGCGTTCTCGAGACCTTGGGCCTTCTCAGTGACTGGGGAGGCAAAGCGGAGTCGACGGTGCTGGTTTCAGGAGAAAGGTTACCGGCGCCTTCGTCCGCAATGATGAACAGTTTCCTGATGCACAATCAGGAATTCGATCCGGTACACGACTTGGCGGTGGTCCATGCCTTCACGACAGTCCTCCCAGTGGCGTTGGCCGTAGCCGAGGCCCAAGGTGGAGTGACCGGCCGAGATCTGCTGACGGCGGTTGCGCTGGGCGTAGACGTAGCCTGTTGGATCGGAATATCGTCGAGGTCGCCCATCGCCCACTTTCGGCCAGGCACCTTGGGAGCATTCGGAGCCGTGGCTGCGGCTGGGAAAATCTCCGGGATGGATCATGCAACCCTAACCCACGCCATGGGTATCGTATATAGCCAGATCAGCGGGACCCTCCAGCCCCATACCGAGGGAGTTCAGGTTAACTCCATGCAAACCGGGTTCAATGCAAGAGGGGCCGTCACCGCAATCTCGCTGGCAGACCGGGGGGTCCAAGGCCCCGCTGAAGTTCTGGAAGGCCGATATGGATACTTCCCCCTATTTGAAGGGGAGTACGACGTTGTAGATGTCCTAGCCAATGTGGGGCGCGTCTGGCAGGTGGAGCAAATAGGCCACAAGCCATTTCCCTGCGGCCGGCTAACCCACGGTGCGGCCGAGGCCGCTCTGATACTGAAAGAACGTCACGGATTCAAGGCTGAAGACATTGACGAGATCGAAGTCTTGGTCCCGCCGTTGCCCTACCGCCTGGTCGGGCGCCCATTGGAGGAAGGCATTCCCTCACCCCAGTACGCCAAGCTCTGCATTCCATACGTCGCGGCCGTTGCGTTGCTCCAGGGAACGGTTTTCATCACCGATTTCTGGGAAGAGCGTCTCAAAGACCCGGCAGTTCGTGAATTGGCAGGCCGAATCACCGCAATGGAAGACCTAACAATCACGGACCAAAACGTCATGGTGCCGCAAACGATGCGTATCCGCCTAAAAGACGGCGCGGAGCACGAGTTAACATTGGACCAAATATTGGGCCACCCGGACAAACCGCTGATCAGAGATCAACACCTGGCGAAGTTTCACGCCTGTTGGGCGGCAGGGGCCAGCCACCTACCGGAAAGCAACCGGGACCGGCTGGCTGATTTAGTCGATGAGCTTGAAAACGCGCCTTCGGTCGAAGAAATCATACGATTGCTCGTACCCTAAGTCACAGCCTGGGCGGTGACCTACCGTGCATCCAGGGATGACAGAGAACCAAGAGCGGAAGAGGTTTAACAGGAATGCCGTATCTACAGCTGAACGAAACCCGGTTCCACTACCATTGGGACGACTATACCGAGCCATGGAAGTCTAAAAGCGTTGTGTTGCTGCATCACTCGGCGGCGGGGAACCTGCACCGCTGGCGGTCCTGGGTACCGACGCTGGCTCGCCACCACCGGGTACTCCGCTTTGACATGCGGGGGCATTCCAGTAGCCAACCCCCTCCCGAAGGAGCCTACTCTCTACCTGGATTGGCTGCCGACATCGCTGCGGTTATGGACGGCCTGGAGATTGAGAAGGTGCATCTGGTGGGCGCCTCAGCAGGTGGAATCGTCAGCCTACGCTTCGCCCACGATTTCCCGCAGCGGATACATAGTCTCAGCCTGGTGGCCTCCACTCCCAAATTGGCCCAGATGGGACCCGGCATCGAAGCCGGAGTGTGGAAGCGGACGCTGGAGGAACAGGGAACCAAGACGTGGCTGCTATCCGACTCCCAGAAAAGGTTCGGTCCTCGGTCGGAACCTGGCTTGATAGAGTGGTACGCCGCCGAAGGCGGAAAAACCCAGGCTGATGTAGTCTTAGCCCTCCAAGGCTGCCTCTTGCAAGAGGACCTAACCCCGTTGCTGCCCCAGATCGCGACGCCAACCCTAATCTTAGGGTCTGCCCAGGACGAGATTACGCCTCCAGAAGTCCAGCACCTGATGGCCGAGCAGATGCCGAGGGTTAGGTTGCAGATGTTCGAAGACGTGGGCCACAACATGAAGGTGGAGATTCCTGACCTGCTGGCCCGCACTGTGCGGGACTTCATCGGAGAGATCGAATCCGCTTAACCTGACGTGGCCCGACAGTGCGGGCAAAGGCACAAACCTCGATTCCGGAGAATCAAAGCGCGGCTAAGAGGAGATTACGGATGAGCGAGACGCCTCTACACTTCAAGACAATCACCGAGTTGGCAGACCTTATTAAGTCAAAGGCGTTATCGCCAGTGGAAGTCACGGAAGCAATGCTCAACCGCATCCGTGAACAAGACCCCGTATACAAGAGCTACGCTACGGTCATGGCCGAAGGGGCTATGGTATCAGCCCAAACCGCAGAGCGCGCCATTTCCGCCGGAAACTACCTCGGCCCCCTCCATGGAGTGCCCATCGCAGTCAAGGACCTGTGCTACACAAAGGGCGTAGCGACCATGGGCGCCACCAAGGCTTTGGTCAACAATGTCCCGGATTTCGACTGCACCGTGGTGGAGAGGCTGAACGCCGCCGGCGCTGTAATATTGGGCAAACTTAACCTCACCGAAGGCGCGATGGCCGGTTACAATCCCGAGTTCCAGGTGCCCGTAAATCCCTGGGGAGCCAATCTCTGGAGCGGCGCATCTTCCAGCGGCTCCGGCGTGGCCACGTCAGCTGGGCTGTGTTACGGCTCTTTGGGCAGCGATACCGGAGGGTCCATCAGGTTCCCCTCTGCTGCCTGTGGCATCGTCGGAATCAAGCCCACTTGGGGGAGAGTCAGCCGTTACGGTGTGCTTGCTTTGGCCGAATCTTTGGACCATATCGGACCCATGACTCGCAGCGCCGCCGACGCCGGGATAATACTTCAGGCCATGGCCGGCCTGGACCCCAACGACCCCACGACCTTGCCCGCCCCAGTGCCCGACATGTTGGGGGAGATAGGTCAGGGTGTGCGGGGTATCCGTATCGGCTTGGACGAGGAATACATCTCTGGAAACACCGATCCGGAATTGGTGGAAAGTGTGCTGGCGGGTATCCGAGTTATGGAAGGGCTGGGCGCCGTGATTGTCCCGATAAAGATTCCCGACCTCAGTGGCTACATGGACGCATGGGGAGTCCTCTGCACCTCGGAGGCGTTGGCTGCCCACGAAGCAACGTATCCTTCCCGCCGCGACGACTACGGCCCGTGGTTCCAATGCTGGTTAGACAAGGGAGCTGCGGTTACCGGCGCTGAGTATGCCAAGGCTAATAACGTGCGGGCAACATGCCGCGGTCTCTTGGCCAACGTCTTCGAGAACATTGACGTCATCGGCTGTCCCACAATGACCACTCCTCCCTTCCCCATCACCCTGGACGAGATGTACGGGTCCACTTTCTTACTGGACGACCCCGATTGGGGCCGGTTCACGGTGCCCTACGACTTCAGCGGCGCTCCCACCATCTGCTTGCCTAGTGGGCAGAACAGTGAGGGACTGCCCCTCAGCATCCAATTCGTCGGGAAGCACCTTTCCGAGCCGTTGTTGTGCAGAATAGGGCATACATTTGAGCAGAACACGGAGTGGCACAACCTAAGGCCGAATATCGACTGAGATACGGACGGGGCGTCTTCACCCAGGAGCCACCGGAACGATCGAACGAACAAGAGCAAGGGTACAGTGAGGGAGCTTTAACTGTGGGGTGATAATCCGGGACAGTTTGCGGCTACGGACTTAGACCGAGTTTACTTGATAGGTTGGATAGCATGTCGTCGACCATTGCCTCCATGCCGAATTCCGGTTGCCAACCCCATTCCGCTCTTGCTGCGGAATCGTCCAGGGAGTTGGGCCAAGAGTCGGCGATCGATTGGCGCATCGGGTCTATGTCGTAATCCATGGTGAAACCATGGACTCGCTTCCTGATTTCCTCCGCCAACTCTTCTGGAGCAAAGCTCATGGAATTGACGTTGAAATCAGCGTGATGCTTCAGTTCCGCGATATCCGCTTCGGCCACTTTTATCAATGCGAGAATGGCATCTGGCATGTACATCATCGGCAGATAAGTGCCTGGTCTCAGATAACTTGTGTAGCTTCCGGTGCGAACAGCCCCGTAGAAGGCAGCAACGGCGTAATCGGTGGTCCCGGCGGTCGGTTCCACCTTCCAACTGATGATGCCAGGCAACCGCACTCCCCGAACATCCAAACCCAGCTTCTCGTAGAAGTAATTCCCGGCCAGTTCCCCGAAAACTTTGGAGATGCCGTAGAGGGTGTTTGGCCGTTGGATGACGTCGTTGGGCGTGTTATCCCTTGGAGTGTCCAGTCCGAAAGCTCCGATGGAGCTTGGGACGATAACCCGCTCCAAGCCCATCTGACAGGCCACCTCCAGGACGTTCCACAATCCAGTGACGTTCACATCAAAGGCAAGACGCCTCTGCTGCTCCGCCGACACCGAAAGTATCGAACCCAAGTGGTAGACCGAGTCGATGTTAAAGCGCAAGATTGCTTGTTTCAAACCCTCGGTGTCGGTAACGTCCAGCCGGGTACACGGCCCAGACTCGATGATTTCCCGAGTGAGGGGCCTCGAGCGGACGGCCGCGACAACGTTGTCATCGCCGTACCTCTCCCGCAAGGTCGGCACCAATTCCGAACCGATCTGGCCGGATGCGCCAGTGACCAGGATGCGCCGCATGCTATATCACTCCCAAAATCGTCCAAACAGAATCAAATTGTCACAACGCCCAATCCAGGTACTCTCCGGAGTGAGCAGCCACCATACGAGTCTTTTAGTTAGTCAACGGTCCCTGGTTGCCCGGTCTCCTACCGCACCAGAGCCTCTGCCATCCGCTCCAGTTGCTCACCCATCGCTTCTTCGGTATCGCAATGAGCAGGCCACGCTGAAACCCGTATCGCTCCGGCGTTCAAGAAGTCATCGACCTTCTGCCTGGTGATGTCGGTGGGTTGCCCGAACACGGAGATGGATAGCGACGCCGGGTCGCGGCCCCGTTCGACGGCCAAAGTGTCGAGAATCTTACGGCCTTCTTCAACCTGGCCTGGCGTTACACGATTAGGGAGCCACCCATCGCCCCACCTGGCGACCCGTTGCAGCACATTGGGAGCGTTCCCGCCCAGCAGGACCGGCGGGTGGGGTTTCTGCAGCGGTTTGGGATAACAATAGACCGGTGGGAAATCATAGTAGCGGCCATGGAACTCTGCTTCATCCTTGGTCCACAATTCTTTCAGTACCGCCACGGCCTCCCTGGCCTGAGTCCACCGGTGGTCGAAGTCGCCGCCCATCATGGTGGTCTCCTCCCGGTTCCAGCCGGTCCCGATGCCGAAGATAAACCTGCCACCACTGTGCTGGTCGAGAACCGATATCTGTTTGGCCAGAATCAAAGGATTGCGCTCAGTGATTAGAGTGATTCCCGTGGCGAGCTTTATCTTCGTGGTGACGGCGCTGGCCATGGCCAGGGACATATATGGATCTGAGAAGTGGCGGTACGTCCACGGAATCTCGCCGCCGGTAGCTGGAAATGGAGTGGAGCTATTCACCGGCAGAACCGGGTGCTCGTGATAAAAGATGGACTCAAACCCAAACTCTTCGGCTTTCTTAGCGATGAACGCCGGGTCGAGGGTGTAAGCAGGCAAGGGCACTACAATTCCTACGGACATTTTTATGCTCCTATTTCAAGATGTGGCCACGGGCCTAACGATGTATCAGTGGCTGTGCTGCGCCAACTCTATCAATACTCCTTGTGCTGACGAGGGGTCCATGAACCCGATATCTCCGCCCATGAGCCCCTTCCTCGGAACCTTGTCCAAAAGATCGATACCCAACTCTTGCAGGGTCTTCAACTTGTCGGCGATACCATCCACCTCAAAGCAAACGTGGTGCAACCCTGCGCCGTGCTCCCTGATGTGAACCGAGATTCCACTGTTGGGATCGGTTCCCTCCAGGAGTTCCAGGTTGGTGTCCCCCACGGGCACAAAACAGCCACGGACGCCGATATCTTCGCGGACGATGATGGGGCCGGGCTTAAGGCCAAACAGCCCGCTATAGAATTTAATGCTGGAGTCCAAGTCCTCCACCGCTATCCCTATGTGGTGCACCGAGTCTGTAGGAGCCGGTGGCTTTCCGGGAATCGTCATGACAATACCTCCCAGGTCTTGAGTGGCGACATCTTAGCATAGCCGGCTACCGGACAAGTTAGTGCCTTGCAGGTAATCGGGAATTTCAAGATGACATCTGCTATCATCTGTCCCAAGCGTAAACAGACACGAGATAAGGAGTGTGCCGGCATGGGAAGATTGGACGGGAAAGTAGCCCTCGTCACAGCCGCCGGACGTGGTCACGGTGAAGCCGTCGCAAGAAGATTCGCCAAAGAGGGCGCCTCCGTTGCCATTTGCGACCTGATACCTGTCCAGGTGTTGGAAGAGACCGTTGGAAGACAGATTCGGGCCGACGGGGGACAGGTGCTGTGCTTTCAGACCGACGTCGCTCAGGAAGATCCGGTCAAGCAGATGGTGCAGCAAACGCTAGACCGGTTCGGGACCATCGACATACTGGCCAATGTCGTCGGAATCGCTGGCCCGACCAAAGATGTATGGGACATGAGTCTGGCCGAGTGGCAGGAAACCTTGGCCGTCAATCTCGATTCGGTCTTTTTGGGTTGCAAATACGTGTTGCCTGAAATGATTCGCAAGCAGTATGGACGAGTCATCAACTTTAGCTCGGGAACGGGGAAACAACCCCTTTCCCACCGTACACCCTATGCTGCGTCAAAGATGGCCGTCATCGGTTTTACCCGCACTCTAGCCGCCGATGTGGGCCGGTACAACATCACGGCCAACGCCATCTGCCCCGGCGGGCATGAAGAACGAAGTCTCGAATTGGCTAGAGGCCGTGCTGAATATACGGGTGAAGCGTTGGACGAGGAAGCCTTCCGCCTCGGTTTTAGAGCGACGCAAGATAATTCTGTCATCGCTGGCCGTTGGTGTGCCGACGAAGGCTTTACCAACAAAGCCGGTGGGCCGGAGGATGCTGCGTCGATCGCCCTTTTCTTGGCCTCAGAAGAGGCCGGAAATTTTACGGGACAGGATATCAACTCCGGCGGCGGGGTTATGTGGTAACCGGTTGGAACGTGGAGGGAGGAAATCACACCTGCCAGAAACAAAGACGATGATTGACAGGATTCCAGGAGCGGCGGTACTCTCCTCTCATTCCATCGGATCAGACCGGAACCGGTGGAAATGAGGTATTTCGGTTCAGGTCCGGCCAATCCTACCGATCCGTAGATAGAAGGGAGGAGCCTTATGTACGCAGTACCGGACGTAGATGAAGTAGTGGCCGTGGCCAAGGAACTGGGGATCCACCTGGGCCCCGATGAAGCCGTCAAGTACCGGAAGTACCTCATTGAACAGATGGAGGAACTGGACACCTTCGTACAAGCCAGGATAGACGAACCCAAGCCGCCGATGCTGTCGTCGACGCGGGGTCCCGGATACCGGCCGAGCGCGGAAGAAGACCCGCTCAATGCCTGGGTGTGGAAGTGTCAGATCGAAGGGGAAGACGGTGGTCTCCTAGCCGGCAAAACCGCCAGTTACAAGGACCACATCGCTGTTGCGAGTATCCCAATGAGCTTCGGTTCCTTCGCCCTGGAAGGATTCATCCCCGACTTCGACGCCACGGTGGTCACTCGCGTGCTGAAGGAGGGGGGCACCATTATTGGCAAGAACGTCATGAACGGACTAAGTGGCGGATTCGGTACCGGCGGTGGCATCGGCGACTACGGCCGGCCCCTCAATCCCCACAACCACGATCACGTGACGGGCGGGTCGTCCTCCGGCTCCGCAGCTGCCGTGTCCGCAGGCGAGGTGGACATCTCTTTCGGCGGTGATCAGGGCGGCTCGATCCGTATTCCGGCTGCCTACTCCGGCATCGTCGGGCACAAGCCCACCTTCGGGCTGTTGTCTCACTTCGGTATCGGGTTCGGTTCGGACCAGAGTATCGATTACACGGGTCCGCTGGCTCGGACGGTGGAAGATGCTGCGGCGGCCCTTCAGGCCACTGCGGGTCACGACCCTAACGATCCGCGCCAGACGCGAGACGTTCCCGCCAGCATCGACTTGCTCAGTGGGTTAACCGGCGGTGTGTCCGGACTACGCGTCGGGGTACTCAAAGAGGGGTTCGACGACGCCGAGGCCGACGTACGCGACCTAGTGATGGCGGCGGTAAACGTTCTAGCGGAGGCGGGCGCCGATATATCCAATGTATCTGTCCCGGAGCACCACGCCATCGGCGCCGCCCAGGCCGCGCTCACCGGCGAAGGGGCCCTTGCTATCTTCAAAACCGGTTTCTTCGGTGCATTCAGCCGAACCTATTACCCGGCTTCCATCATCACCACCATCAACAAGATGTGGGAATCCAAGGCCGACGTTCTCACGCCTCGGAGCAAGGTTTCGCTCATTGCCGCCGAGTTGAGCCGACGTAACTACCACGGCCAGGTGTACGCCAAGGCGCAGAATGTGCGTCCCACCTATATCAAGGCCTACGACGACGCCCTAGCCAACGTCGACGTGCTCGTGATGCCCACTTGCATCTTGACGGCGCCCAAGAACCATACGCCCGGTAGCTACCTTGAGGCCGTCGAGGACAACCTTGCTTCGGCTAACTCGAAAGGCTCCCGAAACACCATGCCCTTCAATTACACGGGACACCCGGCGATGGCTCTGCCGGTGGGTAAGTCGGCAGCCGGCCTCCCTGCCAGCATGCAGATCGTCGGCCGCTTCTTCGACGATCCGCTCGTCATGAGGACCGCTTACGCCTACCAGCAGTCAGTCGACTGGGACAGTATCATCGGCGTCGGTTCCTGATCTAAGCGGGACACTCCTGACAGAGGCCAATATGAGACTTAGCTCCTTATCCACCACGATTGGATCAGGATGCTCGGAGGGAAATGACTTCTAATCAGACAACTCGGCCTCCGCTGTACTTCGGCTGGTACGTCCTAGCGGCGGTGACCTTCATCGCATTCGTCAATGCCGGGTCCCGCAGTGCCTTCGGAATCTTCGTCATACCAATGAGCACGGAATTCGGCTGGAACCGGTTCACCATATCAGTGGTGGCAGCCATCGGCGCTATAGTCGGCGGCGTGGCACAGCCCTTTCTAGGGTATGCTTTCGATCGCATTGGGGCCAGGAAAGTGATTCTGACTTCCTTGATAACCTTAGGACTAGCCATCACGGTCCTCGGGATTACTTTCAACTTTATATTTCTATTAATAGTCTTCGGGTTTGTCGCCTCTATATCCAACAGCGGCGCGGCTCTGGGCAGGGGCGCGCTGCTGTCCCGATGGTTCATCCGAAAGCGGGCCACAGTAGTAAGCATCGGCGCAGTAGGGACTTCGATTGGAAGTTTGGTTCTGGTGCCCTTCGCCATGTATCTGCTTCAAGCGACAGGCGGCAATTGGAGAATCACTTGGGCCGCCCTTGGTATCATCATTCTTGTCTTAGCAGTGCCAATGGCCTTCTTATTCATTCGTGACGACCCCAGCAAAGTGGGACTAAAGCCCTACGGCGACGCCGACGGGTCTGAAAAGGGCGGATCGGATCGATCTGTTGTAAGCCGGGGACCGTTGGAAGTAGACAATTGGAGCGAGTCCTTCCGGTCTCCTCCCGTATGGCAGATGTCAGGGTCCTTTTTCGTCTGTGGTTTCACCACGCTGATTATGTCGGTCCACTTTGTGCCCTACGCTATCGACGTTGGAGTGTCGCCTAATGTCGCAGCCACAATCTTCGGAGTCATGATGGGGCTGAACGTCTTGGGCGGTCTCGGGTCCGGAGTGCTGGCAGACCGGTTCGGCCGGAAAAACGTGCTTGCTGCCGCTTACTTGATCCGGGGATGCGGATATATCGCCTTGCTGCTGGCGCCTTCGACATTGGGGCTGTGGATCTTCGCCGCCTTTGGGGGATTTTCCTGGATCGCCACGGTATCTTTGACCAATACCCTGACCGCCGACGTTTACGGCCTCCGGTCTCTGGGAACCCTCTCGGGAATCACCTTCTTTTGCCATCAGATCGGCGGTCTGCTCGGTGTTTTGCTCGGTGGATACTTCTACGACCTAACCGGCTCTTACACACTACCCTTCGCTATCGTCGGGTCGATGCTCTTCCCCGCGGCTTTGTCCGCTTTTACCATCAAGGAGAGGAAATATTCCACCCGTTACCAAACCAGGTTGGCGACCGTGGCCAATGCGGGAAACTGAGTAGGTAGACGACTAGTCCATCAACAATCTCGACTAAGGAGCAGAGCATGGCAACTGTCGGAGCGGGGAATCACATATATGAGCTGATAGAAAACTGGGCTAAGTTGCCTGACGGCTGGGTTCTTGGGCAAACTGCCATCGTTACCGACTCGGAGGACCGAGTCTACCTCTTTAACCGGGGTGAACATCCCCTGATTGTTCTAGACAAAGACGGCAATTACCTGAACTCCTGGGGCGAGGGAGTGCTGACCGACGCCCACGGCATGTTTATCGACGCAGATCAGAATTTATACATGCCGGTGAAGAACAACCACATAGTGCTGAAGTACACCCGGGAAGGCGAACTGCTGATGACCTTGGGGGTTCGGGACCAGCCATCGGACACCGGCTGGTCGGGCAACTACAACGACCCTGCGGTACGGGCTGCCGGGCCGTTCAACCGGCCCAGCGATGTTGCCCTTGACCCCAACAACGACCTCTACATCTCCGATGGCTACGGGAATTCCCGCGTGCACAAATTCTCGGCGAGTGGAGAGTTCCTATTCTCATGGGGAGAACCCGGCAAGACTGCTCCCGGAGAGTTTCACGTTCCTCATGGCGTGTGGGTTCACACCGATGGCCGCGTATTCGTCGCAGACCGGGAGAACAACCGGATACAAGTATTCACGCCGGATGGGAAATTCATAGAGCAGTGGACCGATTTTGCCCGCCCGTGCGACATTTACGTGGACTCCGAAAACATCATGTATGTCGTTGAGCTGAATGCGCTGGTAAGCGTTGTTACCGTTGAGGGGAAGTTGCTGGCTCGATGGGGTCCGCCAACAGAATCGGAGGAAGGGACTGGAGCCCATGCGGTGTGGCTGGACTCAAGGGGAGACATGTACGTCAACCGGAACCTGGAAGGCCAGCGGCTGCTCAAATATCGTCGCGTCGGTTAACCGGAGCCAACCGCCGGAAGCCTACCAGCAGTCGGTCGACTGGGACAATATCATCGGCGCCGGTTCCTAACCGGTCTGGTAGCCAGGGAAATCTCGAGGAGTGTTTATGTCACGACTGCCCTTAACTCTCGAAACCCAATTGCCGACGGACATGCAATCAAAGTTCCGCAACGTCACCGGCGCCGATACAGGATTGTCTGCTACCTACCAGGCTCTCTTCGCCAGCCCACCAGTGGGATCCGTGCTCGCGGACCTGGAAGAACTGGTCCGGACTCGGTCCGAATTAGAACCATGGATCAGGCTCACCGTTGCGCTCACCGTGGCCCAGGAACGCAACTGCCGCCCTTTGTGGGACTCCTTTGAGCGGTTGGCACGAGAAGCCGGAGTCACCGATGCGGTGATTGACGGAATCGCAGCCGGGACGGCACCGCGAGGGCTGCTTCCTAAGGACGGCATATGGGTGCAATTCGCCCTGGAAGTGCTCCGGGGCCAACCACGAGACTCAACCTGGCAGGCTGTTACACACCTAGCCGGTGACTCGGGCGCGGAGTTCCTGGCTCTAAC
>NZVX01000027.1 GCA_002698265.1 Chloroflexota bacterium | reverse complement strand
TTCTTTGAACACGAGAACCTCGCCGGCCAAACCGCCGCCGACCGGGGGAACGATGTCGGATATAGGTGTTTCAAAGATTTCGGGAGTTTTTACACGGAGGGTATTTCCGAAAATACTATCCACGGCTGGATGTATTCATCATTCAACTCGCGGACCAGGAATTACATCACGTTGGAGGACCTCGCCTTTCGAATCGTTGATGGGTGGATGAACAGTTCTGGACACAGGGAGAATATCCTGACCGAAACCTATGTCCGGGAAGGCATCGGTATCGGAGCCGAAGAGTCGGTCTGGGTAAGTCAGAATTTTTGTTAGCTGTTTCAGTTTCCGTACGGTTAATGTATCGTTTGTGTATCAGAAAAATAATAGATTGAGGCGGACAACGCCTCTACATCAGAATGGAGACCAGAACATGGCCGATACAGACCTGGCGGCGGAAGTAAATCATTCGGGCGGAGCTTATCCGGTAGTCGCCGGGTGGGGCACCATCAACACCCTTGGTGACCGTTTCACGGACCTGGGTTTAACCAACACGGCTTATATCATCACCGACTCCAACGTGATGAACCTCTACGGCCGGAACGTCCAGCGCGCGCTGCAGAAACGGGGCATCCCAGCCCACTGCTTCATCATCCCGGCCGGGGAGACCAGCAAGAGTTTCGAACTGGCCCAGGGCATATACAACTGGCTGGCTGAACTCAAGGCCGAGCGCGGCCACACCATCGTCAGCGTCGGCGGCGGTGTCGCCGGAGACCTGGGCGGTTTCGTAGCCGCCACCTACCTGCGGGGCCTGCCCTTCGTGCAAGTGCCCACCAGCATGGCCGCCATGGTCGACGCATCCATCGGCGGTAAGGTCGCCGTCAACCTGCCCCAGGCCAAGAATCTGGTCGGAGCTTTCTACCAACCACGGGGCGTGTTTGCCGATGTACAGGCCCTGTCTACCCTGGGCAAAAGGGAGCTGGCCGAGGGTTGGGCCGAGGCGATCAAGCACGGCTTCATACTAGACGCCAGCCTGGTGGACGTGTTCGAGGAGCACGCCGAAGCACTGATGGAGGTGGAACCGGAGATCTCGACGGACGTCATCCGCCGCAGCATGGCCATCAAGGCCAACGTGGTCAGCCAAGACGAGAGGGAAACCCTGGGAATCCGCATCATGCTGAACTACGGCCATACCATTGGACACGCATTGGAGTCATCCACAGAGTACGGCAGGTTCTTCCACGGAGAAGGCGTCGCCGTGGGGATGATGGGCGCGGCGTCCATGGCCCAAGAGATGGGACTGCACTCCCAGGACCTGGTCGACCGGCAACGCCATCTCTTGGAGCGGTTCAACCTGCCGACATCGGCCAAGGGCGTGCCGGTGGCCGACATCCTGACCGGCATGTCCCTGGATAAGAAAAGTCAGGGCGGCTCCAACCGCTGGGTGATGCTGGAAGAGGTGGGCCGGTCAGTGGTGCGCAGCGACGTGCCCAAAGAACTGGTTGAGAAGACAGTCCGGGAGCTAGTAAGTTAGCTAGTCGTCCGCCGGGGCCAGCTCCTTGCGCTCTCGTTTCGCCCGAATCATCATTCCCGCGACGATCAGACACATGGCGCCGGCGACGCTGAGCAAGATCACCGATGCCAGGGTCGACAGAAAATCCAAACTGTCTGAATACGTCGAAACCTGGTCGAGGGCCACTGAGATACAGCCGCCCATGATGGTCACGCCGTAGAGGATGCGAATCTTCGCCGGCTCAACGAACCTGGTTGCCGCGGTCCCCAATTGAGAACCTATTGAGGCAGCGCCCAGCATGATTATCGCCATCAACGGGTCGACATTGTGGGAGAGGGCGTAGACGAAAGTTCCCCAAGAGCCGGTGACGATGATCTGAAACAGGTCGGTGCCGATGGCCACAGTCGTAGGCACGCCCATGCCGAAGATCAATACCGGCATCAAAAGGAACCCGCCCCCCGCTCCCAGCAGACCGGCGAAGAACCCGACGCTGAAGCCAACTATCACCGGTATGAAAACAGATAGCTGATCAATACCGGAAACGGGCAGGGCGACATAGGTGGGTACTCTCCCCAATCCAGGCAGCCATATGGCATGGGGAGGTATACGCATTCCTTGCACCCGCCTAGCCAGGGACGCCGTTGAGATTTCCCCCGCGGCTGCAACTGGGTTTCGGCGTTGCTTCAAGTGGTCATAGATGATGAAGCCGCCAAGGACGGCCAGGAAGACTATGTACACGTAACGGATCACCGGGCCGATGATTCCCGCCTCTTCAAGGGTTGAATTCAGTTGCTCAGCAAAAAATACGCCTGGGATTGTCCCGACCAACATGATGAGCCCCAAGCGCAGGTCCACGTTGCCCAGGTGGCGGTGCTTCAGGGTGTTGATGATCGAAGAGCCCATGATCAAGGCCAAGCCGGTCCCTACCGCGAATACGGGCGGGACGCCGAAAACCAGCAGGCCTCCCGTGATCAAGAACCCGCCGCCGACGCCAAAGAACCCGCTGAGGGTCCCAACCATGACACCCAGAAGCAAGAGAAGCGCGGGATTGACGGTGACTTCGGCGTTTGGGAACCACATGTTAGTCGGCGTCCCCGGGAGTTTTCGACCGGGGACCGAGAAGGGCGGCCACCGCCCGGAACACCCCGGTCCAGAATAGGTGAAGGCTGATGGCTGCCACGGCGACCACACCGATAATCAACAACGCCCAAAGAAGGGTTTGATCGGAGCTGTAGCTGGTTAAAAACTCGTTCATCTTGGGACGCCAGACCCTGGGACGGGTGGGGTCCACGGCGATATAAATCGTCATGGAAAAGTTGATAGGAATCGCGTGTAGAGGATACCATAGGCCAAGTCCGCGACGGTTGCCTCCAGCACGGAAAACCCCGCCGGACACAGAGGACCAAAGAATGGCCGCACCCAGATTCAAATTCCAGTTACAGCACACCGACGGTGCCGCCAGATCCGGAGAGCTTGAGACGCCCCACGGGAAAGCTCTCACCCCTTTCTTCATGCCGGTAGCCACCCAAGCCACGGTCAAAGGGCTCACGCCCAAGGAAGTCAGTGGTGTCGGCGCTCAGGTGGTCCTGAGCAACGCCTATCATCTGTACCTGAGACCCGGTGTGAAAACCGTGGCCAAGCTCGGCGGCCTGCACAGATTCATGGGCTGGGAAGGACCCATACTCACCGACAGCGGCGGGTTCCAGGCCTTCAGTATGGGGCCGTTACGAAAGGTTACCGACGACGGCATTCGGTTCCGCTCTCACATCGACGGCAGCGAGCATCATTTCACTCCTGAACTGGCCACGGCGAACCAAGAGGGCTTGGCTCCGGACATCGCCATGTGCTTCGACCAATGCATCGCCTATGGGGCCTCCGAGAAAGAGGTGCGCCAGGCAATGGAGCGCACCCACCGCTGGGCCCAGTCCTGCTTCGACGCCCACCAATCATCCCCCACGGGGGCGGCGGCAGGTCAGGCCCTATTCGGCATAGTACAGGGTGGGACGTTTCCCGATCTGCGGGATGAGTCGGCCCGTGCCATATCGGCCATCCCGTTCCACGGCTACGCGGTGGGCGGGCTGGCGGTGGGCGAGAACAAAGAGGACCTTTACCGGTTCACCGGCCAGGTGACGGAGCTGTTGCCCCAAGACAAACCCAGGTATTTGATGGGGGTGGGGTCTCCCGAGGACTTGGTGGAGGGTGTGGCGAGGGGCATCGACATGTTCGACTGTGCTCTGCCCACCAGGGTAGCCCGGAATGGAAGTCTGTTCACGCCGGAGGGCCGGGTGGACGTTACCAAAGCGCGGTACGCGGAGCAGCAGGGGCCGTTGGATGAGACGTGTGACTGCTATACCTGCCGGAACTACTCAGCGGCCTATCTAAGGCACTTGTTCCGGGCCAAGGAATTGTTGGGACTGCGGTTGGCAAGCATCCACAATCTCCGGTTCGTGCTGGCGCTGATGGAACGCATCAGGGCGTCGATCTTAGAGGACCGGTTCGATGCTTTCCGTCGAGATTTCCTAGCCGTATACCAGCCCGCCGACGAAGCAGCTCGGCAAGCACAGAAAGAACGATGGCTTGAAACCCGGGGCGGGTAGTTAGCCGGTTAAAAGCGGGGCAGGAGAGGGCTAAATGCCGCCGGCAACCGCCGGGACTATGCTGATCTCGTCGCCATCGCTGGTGGCGGTTTTCAGGCCATCCATGAACCGGACGTCCTCGCCGTTCAGGTAGATGTTAACGAAATATCGCAGTTCGCCTTCTTCATCGACCAAACGGTCCTTGAATCCGGGAAATTCGCTATTCAGTTTCTCCACGAGTTCACCGAGAACGGTGGAGTCAACCTCTACTTTGGCCTGGCCATTGGTCATTTTTCGCAATGGCGTGGGGATTCGGACCACGATGCTCATCTGGAATTACCCTCCTAAAACTGCGCCTCGGCTTAGAAACCAAAGGCAGGACTAAGTCCTACCCGTCAATCACATCCCCGCCAAGCGGGTCTACCCTCACCCCGGTGGAACTGACCCATTCCAGACCACGCTTTATCTCCGGCTCATCGCCGTCCAATTCCAATACCACCCAACCCACGTCTTCGCCCACCTCGGCCCGTCGGATGTTGGTTACGATCTTGAACTTCTGGCCTAACTCGTAAATCACCGGCTGCTTCACCAAGTTTTCTTCGAAAACGAACTTAACTCTCTGTTTGCCCATTCCCAAACACCTCCCGGCTTTGTTCACTCAGTAATTTTGCTCAGCTATTTCGCGCCTTCAAATACCGATTCAAAGGAACTTATGCTGGGTTTGATGGAAAGTGGGTTCACCACTTGCTCCACCGCTTCTTGGGTCTTAAGTCCGTTGCCAGTGATGTAAACGACGGTCAGATCGTCGGGCTTGATGGCGCCTGAATCAGCTAGGTTCTTGAGACCTGAGACCGTGACTCCACCGGCCGTCTCGGTGAAGATCCCTTCGGTTTCGGCCAGCAGTTTTATGCCGTCCACTATATCGGATTCCGGCACCGCATAGGCGGAACCGCCGGACCTTTCAATCACTTTCAGAGCGTAGATGCCGTCGGCCGGGTTTCCGATGGCCAAAGACTTCGCCAAACTGTCGGGCCGGACCGGAACAACCTGCGATTGATTACTGTTCCATGCCGTTGCGATGGGTGAGCATCCTTCCGCCTGCTGCATGTGCATTTTTGTGGTGACCGCCGGGTGATGCACTGTGTTCTGGTCGACGCCGAAGGAACTGCTTGGCACCCCATCCAAAAGGCCCAGACAGGCCATTTCGTTCAGGCCCTTCCAGATCTTGGTGAACATAGCGCCTGAGGCCGATGGGACGACCACGTGGTCCGGCACCCGCCAGCCCAGTTGCTCTGCCACCTCGTAGCCCAGGGTCTTACTGCCCTCGGCGTAGTAGGGGCGCATGTTGATATTGACGAAGGCCCAAGGGTAGTCGTCGGCAAGCTCGCTGCAAAGCCGGTTCACCTGGTCGTAGGTGCCGTCAACCGAGACGAGCACCGGATTATAGATGGCAGCGCCGATGATCTTGCCCCGCTCCAAGTCGGAGGGGATGAAGACCACGGCACGGACGCCGGCACGGGCACAGTGGGCGGCGACGCTACAGGCCAGGTTGCCTGTGGAAGCGCAGGCGATGGTCTCGTAGCCGAATTCCAGAGCCTTGGTCGCCGCAACGGAAACCACCCGGTCCTTGAAGGAGAACGAGGGGTTCACGCTGTCGTTCTTGATGTAGAGGTTGTTCAGACCTAGGGTTTTGCCCAGACCTCTGGCCTTGAGCAGCGGCGTGAATCCCGCCATGATGTCCACGGGGTCGTCACCCTCTGCGGGAAGCAGGTCCTTGTAGCGCCAGATGCTGAGTGGTCCCTTGGCGATACTGTCCTGACTGACTACTTCCGAGATGGTGGCGTAGTCGTACACGACCTCCAGAGGCCCAAAGCAGAAATCGCAAACGTTTAACGGTTCTACCGGATATTCTCGGCCGCATTCACGGCATTTAAGTCCATTTAAGAAAGCCACCTGGGTAGGTTCCTCCTGGCCATAAATGGTCTGCGCAAAAGCCCAAATAAGCCTGGAATTTACTTGTCCAGGCTGCTCGTGATAGTAACAAAGCGCCTATGTGATGTCAACTTGACTCACGCCTAGCGAGGCGCTGCCTTGAGCCTGGGAAGCCCTAGATTCTGGCTGGGCTTTCGGTGATATAATCCCCGATGCATCTGCCCTCAGGGGGGCGATAAGGGGAACCGGCACCGGCCCCTGTAAAGATAGGATTTTGCACTGCTCCGCTCCCACCACATAACTATCCTCCAGCAATTCTCCATCCCGCTGATAATCGGCGTTATCGCTGGGTTGGTCTTTGCCAACATCGACATCCACGCCTACGAAGACATGGTGGACTTCCATATATTCGGTGAAGACACCAAGATATTCGGTAAGGCGGTGACGGTCCACTTCCTGGTCAACGAGATATTCATGGTGTTCTTCTTCGGCATAGCCACCAAGGAGATTACCGAGTCGGTGCTGCCCGGCGGTGCGCTGAACCCCATGCGCAAGGCCATAAACCCATTGATGGGCACCTTGGGCGGAGTCATTGGGCCGGCGGGGTTGTTCTTTCTTCTGGCCTGGGTATTCTATGGCGGCGGCGATGACTTTAGCATCGTGGCTAACGGGTGGGGTATCCCCACCGCCACCGATATCGCCCTGGCTTGGCTCGTAGCCCGAATCATCTTTGGGGCCTCCCATCCGGCGGTCAATTTCCTTTTGCTCCTGGCGGTAGCCGACGATGCCATCGGGCTGGGAATCATCGCAGTGTTCTATCCCGACCCGGAATTTCCCGTGGAGCCTTCCTGGTTGTTGTTGGTGGCTGCCGGGATGGCCGTGGCCTACGCCATGCGGCGCTTTCAGGTGCCTTACTGGCCCGTTTACATCCTGATCGCCGGCGGGCTCAGCTGGGTTGGACTCGTCAAATCGTCCATCGAACCGGCCCTGGCGTTGGTGGTTATCGTGCCCTTCCTGCCTGGGCCTACAAGCACCCCCGGGATGTTTGAAGAGGAAGAGCAAGAGTACCCGCACACGCACCCTGGCGGAGCAGAGGCCGTGCTGGACGACCAATTGCCAGGAGAGACCGTCCAAAACACCCAAGAGTTGCACCACCGCCACGCGCCGCTGGACCACTTCGAGCACCAACTCAAGTTGCCGGTAGATTTTGGGTTGTTCTTCTTCGCCTTCATGAATGCGGGTGTAGCGTTCGCCAGCATCACCCAGGTCACATTTATAGTGCTGGTCTCGCTAATCGTCGGCAAGACCGTTGGCATCACGTTGTTCTCTTGGCTTGGAGCCCGGTTCGGGTTCCCTCTACCCGAGGGCATGGGCACGAAGCATCTGGCTGTGGCCGCCATCATCGCCGGCCTGGGCTTGACCGTTGCGTTGTTTGTGGCCGGCAAAGCCTACGAGGACCCGGCGTTCCAAGACCCGGCAAAGATGGGCGCGGTACTCAGCGCCGGCGCCGCGGTGGTCGCCTTTGTGGTAGGGCGCATTCTCAAGGTCAAAGACGGCCCGGACGAGTGATATACTCACGCCTGAAGATAAGTAATCTAGAATCAATTTAGGAGCCCATACGATGATCGGCGTACTCACCCACCACTGGGCGAAATCGGACAAAGTTGAAGAGGCCAAAACACTATTGGACGGCAACGGGTTGGCCCAGAGCAAGGCCCCCGGCTACGGGCACCGACTGACTTTCATCTCCCAGGAAGACCCCACCAAGATATCCACACTTGTTACTTGGGACTCAAACGGAATTTATGACGCCTGGCGGGCCAGTCCCGAACGGGCCACGGCCATGCAAGGGGCGGCCGAGCTGTGGTCTAAACCGGCGGAATCCGAAAGATTCGAGATGGCCGGCTAGACTCGGCCAGATAGGAGACGGCCATGGCCAAGCGAAGTTTCTGGGCCTGGGGTCACGAATCGGACGAACCCACCGCCGAGCAAATGAAGACTGCCGCAGGGGAACTCGCCAAGCGGTATAAAGTCGACCTGAAGCCGGTGACGCCGCCTAAGGCAAGCGACCTCTCCCTGCGCAAACCCCGCATAACGCCGCCATCGTCATTGGCTGCCATCTGCGTTAGCGGCGACCACGACCGGGCGGTCCACACCTACGGACGCAGCTTCCGCGACCGCATCCGCGCGTTCAAGTTGGACTTCCCCAATCCCCCCGACGTTGTCGCCCGCCCTCGCAACGAGCAGGAAGTAGAAGCCGTGCTGGAGTGGTGCTCGTCATCGGGTTATGCCGCCATCCCATTTGGCGGCGGCAGCTCCACCGTGGCCGGGTTCGAACCGCCCAAAGGTTACGATGGCATCGTGACCATCGATATGGAAGGTCTCGGCCAGGTGTTGGAGATCGACGACGTCTCCCGGTCGGCCCGCATCCAGGGGGGTGTCTATGGCCCGGCGTTGGAAGACCAATTGCGCCCCCACGGCTTCACCCTGCGCCACTACCCACAGAGCTTCGAGTTCTCCACGCTGGGAGGCTGGATCGCCACTCGTTCGGGAGGTCATTACGCCACCAACCAGACCCATATAGACGACATGGTGGAATCCGTGCGGATGGTGACGCCTTCCGGTCTATGGGAATCGCGGCGTCTGCCAGGCAGCGGCGCGGGCCCCAGCCCCGACCGGATAGCAATCGGCAGCGAAGGCATCTTGGGCATCATCACCGAAGCCTGGATGCGCATCCAGGCCCGGCCGGTCTTCCGGGCGTCGGCTGGGGTGACCTTCCCGACGTTCGCCGCCGGGGCCGAGGCCGCCCGCCGCATCGTGCAGACCAAGATGTGGCCCGCCAACTGCCGCCTGTTAGACCCGGTGGAGGCCGCTGCATCCGCTGGGATGGACGGCGTTAATGCCTTGCTGCTGCTGGGGTTTGAATCGGCCGAAGTGCCACAGAGCGAGTTGATCCGGCATGCCGTGGACATCGCCCGGGAAGCCGGTGGGACGATAGACGACGCCAATATCCGCATCCCTGACGGGCCCGGTGGAAGCTCCAATGGGGACACCGGCCGCCAGGGCTCGGTTGGCGCGTGGCGGAATTCATTCCTTAACGCCCCCTACACGAAGAACCATCAGGCTGGGCTGGGATTCGTGACTGAGACCATGGAGACTGCCGTCACTTGGGACCGTTGGCCCGCGTTGGACCAGGCAGTCCGGGCAGCGCTGCGGGAAGCCTTGGACCGGGTCTGCGGTGGTGGCACAGTCTCTTGCCGGTTCACCCACGTCTACACCGACGGTCCGGCACCCTACTTTACCTTTGAGGGCATGGGACGCTTAGGCGCCGAGTTGGAGATGTACGCCGAGATCAAGCAAGCCGCGTCGGACGCTATCATGGCCGCCGGCGGCACCATCACCCACCATCACGCCGTGGGACGGCTGCACCGCCCCTGGTACGACCAGCAACGCCCAGAA
>NZVX01000026.1 GCA_002698265.1 Chloroflexota bacterium | reverse complement strand
GTGTGTAAATGTGTTTGTGTGTGTGTGTGTAATGTGTGTGTGTGTACTACTTCTACGCAAGGACGCCCCATGTGTGTGTAATGTGTAATGTGTGTGTAATGTGTGTGTAAATGTGCTTGTGTAAGGACGCCCCATGGAGGAAGAGCTACTTCTACGTCTAGGTCATACTTACCAGCAAACAACTAATTGGCATTTGCGCCGTCCGCCAGAACCTGTTTCTTAACCTTCTAGGAGCCGACGCCCTACTAATAGGGGACTGCGATACCCAACCAAAAACTAATCAGGAAGATAGGACAAAACCAAACTGACTATCAAGAAAAGCCCCGGTTTTAGAAACCGGGGCTTTTTCGTGCCTGAAATCGTGGTGACCCGCCTCGGGGTCGAACCGAGAACCTACTGATTAAGAGTCAGTTGCTCTGCCATTGAGCTAGCGGGCCGCTGTTGTATGGTGGACGAATTCCAGTCTACAACCTATCAACTATCCTGGGATAGTGTCAATTTGACTCGAATGCCAGATTCTCTTTATCGAGTTCGTTGATCATTGGGCGGCGCCGGCCCAAGAGAACTCGTTATAACCCGTGGTTCAGGCGTTCGATCAGGTGTGCGGGTAGGCCGGCAGACTTCATTTTCATCTGGGTCTTGGCGATGTCGTAGGTTACGCGGTGACGCCGGATATTTGCTTCCGCGCTGTCGTAGATAGCATAGCTAGGTCGGGGGTCCCGGTCCCGGGGTTGGCCCACTCCCCCCGGATTAATGATTCGGCGCTCGTAATCCAAGGCAACCAACTCGTCTTCGGGGAAGTCTTTGAAGTCGATGATTACCGGTTCGCCGTCAATCTCGCAGCAGACGAAGGGAATGTGGGAGTGCCCAACGAGACAATAGTTGGTCTCTAAAAGGGCCAATGTGCCTGAGGCTGAGTCGCGGTCCAGCAGGTATTCGACTATGGGGTCGCGCAAGCTTCCATGCACTAAGGTGAACTGATCTTGCACCGAAACGAACGGCAGGGAAGACAAAAATTCGATGTGTCCGGCGTCGATCTGCCTGGCAGTCCACTCTGCGGCAGCTTTGGCGGCCGGATTGAAATCGCAGGCATCGATAAGTCCCACTGCGGCGTGATCGTGGTTTCCGGCAACCACCACCAGATCGAACTCCCGTATGCGGTCGACACAGGCCACAGGGTCTGGGCCGTAGCCCACCGTGTCGCCCAAGCACCAGATGACATCGAACCCGCTCCGGTTTTGGGCGTCGGTTAAGACGGCCTCCAGGGCCTCCAGGTTTGCGTGAATGTCAGATAAGACCAAGGCCCGCATACAACACGTCTCAGTGGCGAGAAATCCGGTAGTATGTCCCTGTAATTATAACCGTTGGCCGATGGCAGCCGCCTAGACGCAATTTGCAACTAAATCTCGCATTTCTCAAACAAGGATAACAGCATGCCAAACGAACAACCCACCGTCCGGGTGATCGGCACCGGAGGCAGCATCGCCGGTGTCGGACCCGACCGAATTGACTTCATTCTCTATCCCGAGATCGGTGACCACATCACGATTCAGCAATCTCTGGACCGAGTGCCGGAGATCCAAGACATCGCCGAAGTGAGGTCGGAAGACCTGGTTAGCGTCGGCAGCACCGCCATCGGCGCCGCTGAGTGGTTGGCACTGGCCCGGCGCATCAACCAGATATTCCGGGATGAGACCGACGTAGCCGGTGTGGCCATCACCCACGGCACCGCCACATTGGAAGAGACGTCCTATTTCCTCCACCTGACCGTAAAATCCACCAGACCAGTGGTGATAACCGGGGCCATGCGCCCGCCCACCGCCTTGAGCACCGATTCAGATCTGAACCTCCTAGACGCCGTGCGTACCGCCGCCTGCCCTGAGGCTGTGGGTCTGGGAGTTCTAACGGTGCTGAATAACGAGATTCAGTGCGGCCGCGACGTGACCAAGGCCAGCACGTTCCGGGTGGAAACCTTTCGGCCCAACGAACTGGGGTTTCTAGGCTACGCCGATTCTGACGGTAAAGTGGTGTTCTACCGGGCGCCCCTGCGCCGCCACACCGTCGACACGCCGTTCATGGTGGACGACATGACCACTCTGCCCAGGATAGACATCGTTTACTCCTATGCGGGCGCCGACGGTCTGCTGGTCGACGCGGTGCGGAACAACCGGTCAGACGGCCTGATATTGGCCGGGTTTGGCGGCGGCACTTTCCCGCCGGCGGTGATTGACGCCGCCGTAAAACTAGTGGAAGACGGTATACCGGTAGTACTGGCGACCCGCTCCACTGCCGGCAGGGTTGTCATCACCCCGAAGAAAGAGGAGCAAGGATTCATCGTTTCAGACAACCTGCTTCCTCAGAAAGCGCGGGTCCTACTGATGCTGGGATTGACCGTTACCAAAGACCGTCATGAGTTGCAGCAACTCTTCTATCATTACTAGGCCCGTTTACATCCAACCTGAACCCCGACATACCCGGAACTCTAACCCTGTTACCGGATTAGCCACCGGTGTATACTGCCCATCGTCTGTCAGGCACATTCCACGCCCATAAGATGATTTTGAGGGGACCAAGAACCATTGGCTGAAGCTATAGATCCTCGAGCCATCACTGGCCCCGAGTACCAACGAACAAAAGACCCGGTAATGGCGAGCACGTTGATCGGCGCTCACACGTTGGAACACATGTACGGCCGGGCATTCCTGGTCCTCATTCCCCAGATATACATCACCTTGGGTCTTGCACCCATCCAAGCCGGCTTTCTAGATGCAGTACGGCAACTATCGGGCGGAGCCACAAGCATGACCGGCGGCTTCTTCGTCGATATGTTCCAGCACCGCAGGGCCCATATTCTGGCCTTCAGCATGAGCCTGATCGCGATCGGCTATTTCCTGGTGTCGATCGCCCCCACATTCGGGTTGATTCTAGCTGCCTTGGCTCTGGCTTCGGCTGGTACTGCCTTGTGGCACCCCCCAGCCCTTGGCCTGCTGGCCCAGCGCTTCCCAAAGAGACGCGGATTATTCATTTCGCTGCACAGGTCTGCGGGAAATGTCGGCGACTGGTTAGGGCCATTGATCGTCGGAGGCCTGCTGGCCATCGTAGGATGGCGTTGGATCGTAGGAGGCGGCACCCCAGTGCTGCTCTTATTTGCGGTTGTGATTTTTTTTCTACTGCGCAACGTCGGCGGCCCAAAGATTGAGGGAGTCGATTACGGGGCCAAATTCCGGACTCAGATTCGTGACATGCGGGAATCGTTCAAGGGCACCGGCATGTGGTGGATCTTCACCGTGTCCGCCGTCCGAGGCATGGGAGACCGATCATTGCTTTGGGTCATCCCGCTTTACCTTTCCGACCAATTGGAACTTAGCCCCTTTTGGGTCGGGTTCCACGTCGCCTTGCTGGCGGCTCCGGGAATATTCGCCGGGCCTTTATTCGGGGCTTTGTCCGACCGGATCGGAAGAAAGCCGATCATCATGTTAATCATGGCCTCAGCCGTGATCTTTCCGACCACCATGGTATTGGGCGGCGATGGGCCGGGAATGACCGTCTCAGTCCTGTTATTCGGGCTGTTCCTATTTTCGGTGAACTCCCTGACCCAGGCGGCGGCGATCGACGTGGCGGCTGGGAAAGGCCTGGAAGGGACGTTCATCGGACTCATGTGGGGCAGTAACGCCTTCTTCGGAGCTATGGCCTCAATCATTGCCGGCGTCGTCGTGGAATATATCGGTTGGCACGCCGCTTTCTACTTCGCGTCCGGGTTGTTCTTCCTGGGGTTCCTTTCGTCACTGGCGCTACCCGGGGATTTCATCAGAAGGGATCCGCAGTCAGCTTAGGGATGGTCCGGATTGGTCCTCACCGGACGTTAGACCTGACTTAGAGGCCTGCGTCCAGGGCTTTTTGGTATTGCTCCTGTGTGTTCAGGTCCCAGAGGACTGATGGGTCGTCCATCCCGAACCTTTCCGTAGTATCGGCATGGCGCCGCACCACCGCTTTCAGGCCCTGGGATTCCTCTTGAATCTCCGCAAGCTCCGGAAGCAGTTCGGCGGCTATGAGAATTGGGTGGCCGCCCTTTCCGCCGTGTGTGGGGATGGTGATTCGGAAAGATGACGCTTGGTGCCGCTCCATCAACGTCCGGACCGTGTCGGCGTTCCGGGGCTGATCCACGTTCAGCAAGAGGACGTCAGAGATCGGCTCTCCAGCCAGCGCGGCAACGCCGGATTTGAGCGAGGTGGTCTTACCCTGTAGGTAGTCGTGATTGAGCGTCCAACCGGCGCCTTCAACGGATTCTATGATTGGCTTAAGGCGGTCCGCATCATGGCCGACAACCACCACGACCTGTTGGACGCCGGCATCCATTAGCGAACGAAGTTGGTGTTCGAGAAGTGTGGTGTTCTGCCAGGGAAGCAGGGCTTTGAGTTGGCCCATCCGGCTGGACTCACCGGCGGCCAAGAGTATCGCCCCAACGCCGGGCATGCGCCGGTCCCTAGACTTCGACCGAAGATTCAGTCGCACGGTCAACGATATCGGCCGCACGGTCGATGTACCAATCGCCCATCTGCATCTGCCCGCCGCCGCCGCCGCGACGGACCATGATGATCTCCGACATGATGCTCACGGCCAATTCTTCGGGCTCCAGAGCGCCTATGTCCAGACCGATTGGTGCATATACCTCTTTGATTCGCTCCAAGGGCACACCCTGTTGCAACAGGCGCCTGAAGATCATTATGGTCTTCCGGCGGCTGCCCAGCACACCGATGTAACGGGCGCGGGTTTTCAGTGCAGACTCCAGGGCCATGTCATCGAAGCGGTGTCCCCTGGTTGCGACCACGACGAACGAGTTCACGTTGAGATCAACGTGGTCGGTCCATTTGTCGTAGGTTGCAACCACCGTTTCTTCCGCATAGGGGAAGCGGTCCTCGTTGGAGAACTCCGGCCGGTCGTCCACCAGATAAACCCGGTAGCCCAGAGAATGGGCCAGGTCCGCAGTGGCCTTGCCAACGTGCCCGCCGCCCACCATCACAAGAGTCGGGGGCGTGGTGAATCCCTCGACGAAGATCTCCGTGCCGTCGGCTGTACTGAAAGCCTCGTTGCTGCCGATGTCGGCCACTCTTTGGGCGATCTCTATGGCCTGGGAGTCCAACTCGGCGTTGCCCAGCGAGCCGGTGACGGAGCCGTCAGACCGCAACAACAATTTGACGCCCAGGGCAGGGCCGCCTTCCTTGGCATTGACTACCGTAGCTAGGCTGACCGGATGACCGCCGTCGTAGGCTTCCACGATCTCCCCAGCCATAGGCACGAAGTCATCCGGCGCACGGAGAGGTTCCAGATAGAAATACATGGTGCCGCCGCAGACCAGCCCGTCGCGGGCGGCAATGTCTTCATTTAGGTAGTAGTCTTTGAACTCGGGGCCGCCGTTCTGGCGCAGGATTTCTTTGGCCGCGAACCAGATGTCACCCTCGACACAGCCGCCGCCCAGAGTGCCCACTCCGCTGCCGTCCTGCCGAACCAAGAGCATGGCGCCAGCCTTCTGCGGTGTGGAACCTTTCGTCCGCACTACGGTCGCTAGAACACAGGGCTGACCGTCTTTCAAGTCGTCAATCGCTCCCTGTATCACTTCTCTCATATAAATCCTCGCCTAAACCTGTTCAAAGCCCGAAACCTCTTTCCACCTATAGATTCCTAGTGGCTCAAGGTTGGTACTAGTTTAACAAAATCAGGCGGGTAGGAGCAAATGATCGCAGGCGTTGATACGCCCGAAAACCAGTACAACTCCGGCCTGTAAACGCTGTAACTCCAGGCACAATTCGGTTACAATGTTATGTCATATGGCAATCGTAGCTATTACCTCATCCGGCGCCAAGAACGCACGGCGATATATAGAAGTGATGGAGTCCGCGGGGGCGGCCGTGCGAGTTCTGATGCCGGATGACCATGAAGATGTGGCCACGGAAAGGCTGATGCACGATGTCGGGGGCCTTCTTCTCACCGGTGGTCCGGACATCGACCCTGCCCTCTACGGTGAGGATCCCGACCCGGAAGCCGGTTTGAAGTTGAACCGCGTTCTGGACGACCTGGAAATGCGGATATTGGAGTACGCCTTGGGCCGTGATATGCCGGTGCTGGCGATCTGCCGAGGCATGCAATTGTTGAACGTGGCCTTTGGTGGCAAGCTGATACAAGACCTACCCAACCACAAGTCTGAGAAGGTCAACGGAACTTGGGAGCCTACTTCCCACACGATATACCTCGCGCCGGGTGCAAAAGCCGCCCCGGTGATTGGGATGGCAGGGTTCTTCAAAGTGAATAGCCTGCATCATCAAGGACTGAAAGAGGCGCAACGTGCGCCGCGCTTGATGACTACGGCTTATGAGGTGGAGGATGGGTTGATCGAAGGCCTTGAGAGCCCGGAACATAGCTGGGTTATAGGACTGCAATGTCACCCGGAGCGGCAGGACGAGGTCCCCAAGATGTTCGACAACTTGTTCATAGGTTTGCACGAACGCGCCGAGAGCTTCATCTCTGAATTCGCCGCTTGACCCAGATTGGGCCAGACGGAACTCAGGTCCGGTAAATGGGGTTCGAATTCCGAAAGAAAACCGTGCCGAAATCGCCTGGTTATTCCCGCATAAAAATCAGGAACTAACATCATCAAATGTGGAGTCTTGAGGAGAATTGACCGATGGTAACAACTAGCCCCGAACAACCAGAGTCGGGACAACGCCCGGTACGCATCGAAGAGGAGATGCGTACTTCGTATCTGACCTACGCCATGAGCGTTATAGTCTCCAGGGCACTACCCGACGTGCGCGACGGTCTGAAACCCGTACACCGCCGCATCTTATACGCGATGCATGACATGGGCATCCGGCCCGGCGGTGCCTATAGAAAAAGCGCCAGGATCGCCGGTGAGGTGCTTGGTAAGTTCCATCCCCACGGTGAGGGCTCCGTCTACGACGCTCTGGTCCGGTTAGCCCAGGACTTCTCTATGCGCTACCCGTTAATCACCGGGCAGGGCAACTTCGGCAGCATCGACGGCGATCCGCCCGCGGCCATGCGGTATACCGAAGCCCGCCTCGCTCCCATCGCCGATGAACTCTTGGCGGATATCGACCAAAACACGGTCGATTTCAGTCCAAACTTCGATGACTCACTGGGCGAGCCCACCGTTCTACCGGCCCGGCTGCCCAATATGCTGATAAATGGCGCATCAGGCATCGCCGTGGGTATGGCGACCAATATCCCACCCCACAACCTAGGAGAAATCTGCGACGCCATCGTCAGGCTGATCGACAACCCGGATACCACCACTGAGCAGTTGATGCGCTCGGTCAAGGGCCCCGACTTCCCGACGGCCGCCAACATCCTGGGACACCAGGGGATCTTCGATACATACACCACCGGACGTGGCCGCATCATCATGGAGGCCACCACCGAGATCGAAGAGATTCCCGGCAGCCGAGACCGGGAACAAATAATCATCACTGAACTCCCCTATCAAGTGAACAAGGCTAACCTGGTCGAGAAGATCGCCAATCTAACCCGGGAGAAGAAGTTGGATGGGATTTCCGACATACGGGACGAGTCAGACCGCCACGGCATGCGGGTCGTGATTGAACTGCGCCGCGATGCCCAGCCCTACGTTGTGATGAACAACCTGATGCGCCACACGGCGCTGCGGACTTCTTTCAACTCCATCATGTTGGCTTTGGTGGACGGTCAGCCTCAGGTACTGCCGCTAAAGCGCTGCCTGGTCCTGTTCATCGAACACCGGCAGGTAGTGATTCGCCGACGCTCTGAATTCCAATTGCAGAAGGCCCAGGAGCGCGACCATGTGGTACAGGGTCTCCTGTTAGCTCTGGACCGGATGGACGAAGTGATTCAGATCATCCGTCAATCGGCTGATGTGGAAGCGGCACGGTCGAATCTGATGTCAACTTTAGACCTCAGCGAGATTCAAGCCCAAGCCATCCTGGAGATGCAGCTCCGCCGTTTGGCCGCATTAGAGCGGGAACGCCTGGAGAAAGAGCACGATGAATTGGTTACCAAGATCGCCGAACTAGAGTCGCTGTTGGCCAGTCCGGAATTGGTCTTGGCCGAGATAAAACAGGAAACTCAAGCCCTCAAAAAGTCGTTTAACAACCCGCGGCGGACGGTGATCCACGACGCCGAACTCGCCGACCAGACCGACGAGTCATTCATCCCCCATGAAGACGCCATAATCACGCTGAGCCAGAAGGGCTACGTGAAACGGGTGCCTTCCGACACATTCCGCACCCAACACCGCGGCGGAAAAGGCGTTGTGGGTATGCGGACAAGGGAAGACGATGCGGTGATGGACCTGGTGGTAGTGGACACCCACGACACCCTGTTCTTCTTCACTAACCGGGGACGGGTATACCCACTGAAGGCGTACCAGATCCACGGCGATTCGTCGCGCACCAGCCGGGGAGTCCTGCTGGCCAACCTCTTACCCCTGGACCGGGGAGAGGCGATTCAGGCCATGCTCCTCATAGATAACCCCAGAGACGAGTACCCGCTGCTGTTGGCCACCAAGAAAGGTGAGATAAAAGCCCTGAAAACAGGGGAACTCACCCGGATACGCCCCTCCGGTCTTATCGTGTTTGACCTGGAACAGGGCGATGAGTTGGTGTCGGTAGCCCAGGTGGGCGAAGCCAAAGACGTGGTCATGGTGACCGAGCAAGGCCAGGCCATCAAGTTCCCCGTCACCGGACTGACCCCCCGCTCACGCACCGCCGGCGGCGTCAGAGGCATCCGGCTGTTGAACAAAGACGAAGTCGTCGCCATGAGCACGGTAACACCCAATAGCCATCTATTGATCGTCAGCCAAGGGGGCTACGGCAAGAGCACCCCATTGGCCAGCTACCCGCGCCACTCCCGAGGCGGCCAGGGTGTGCGCACATTCCGAACCACCGACAAAGCCGGCAAGGTGGCGGCGGCCAGAGTAGTGTCGGATGGCCCCGGCCAACTGATACTCATCATCTCCGCCAAGGCGCAGGTGGTGCGGATCACATTGGAGGACGTCCGGGTAACTGGACGGAACACCCAGGGAGTGATCGTCTGGCGTGACCGCGAGCCGGACGACTACGTTGCATCGATCGCTTGCTTCCAAGAATCGGACACCCAGAATACCGACGATGACGCCAGCGCCGACAAAAAACCGCCCAAAGCGAAGAAAACTACCTCTGAGGCCAAAAATGAGGCAACTGCCGAGACCGAAGATGTAGAGGAAACGACGAAGATCGAAGAAGACGATGATATCGAGGAGGTTGACGTCGACGACGACCCTGAAGAACCCGAGGAGACCGACACAGAATAAGCCTCCCTTGACCTCTGGCAAACCGAAGAGCGCCGTGTCGCCACGGCGCTCTTTTTCATTCTCCCGGTCTCAATCGGAAACATTTGAGAACCCGGCAATCCAATTCGGTCAAACCTTGAATAAGAGAATTTTATTCGATAACATAACCATATATACTTGATAGTGGAAGTTCATCAATATCATAAATATTGATGAAGAATATCATCCAGTGAGCCGTTAACAATGAAACTAGTATTTCTGCACGGAGCCGGTAGTTCCAGCCTCACTTATTACTACCAACTCCGGCACTTCCGCAACTCGAAAGCCATCGACCTTCCCGGACATTCCACCGGCAAAGCCTGTCATGACATCGACAGTTATCTGGAATGGGTGCGGGGTTTCATCACAGCCCGCCGGTACAAAGACGTAGTCCTCTGCGGGCACGCAATGGGCGGGGCCATCACCCTCCTTTACGCTCTGCGCTACCCTGAGGAATTGAAGGGGATTATCCTCATGGGAACGGGCGCCCGGCTGCACGTTCATCCAGACTATCTAGACCGTTGCCGTGAGCCCGGACCGAACAATTCCGACTGGCTGGCCGGATACATGAAATCGTTCAAGCACGTCTCGCCTGACATGCATCCAGTGCTCTCACAACGAGCGGTGGAACTTGGCCCCGAGGTCCAGCTAAACGACCTGTTGGCCTGCGACCAGTTTGACGTCATGGGAGAGCTGGAGCAGATCGATCTTCCCACCCAGATACTTTGGGGAAGCGAGGACAAGGTAACTCCGGTCAAATACGCCGATTACTTAACCGAACACATGCAGAATGCCCGGGAAACTGTGATTCCGGGCGCTACTCATTTCGTCCAGATGGAAGAATACAAGAAGGTCAACGAAGAGATCGAACATTTCATGGCGAGCCTGAAATAACGGGCCTGCCGCCGATGAGGAAACCCGGCTTAATCAGCGGCCGGATTATACCAACGACTGTTGTAGAACATCAAAGGTGCGCCGGACTCGTTCCGGCGCATTTCTTTTACCAGACCGACGTAGATCGTGTGGTCCCCATATACGTGGGAGCCCAGCACCTCACAACCAAAAAACACCATTGAGCCATCCAGAACCGGAGTTTTGTCGTCGGACTCCGAGTAGTGATATTCGACGCCGCCGGTGCGGTCCTCCGGTTTCTTGGCGAAGTAAGCGCCCAGATCTTGTTGTGCTTGGTTCAGGATATTTACGCCAAACCGGCTGGTCTTCTCCATGTAGCCGTGGGTATTGGTGCCGTGGGCGATGCAGACCATGATCGTTGGCGGGTCTAGGCAGATGGATGAGAAAGCGTTGGCCGTCATTGAATGTGGCTCGCCGTCGTTATCCAAAGTCGTGATCACAGTGACGCCTGTGGCAAACTGCCCAAGGCCAGACCGAAATTCGTCTTTGTCCAGCAAATTCATACCTACACTTGAAGTGATAAAGGTGAAATCGCCAATATTATATACGCTCGAATATCGCAGTGCCAGCGTGGTCTGTTGCCAGTGTTTCAAGAATCATTTGAGCGGCTGGAAAAATTCGGCTAGATTTCCGTCTGGCTGGCCCGCATAGCGCCTGCCATCGAGCTTGACGACGGCGTCTCGCGGAGCCAGTCCGGAGAACAGTTCAGGATGCGTTAGCTCGGCCAATAATTCTACGCCTTCGACGCTCCTTGGTCCGGGGCGGCTGAAATAAGAATGGTCAATCAGATAGACTTCCCCGCTCTTCACCGAAGAGAGAATCCGCCAACCTTCTTGACTTTCCAGCCAAGGCACTTCCCGCAGGTTCCTAGCCAGGTCGGACGAACATAGGTCGATGAAAAGCTTGTCGGGATCGTACTGGCGCACCTCGTCCCAATCCAACCTTTTAGCATTGCAGCCGGGCGCGAACATATCCTGGTTCCCGCCAGACAAGCTCAGCATATCCGGAATCCAATGGCCCCCCACGACCAGAGGGTTGATTCCTTCTAGAGAGAACACCCTGGGCCGGTCCGAACCGGGCGGCAGCTTTTCTTGGACTGAACCGACCCGCCGGCGCATGGCGGCAACCATCTGGGACGCCGGGGTTTCGGCATGACAGGCCCGGCCCACCTGCAAGATGGACTCCAACACGCCTTCAAAAGTCCTGGGCTGAAGCACCACGACCTCTGGCTGGACCGACATTCCAGCGACAACACCGGTCACTTGACCGGCGTTCACTTCGCAGACGTGGCAGAGGTCTTGGGTCAAGATCACATCCGGAGACTCTCTCACCAACCACTCTTGGTCCAGCTCGAAGGGGTTTTCGCCACGGGTTAGCAGGTCGTTCATGACGGCCTCAACTTCGTCGCTGGAAAGGACCGATGGGTCAACTGTGCTGCGGCTGACCACCGGCTTGGTACGGGCCTCAGCCGGAAAATCGCAAAGATCTGAAACACCCGCGATCTGGTCACCCAGTCCCAGGGCAAATAATATCTCAGTCCCACTGGGTAGCAAGGAACAAATCTTCATGAGGTGAGAACATCCTTAGTCTGCGATGGGTCTTCGTCGGTGAAACCCGGTTGACCCGTTTGGCCAGTTGAGGTTTCAGGTGTGGGAGCTGATGTATTATAGACCTCGGTCAAGCGCCGTGGCAGGTGCCTAGACAGGCGACTCGCCCGGCAATTGACGGACTTCCTAAGTAGATTTCAAACCAGACGGATTCCGAGAATAGCCCAGGGCGCATGGGTCGAAAAATGGAGCCAGTGGGATCTTCTGAAGCTGAATTCCTTCTGCTTCGGTAGAACCGGACCCCTGACCGGCCCGACGACTTTGGTTACCAGGTGCTGACCGCTGGGGCCGCCGAGTTCTTCATACTCGGCACCGTGCTATTGATGCCGCTGAAAACCACCGGACGAGGGCCCATCTCCAATGACACGAGCCCTCCTCCGGTGCCTTAGCAGACCGATCCGGGTTAAGTCGACTGGCTAACGTGCATTCCCAGCTTTCTGGATGAATTCTGCGGCGCTCCTGGCCACCCAGGAGTTCCAAGAGGTCATTAGATACTGTACCCCTTTCCGGGCGTAGGCTTCCACGTTTCCATCGTTCACCAGCGTTCCCGCAACTTTGCCCGCGCCAACGATCTTGGCGATGGCCTGGTCTACGGCTTCAAGGACCTCTGGATGACCGGCGTTGCCGATGTGGCCCATGGTCTGAGAGAGGTCGGACGGTGCGATAAAGAAAACGTCGATGTCCGGCACGGTCAAAATCTCGTCCAGATTGTCCAGCGCCTCCACTTCTTCTAGAAGCACCACGACCATCGTCTGGTCGTTGGCTTGATGGAAATAATCGATGACTCCGAACGACTGGCGCCCTCCGAACATTCCCCGGTAGCCCAATGGAGAGTATTTCGTGGACTGAGCGGCCTCCTCGGCTGCCTCACGGGTGTTTACGTGGGGTACTACGATGCCCATGGAACCCCGATCAAGGGTTCGGGTAATCAGGCCCGGATCATTGGAATTGACTCTGGTTATGGACGTCATCCCCCAAAGGTCGCACGCCCTGGTCATATCGCCCAGAGTCTCCCAGTCCACCGAACCGTGTTCGGTTTCGATCCATACGGCATCGAAACCCATGGGCCCCAAGAAATCTATGATGTCGCTGCTTTGTAGACCGGAGATCACCGTGATCACTTCTCCGTTCTGCAGTTTTTGTTTCGCCTTATTGACTCTGATAGATGCCACTTTTGTCCTCCTGATTCGCGGGATCAACATCGCCATCCGACTAAATCCTGGGCGGCGAGCCCGGCAATTCTGCCATCAAGGCCACCAATATACAAACTTGTTCGAACAGAATCCGGTCGATGTTCCAGATCGGAAGCCCCATCGGCTGAGCCATTTGCGGTCAAATCGGTTTGAGAAGTTAGCTAGTAGAAAGAAAATGGGCAGGTGGCAATGTCTCTGAGGATGGTGAGCCGAGTATCGGTAGATTGTGGAATGCTCATGACTGGCCTCCACGTATCTGCCAGAACAAACGCGTCAATGGCGCAGATACCGATATCCGAGCCACGATAACAGGCACTAAATCGGTCGTCAAACGCAAAGAAGCATGGCGCAACCGGCTTCTGTGGCTTGCCATGGTGGTGGATTCGCGAATGTTTCAGCCCATTTGTCCCGGTTTCGAAACCCTATTTTCAATGCCCTGTCCAAGTTGACAATCCTTGGGTCACCACACAGAATCATGGCGGCCACCCTCTCACAGCGTTCAGTGACGGGCAGGCCAAATAACTATATTCAGGAGCGATTTCATGTCCACCGGTTCCTTAACTTGGCAGGAAGGAAAGACTCAGGTAGCCGGCGTTGGCGTTCATATGATCGAGGGAGGCAGCGGCGACCCAATCTTGGTGCTTCACGGTGAGATGGGCCAGACCGTCCCTCTCCGGTACGCGGAATCGTTGGCCCAAGATTTCACTCTCCACATGCCCGCACACCCTGGGTTTGGCGTAACCGATCAACTGGACTGGATCATGAGCGTTCGCGACCTGGCCAGTTGGTATCTGAGGGTGATCGAGGAACTCGGTATCGGACGGGTCAACATACTAGGGTTCTCATTGGGCGGTTGGCTTGCGGCCGAGATGGCCTGCCAGTCCCCGCAAACTTTCCGCAAGATGGCGCTGGTGGCGCCGACTGGGATCAAACCGCCCACCGGCGAGATTTTAGACATGTTCTTAATCACCACCAGAGAGTATTTCGAAGAGAACTTTGTCGACTTTAATTCGACTCCGGAATATTCAACTGCATATCCCGCGGAACCAACCCCGGAACAGGTGGAACTCTGGGAGTGCTCCAGAGAAGAGTCCGCCCGCCTAACCTGGCGTCCTTACATGTACCACGCAGCGTTGCCCCATCTTTTGGGCCGGTTGCAAGACCTACCGACTCTCCTCGTCTGGGGAGAACAAGACGGGGTGATTCCAGTCAGCGCCGGCGAGGTCTATCAGCAGGCCATCCAAGGCGCGCGGCTTGAAATAATACCCAACTGCGGGCACCACCCTGAGATGGAACAGACCGATGAATTTGTCCATTTGGTCCGCGATTTCTTTAAGTAGTTCGAGGGCCGAATTTTAGACCAGCGTCCAAGTCTCCCCGTCGGCGTAATGGATCATGTCGTTCAACTTGGTCTGCCAGCCTTGGAAAAAGGCGGCTGCCTCGGGGATCTCCATGATCCGTCCCAATTCATAGTCAATGTAATCGATGCTGTCTAACACCCACTTCACAACGACTCTATCTCAGCGTCCGCTGTGGTAGTCGGTGTAGATACGGGTCTCCCATTCGATGCCGTGGGACTTCATCTGCACTGGGGTTTCTTGGAAGTGCTCGGACCAGAGGCCCAGGTTGGCCGACCTTTGCGAAGAATATCCTGCGATGCACTATTGCCATGATTCCTAGTCATTCGGCTAAGTTGCCGATTTTCAGATAGTTATTTCAGAAGTTCGGGCCCTCTCAGCGCTACCAAGAACTCCTCAGCACCGACATGATGGGCCCGGCGTCAGTCACCGGCGTCGGGTTCGTGGCTAACGAGCGGTCTTGCAGGGTAGCAGAAGCGATCAGCTCGAGTCCCTCTTCGGGCACGCCAACGTCTCGTAGCCGGTTGGGGAGTCCCAATGAGTCGCGCAGGTCTTCGACAGCTCCCGCCGCAGCCAGGGCCGCATCGTAGTCGCTCATCGCAGAAGTATCTATCCCCATGGCCTGGGCGATGAGAGCTTGCCGGTCAGCAGAAGCCTCAGCGTTGAAACGCATACTATGGGGCAGCATTATAGCGTTGGCATCTCCGTGGGGCACGTCAAAAATTCCACCGACGTGGTGCGCAATGGCCGTGTTTATACCCCCGCCCACGCTCCCCAACGACGCCATGGCCGCCGCAGTCTTGGTGTTGAGCAGGCACTCCACGTCCAATTTAGGACATTCAGGCAAGTTTTTCACAATCATCGAGATAGCGTGTAGACACAAGGAATCGCAGATCGGGTTGTGCTTGACGGAATAGACCGACTCGATGGCCACACGCAACTGGCCGATGGCCGTAGACAACAGGATGTTCATGGGCGTGGTGGCCAAGGCCTTGCCGTCGATGATGATGGAGCGCGGAATAGTCGCTGGGTCGGCGACTGAGACTTTTCTTCCAAGGTCTTTGTCGGCGAAACCAGCGCCCCGGCTGAGCTCCGCTGCCCCCATGGTGGTGGAGACGGCGATGATGGGCACACGGTCTCCAGACAACTGGGGAAGAATTATCTTATCCGGCGGCTCGAAGATCACCTGATGGTCATGGATCGTTCCGCCCTCGCCCAGAAGGGTGGCGATCCCTTTAGCGGTGTCGTGGGTGCTGCCGCCGCCGACGCTGACCAGCGCATCAGATTTGATCTCCGAAGCCAATCGCATGGCCTCGTCCAAGGTATGCACCGGTGAATGGGGCGCCACGCCCGAGAACAACCCGACGCAGCGGTCTCCCAGGGCATCTTGGACCCGCCGGATCACATCGGATTTCTCAAGGATGGACGGTCCGCAAACGACCATCGCCCGAGTGCCGCCCAATCGGTCCAATACTGCCGGCAGGCTGCTGATGGCGTCCTCAGCGCATACCACTTCCTGGGCCACGCTGTTGTAGTTGTAATTCAAGGCTTGGGACATTCGGCCAACTCCCGTATTTTCAGAATCAGATTCCCCGGTCCAAGCGCTCCATCTCCACCGCAAACCAGAGGGCC
>NZVX01000025.1 GCA_002698265.1 Chloroflexota bacterium | reverse complement strand
TGATGACCTCGCTCAACAAATTCGGCTTCGTCCAGAGCAGGAGAGGGCCGCAGGGTGGCCATGCCCTGGCCATGAATCCCAAAGACATCGACCTGAACATGGTTATGGAACACCTGGATAGCAGCAATTCCCCGCTGGACTGCCTCATCAACCCCCATGATTGTGTTTTCTCCCACACCTGCGCGCAGCAAGAAGTGTGGCAGACCGTTGAAGCTACGATCCGCGATGTTCTGAGCAATATCACAGTGGCTGACCTGGCTGAACGCCAGTCGAGCCTGGCCGGGAAAGCGGCCCTGCCGGTCTCATCCTAGACTGGTTGGCGCTCCTGGCGGCCTCGGCACCACGCTCAATTTTGCTTGACAACCACTTTTGCCAGCTATAGACTCAAAAAGTTGATGAATACAACGGACCGACAATCAAATTGCACCTGTACTTGTCCGCTCACATAGGGGCGGGCAACAACTTCTGTACATCTGAAGCCTGCGCCCACCCAATCTGAGGAACCCCTTTGGGTAAGCGCGGGTTTTTTATTGCGAACCAAACATTCGGTCCTATTACTGGCCAGCCGAGACACCCATCGGTGTTCGGGCGCGTCTAAACCAAAGTACCCACGGGAGTACCGGGAAAAACGAGGAGGGTCCAACCCATGGCCGAACAGCCCCTAACGCTCACACCGGAGCAAGTAAAGCGATACAGCCGCCACATCATCATGAGTGACGTTGGTAGCAAGGGTCAGCGCGCTCTGATGGGCGCCAAAGCTCTGATCATCGGCGCCGGCGGGCTTGGTTCTCCCTCCGCCATCTACCTGTCATTAGCCGGAGTTGGCACCGTCGGCATCGTCGACTTCGACGTAGTTGAACTGTCCAACCTGCAGCGCCAGGTCCTGCACCATACCGCCGACGTGGGCCGGCCAAAGGTCCAGTCCGCTATCGACAACATCAAGGCTTACAATCCGGACGTGAATGTGGTCGTGCACGAGACCCGTTTGGAGTCCGAGAACGCCATGGAGATCATCAGCCAATATGATCTGGTGATCAACGGCGCCGACAACTTCGCCACCCGGTACCTGGTGAACGATGCCTGCTATCTACTGAACAAGCCTCTTGTAGATGGCAGCATACTGATCTTTGACGGTCAGGCCACCGTCTTCCTGCCGGGCGAAGGCTGCTACCGCTGCCTGTTCCCGTCGCCGCCGCCTCCGGGCATGGTCCCCAACTGCGCCGAGGCCGGCGTGCTGGGCGCGCTGACCGGCTTGGTTGGCAGCATCCAGGCCACCGAAGCCCTCAAATACTTCCTGGGCATCGGCGAGTCCCTCAGCTCACGGCTGCTCCTCATCGACGCCCTCAGCATGACCTTCCGCGAAGTGCGCCTGAAGAGAAACCCGGCCTGCCCGCTGTGCGGAGACAACCCTACAGTCACCGAGTTGATCGACTACGAGATCTTCTGCGGCATAGCAGAGCCCCACGAACCTGCGGTGGTAGGTTCCGACTAGATCAAGATCAGGGGCGTCTAGAAAACGGACGCCCCTTTTGGCACCAGTGCCCCTAAATCCACGGCAGAACATCGGTAGATACAAGGTTTATGGTTACTAGGCTCACCTACAAAGGCATCATCGAAACCATCGGCAACACCCCCCTCGTTGAACTGCAGCGTATGACTCCCAAAGAGGGCGTGCGCATCTTCGCCAAGTTGGAAGGGCAGAACCCCACCGGCAGCGTCAAAGACCGCATCGCCCTCAAGATGATTAAGCAGGCAGAACGGGACGGAGAGATATCCGCCAACCGCACGATCTTGGAGCCCACCAGCGGCAACACAGGCATCTCGCTCGCCATGATCGGTCGGCTCAAGGGCTACAAGGTCGCCGTGGTCATGCCGGAAAATGTCAGCGTGGAGCGGGTCCAGCTACTCGAAGCCTACGGGGCTGAGATCATCCACTCTGACGGCACCCGCGGCACCAACGGCGCCATTGAGGTCGCTCAAGACCTGATCGAGAAACGGGGCAGCGATTATTTCATGCTGTACCAGTACGGCAACCCCGGCAACCCCGACGCCCACTACGAGACCACCGGCCCGGAGATCATCGAGGCCCTCCCCGATGTCAACATGTTCGTGGCCGGTCTGGGCACAGGTGGCACCTTGATGGGTGTGGCCCGCCGGTTGAAAGAACACAACCCGGATACCAAGATCGTGGCCGTGGCGCCCGAACCCGATGATTTCATCTCAGGGCTGCGCAGTCTTGAAGAAGGGTTCATCCCCCCGATCTTGGACATCAACGTTTTGAATACCAGAATGCTGGTAAACAGCTTTGACGCTTTCGCCACCGCCAAGCGGCTTCTAGCCGAAGAGGGCATATTCGCCGGCGTCTCGTCAGGCTCCGTGGTCTATGGTGCGATGCGCCAGGCAGAACGCATGGACAAGGGCGATATCGTCTGCCTACTGGCCGATGGAGGCTGGAAATACCTGAGCACCGCCCTATGGACCAAGGACTACGACCAGCTTGCAAAGGAAGCCAAGGGCAAGATATGGTGGTGACCGGGGCCCCTATGGGGCCTTGAAGCTGGCGTGATTCTCGGCAAGCCAGGACTTTTCTGCCGGTCGAAGGGGTAAAGGAATCGAGGCAAGGGCTTTTTGAAGCCATTTCGGACCAATCTTCCAGGCACGCTGGGCAACGCATGGGTCTGAGGCTAATTAGGGGTAGAAAAACTTGAAACATCAGCCGTGGCGATGCTATACTGGCACCACATATAAGCCTTCCTTAGAGAGCGGGGTATAAACCCGCTTTCTTGCTGATGGAGACCAACGTTTTCCGTCCGGGAACCGGAAGGGGTGCGAACCAATGAAAAGTGATTTTCTGATAGCGTTGACCCAGTTGGCGGCAGAGCGGCATTTGCCCCGGGAACAGGTGCTCGGGGCGATTGAGGTTGCCCTGGCGTCAGCCTTTAAAAAAGACAACCCTGCTTCAGGGCAAAATATCTCTGTCACGCTCAACCCCAATACTGGGGAAGTCAGTGTTTTTGCGCTGAAAACCGTGGTGGAAACGGTTGAGGACAGCGACAAAGAGGTCACCGTTGCGGACGCCCAGTTAATCAAGAAGGGCGCCGAGTTGGGTGACGAGGTAGCGGCCGCCGAGCCACTGCCCCACAACGCCAGCCGTATCGCGGCGCAGACCGCCAAGCAGGTGGTGCTGCAGCGCCTCCGCGAAGCGGAGCGGGACCTTCTCTATCAAGAGTTCCAGCAACACGAAGGCGATATCGTCTCCGGTGTGATTGAACAGGCCGAGCCCGGCCGTACCATCACTCTAGACTTGGGACGCGCCCAAGCAGTCCTGCCTTTTGAAGAACAGGCGCCCAACGAGCGCTACCGCAAGGGACAGCGCACCAAGGTCTATCTGATCAGCGTTAGAAGCACGCCCAAGGGACCGGAGATCCTGGTCTCCAGAAGCCATAAGAACATGCTGAAACGGCTGTTCGAGATCGAAGTACCTGAAGTCTACAACGGCGTGGTTGAGATTAAAGCTATCGCCCGCGAGGCTGGGTTCCGCAGCAAGGTCGCGGTGAGCGCCACACAGGCCGGCATCGACCCGGTCGGCTCTTGCATCGGCATCCGGGGCAACCGGATCCAGAGCATAGTGAATGAACTTCAGGGCGAGAAGATAGATATCGTATCTTGGGACGAAGAGCCCAAGACCTTCATCACCAACGCTCTCAGCCCTTCGGAACCGGTCCATGTGGAACTGCTCGAGCAGGAACAGACTGCCATCGTGGTGGTGCCGGACCGGCAACTCTCTCTGGCCATCGGCAAAGAGGGCCAGAATACCCGTCTGGCCGCCCGGTTGACCGGTTGGAGACTGGACATAAAGGGCATGACCGAATGGGAAGAGATCAAGGAAAGCACGCAGTCTAAGGCCGGCGCGGCAGTGGTTGATGATTCGGATTCTGCGGTTGTCGAAGCAACTGACGCCGAAGAAGCCGTGGAAGAAGCGATCGCCATCGTCGAAAAGGCTGGCGCTATCGCAGCCGAAGAAGCGGCTGCCGGCGAGCACGCCCCCGCCGAATCTCCTGCGGCGGAAGCCGAAGTCGAAGCTCCAGTTGAAACCGCCGATGAAGCCAGCATCCTTGAGGCCCTGATCAGGGAAGAGGAAAACCAAGCTACCGGCGAAGAAACGGCCGAGCCCGTCGCTGCTGAAGGCCTCAGCGTGGAAGACCTAGGCGCCTTCACCATTGACGACGTTGAGTTGTCCGAAGATGGCGACGATGATGACGAAGACGAGGAAGAGGAAGGCGAGCTGCCTGACTTCAATGATTTGCCGGTGCTGATTCCCGACGCGGGCAAGATCCGGTTCGCCGAAGATATCGTAGAAGAGTTTCGAGGCGGCGGCCGTGGTGGCCGGCGCAGAAAGGGCGGTGGAGCCCGAGGCGGTGCACGCGGTGGTGGAGCCCGAGGCGGCGGAGCCGCTGCCGGCGGTGGCCGCTAAGACCTTCCCAGATTGGTCCCCGACCGAATACGCTGGGGAAACTCAAGCGCAAACGGGTGGGATGTTCTCCGGAGGGACGGCCTTGCCAAAGAACCGACATGTTCCCGAACGGAGTTGCGTGGCCTGCGGCGCCAAGATGCCCAAGTCACAGCTTGTTCGAATCGTTCGCACCGGTCAGGGACCGATCATTGTTGACATCAGCGGAAGGGAGTCTGGAAGAGGGGCTTACCTCTGCCACATTCCCGAGTGCTGGGACCGGGCGCTTGGCAAGGGGGCGTTGGAGCGAAGTTTCAAACAAGCTCTCTCCACTCAAGACCTGGGACCGGTCCGGACCTACTACGAATCGGACATCGCCCCACCGGCTACGGCGCCTTAATTTTAAGACTCAAATTGGATGTGTAGATGACTTCTGACGGACGACCCACCACAGTGGACGAAGCAGGCGCAGCGCCAACACCCCGCAAGGCTTCCGAGCGGCGGGCCCAGTCCCGCGCATTGGTTCTTCCCGAGACTATGACGGTCCAATATCTTGCTGAGGTCTTGAATCAAAATCCCATTGACGTGATCAAACTACTGATGCGCAATGGAATCATGGCGTCCATGAACCAGGTAATCGACTATCAAGTAGCCACTCTGGTATCCACTGCTCTGGGGATTCGCACCAGCATGGCCGAAGCGCCCACCGCGGCTAAGGGATCAGCTGCCAAAGGAGCCGCCACGGAAGACGACGCCGATCTGGTTGTGCGCCCGCCGGTGATCACTGTTCTCGGACACGTTGACCATGGCAAGACGTCTCTGCTGGATTCCATAAAGAACTCCAAGGTCGCTGACCGGGAGGTCGGTGGCATCACACAGCATATCGGGGCCTACCAGGTTGAATCGAACGGCCACCCGATAACTTTCCTGGACACGCCGGGTCACGCGGCATTCACGGCCATCCGGGCCAGGGGAGCACGTGTCACCGACATAGCGGTGCTGGTCGTCGCGGCAGACGACGGCCTCATGCCCCAGACGTTGGAAGCCATCAACCATGCCAAGGCGGCCGAAGTACCGATAGTAGTCGCCATCAACAAGATGGACCTGCCCGGCGCCGACCCAGAACGGGTAAAGCGCCAGCTCAGCGAGCAAGAGCTCCTGGTTGAAGACTGGGGAGGCGATGTCATCTCGGTAGACGTTTCAGCCAAGACCGGCGACGGCATCGACAATCTGCTGGAGAACCTGCTGCTGGTGGCGGAGATCAGCGAACTGAAAGCCAATCCCAATAAACCGGCCCAGGGCGTGGTCATCGAAGCGAAACTGGATCGAAAACGGGGACCCAGCACTACCGTCTTGGTCCAAGAAGGGACACTGAACATCGGCGATTTCATCGTAGCCGGCGGCGCCTATGGGCGGGTCAAGGCAATGTCCGACGACCAGGGCAAACCCATACGATCCATCCTGCCTGGCTATCCGGCCGAAGTCCTGGGATTTAGCTCAGTACCCGAGGCCGGGGACCAATTGACCGTCGCAACCAACGAGCGCGAGGGCCGGTCCTTGGCCGAAGCCAGCGGCAAGTCCAACGCTGGAACTTCCGGACAGGGCCGCGCCCTCACTCTGGAAGAAGTGGTCAATCAGGTAGACACCGACGAGGTCAAAGAACTGAACCTGGTTGTCAAGGCTGATGTGCAGGGTAGCGTGGAAGCTGTCCGCGGGGCTTTGGAACGATTGGTGGACGAAGACGCCACGGTGCGCGTGCTTCACTCCGGCAGCGGCGCCGTAACGGAATCGGACATCCTCTTGGCGAGTGCGTCTGAGGCCATCGTCATCAGTTTTTCCATCGGTGCCGAGCCTAGCGCGGAGCGTCTGGCGGACCGCATGGGCGTGGAGATTCGCCACTACAACATCATCTACCAGTTGATAGACGACGTGGAAAAAGCCCTCCACGGGATGTTGGACCCGGTCTACACCGAGGTCATAGTTGGCCGTGCCGAGGTCCGCGAGATATTTGAAGGCCGCCGCGGCACGCAGATCGCAGGTTGCCGCGTCTCCGAGGGCAGAATGGTCCGGAACGGAGATGTACGCGTGATCCGGGACGGCGCCGTGGTCGAGGACAGCACGATCAGCAGCCTCAGGCACTTCCGCGAAGAGGTGAACGAGATGAACGCCGGCACCGAATGCGGTATCGTCCTCCAGGGATTCAACGATTTCCAGGAAAGCGATATCTTGGAAGTCCACCGTCAGGAGCGGGGCCGGCGCTAACCCGCCCCATCCCCCCGGGTTTCAGCCCAATGGGCCACTCTCCCTAGCATCTATCTCCAAAGGTACCTGCCATGTCGCGACGCACCGATCGTATCAATGAACAGTTGCGTGAAGAGATCAGTACTCTCCTAACGCGCCAGGTAAAAGACCCGCGCCTGAACGCGGTTATCAGCATCACCCGTGTGGTCTCCAGTGGGGACTTGCGCAGCGCCAGGGTCTACATCAGCGTCATGGGCAATCAGGAAACTAGAGAAGCCGCCTTGGCTGGCATGCGATCGGCCGCGTCGTACCTGCGCCGCGAACTTCGCGCACGCATCAACATGAAGCACACTCCCTTCTTGTCCTACCAGCTGGATGATTCCCTGGAAGAAGCAGACCAGGTGCTCCGGTTGATGAATCGGGTTAAACCCGAAGACGAAATGATTGAAGAACAGGCGACTCAGTCTCCAAAGATCCCGGGCGGCGGTTAACATGGCCAACGGGCAGTCCAACGCCAAGCCAACGGCCTTAAACGGCTATATCAACCTGTTCAAACTATCCGGTATAACCTCGATGGACGCCTTGCGCCAGATCAAACGAATCACTGGGCAACGCAAGAAGGTCGGCCACGGCGGCACCATAGACCCACTGGCCCGGGGAGTGCTGCCGGTGTGTTTCGGCCAGGCGACCCGACTGATGGACCATATCGTCGGCGGCGTTAAGCGGTACCGCGTCGAGATTACCCTGGGAGTCACAACCACCACCTATGATGAGGAAGGAGAAGTGGTCAAGACTGGCGACACCCAAAGACTAACTGAGAGTATGGTCGAAGAGAGTTTGCGGCGTTGGATTGGCCGCGTTAAGCAGACACCTCCGATGTACAGCGCCATCAAGATCGATGGCAAGAGGCTTTACAAACTGGCCCGTGCCGGCATCGAGGTTGAACGCGAGGCCCGCTTGGTTGATATCCACGACATCAGGATCATAGAATTCGCATCCCCAAAATTGGTCTTGGAAGTGGACTGTGGAGGCGGGACTTATATCCGCTCTTTGGCCCACGACGTCGGCGAGGCGTTGGGATGCGGTGGCCACGTGGCCGACCTAGTCCGTTTGCTGTGCGGCGGATTCCCGGCCGAGGAATCTGTGACCCTGGAGCAACTTGAAGCAGCAAAGGACGGACCGGACGGCTGGCAAGAACACCTTTACCCGGTCGACCGGGTCTTGCTGGACCTGAAGAGCATCACATTGGACCGCCAAGCTGAAGAACATCTGCGCCACGGTCAGTCCGTGACTCTGGGTGGGCCCGAACTGGACACCGGTTACCTTGAGGAGCGCCGCGCCTATAATTCCGAAGGCGTGTTCATGGCGTTGGTGCGCTTCGACCGGCCCACCAATTCGTGGCAGCCGGCCAAAGTCTTCCAGATAGATGCCCCTTCCCCCTACGCCCCGGCCTCAGTCTAACCAGACTTAACGCCGCACCTAGCTGCTCCTTATCCGCACTCACTCCTTCCTTATGGTGGAATTTATCGATATTAGCTCGAACTTTTTATCAATTCGACATGGATATTTCACAAATTCTTGACAATCCCCATTCAAATTGTATAGTTGTTGACGTTACGTAAACCTGTCTAGGAATAAGGTTTCCGGACCATCTAGATCAACACTACGAGCGTACCGAAACATTGGGGGGACAACATGGAAGCGTATTGCTTCAAGTGCCGAAATAAGCGGGAGATATCCGGTCCTAGGCAAGTGACGCTGAAGAACGGCCGTCCCGCAACCCAGGGCGTTTGCCCTGAATGTGGAACCAAGGTGTTCCGGATCGGCAAATCTTCCTAAAGCCTTAGATCAAAACTGCAAGCCTGAAGATTAGAGCAGATGCTTTAAGACCTAGCTTCAGGCAGAATGAGCGGCCGGGAAGCCTAGCTTGGCCAGCAGTTTCTGTGGGTTCGTCTCCAGCAGAGCGTGGACCTCGTCATCGTTGAGGCCCGCGCCTTTGGCAACCTTCTGCCGAATGTCGGGCGTGAGCAGGTCGTCTGGCTCATGGGCGTCCGAATCCAGTACTGTGATTGCACCCGCCTCTTTGGCCGTCTTTACGACGTGTCCGTTGGCCAAGCTGTGGCCCTTTCTGGCCGACACTTCAAGGTAGATTCCTTTCTCCGCGGCCAACCGGGCTTCTTCGATGGTAATCAGTCCCGGGTGTGCGAGCACGTCGACAAAGTCCGAACGCAAGGCCGCCTCGTTGGTGCCCGGCTCTACCGGTTCCACCGGCGTCTCCCCGTGCACCGCAACCAGCTTGGCGCCCATCTCTTTGGCCGTGCGCGCCACCAGGTCGATGTCATCCTTGGGCACGTGGGTAATCTCCACGCCGGGCAAAGCAAGAATGTCCCAGCGATTGGACGCCTGACCGCAATCAATGACGAGGGTTTTAACCACGTATTCCAAGTTCCCCAACCCCACGTGGTCAGTGACCGCCATGGCCCGGTAACCGCGCACGTGCGCCCGGCGTATCAACTCGATGGGCGACAGCACGCCGTCACTGAGAAAAGTGTGGGTGTGGAAATCGTACATCTGGCTGCTCCAAATCGTCTAAGCGATACAGCGATCCCATTGATGGTACTTCTATTAGGGTCTGACCGCGCCAGACTAAGTATAGAATCAGGCCGAAGCTTTAACAAGAATCGGGAGACGGACCGGCGCCGACGCCAGAACTTGGTTCATTGACAGTAATTTTGACCCCGCCTACAATTGCCCAGGCACGGTTGGCGCCGTGTGAGCCCGATAGATTCACATCTGGAGAACCTGATATGGTCGAAGCGCCGGAGACCGTTCTCCCGGACGCTGGCGAACACGCCACCTGTGGCCAATGTGGCCGTCATTCGGGGAAGCGGTGGTCCTTCGCTTTCGGGAAACCCGTCCCAAAGGGAGCACCCGGCGAGGGCATCATAGTTAAATGCTCCCGGTGCGCCATACAGCACCGTCCCATGGTACGGCGGTCTTTGATGGTGGCTTTGGTTGTCGGGTCGCTGTTAACCCTGCTCAACCAGGGCGACATCCTCTTTGCCGGGAGTTGGAAGGCCGCCCTCTACTGGAAGATTCCTGTAACCTATTGCGTCCCTTTCTGTGTGGCTACCTACGGAGCGCTGAGCAACGCCCACCGCTGAATCTATCAATCGGAATTAAGTTAAAAAGTCCGGTTCTTCCTCGGAAGAACCGGACTTTTTTGCCTGACGCTTTCCCTTGATTCACTAACCCAGATTGCGGATCACAGAGACCACTTTCCCGTGGACTTCAACGTTCTCCGCAGGACTATAGATGGGCTCCATGGTGCTGTTGGCCGGCTGCAGGCGGACCTGACTACCCTCCGCGTAGAACTTCTTGAGGGTCGTCTCTTCTTCTTCCTTGAGCCAAGCAACCACCATTTCGCCATTGTTGGCGACGCTAGACGGCTTGATAATCACAACGTCACCGTCGTCGATCAGCGCATCAATCATCGATGTTCCGTTCACCCTCAGGGCGAACAGTTTTCCGTGCTGACGCAACAGTTCGGGCGAGATCTCCACCGTATCGAACTCTCGGCTGGCCTCGGATTCCTCGACGCTCCAGGCCGGTATGGGAGCGCCGGCGGCGATGAGGCCCAAGATCTGTACCCGGGGAGCATTGGAGATCGGCTCGCCTTCCTGGTCCAGTATCTCGATGCCTCGGGCAACGTCTTGCCTACGGTTGATATACCCCGCCTCCCGCAGTTTTTCCAAGTTATAGTCCACAACGGAGGTGGAGCTAATCTCACACGCTCTCTGGATGTCCCGCACGGTAGGCGGGATACTATTATCGGAGTAGAACTCCTGGAGGAACGCCAGTATTCGTTGTCTGCGGGGCGGCATCTTTTTGCTTGTAACCATCTTTTCCTTTAACGCCTAGACGGATTCGGGAACTGATTCAGCGCCTTAACATAAAACTTATGTTCTAAATTAGGCTAGCAAAGGTCCTGCCGCCTGTCAACGATTCTCTGTCAGGATACCACCAAGCTGGCGATGGTCCGGCAATTTAAAAACCCGCCTTTGCTTGATACAAGGGCGGGTTTTGTTTCCTGATTATTCGCCTGAATCTATTCGGAAGCGGCCTTCATCTTGTTCAAGCGGGCCGCCATGCGTGACTTGCGGCGATTAACGTTGTTCTTGTGCAAGATGCCTTTCTGCCCGGCCCGGTCCAACGTGCTCAGCGCGGCGTTGACGGCGATCTCAGCCTCGGCCACATCACCGGACTCAACCGAACGCAAAGCATTGGCCATTGCGGACCGGGTCTCGGTACGGTCTCCCCTGGTGCGTATGGCCCTCTTTACTTGCTGACGGCCTGCCTTCTTTGCGGGCAACTTGCTCCTCCTAAGGTCATCTGGGCCGGCTCATGGGCGTTGAGTCCGCAAAAGATAATAGGCGCGAACCCGACTTTACTAAGGCCGACGCGCCTATTATAAACCAAGTTAGAGCACTTTCCAAAGGGATTGCTGGCCCCGGGTAAAACTCGCGGCTAAACTCCAGATTAAACCCCTGATTAAACGTCTAGGTTCTGCACGCTGCGGGCATGGGCTTGGATAAAGCTCTTGCGGGGTGCAACCAACTCACCCATCAGGGTGGTGAAGGTGTCATCAACTTCTAGAGCATTATCGATGGTAACGCCAAGCATCTGCCTGGTCTCGGGATTCATGGTGGTTTCCCATAGCTGGTCCGGGTTCATCTCTCCCAAACCCTTGTAACGCTGGATCTGAGGATTACGGCTGCCATTCAAGTTGGCCAGGTATTCGTCCTTCTCCTCCTCGGAGTAGGTGTATTCAATCTTCCTGCCGGTCTGTATACGGTAAAGCGGCGGCTGCGCGATATACAGGAACCCCTGCTCGATCAGCGGCAACATCCTTCTGTAGAAGAAGGTCAGTATCAACGTCCGGATGTGGGAGCCGTCCACATCGGCGTCAGTCATGATTATAATCTTGTGGTAGCGGATCTTCGACGGTTCGAATTCCTCGCCTTCACCGGCGCCCAGCGCGGCAACCATGGCGCGAATTTCCTCATGGCCTAGGATCTTGTCCGGCTGCTGCAGGACACGTTCCACGTTAAGGATCTTGCCCTTCAACGGCAGGATGGCCTGGAAATGCCTATCTCTGCCCATCTTGGCCGAGCCTCCGGCCGACTCACCCTCAACGATGTACAATTCTGATTTGGCGGGGTCGCGCTCGGCGCAGTCGGACAATTTTCCGGGCAGCGACGACCCATCCAGGGCGTTCTTGCGTATCACCAGGTCGCGGGCGCGTTTGGCCGCTTCCCTGGCCTTCTGGGAGGTCAGGCACTTTTCAACCACCCGCTTGCTGTCGGTCGGGTTCTCTTCCAGGTAGCGGTTCAAGCCTTCGCTGACCACCGAGTCCACGATACCCCGGACCTCGGCGTTGCCCAGCTTGGTCTTCGTCTGACCCTCGAATTGGGGATCGGTCAGCTTAACGCTGATGACGGCCGCCAGTCCCTCGCGGACGTCCTCGCCGGTTAGATTGGACTGATCGTCCTTTATGTATCCCTGCTTCCGAGCAAAGTCATTGATCACCCTGGTCAGCGCGGTACGGAAGCCCGTCATATGGGTCCCGCCCTCTTCGGTGTTGATGCAGTTTGCGAATGAGAATACGGTCTCTGAGAAAAGGTCGTTATATTGGACGGCCACTTCTACCGAGGTCTCGTCAACTATCTTCTCGAAATAGAAGGGAGTGGACTGAACGGTCTGGCGGTTCCTATTGACGTTTCGGACCAGGTTGGCGATACCGCCGTCGAAGAAGTAGGTGCGCTCAATGTCCCCGTGGCGGCGTTCTTGGTGCCAATGGCTGGTGAAATTAATCTCCAGTCCCTTGTTCAGATAGGCGATCTCTTTGAAATGGGAGATCAGTAACTCAAAATCATATTCGATGACCGGGAAGATGTCCTGGTCGGGCTTGAACATCACCGTGGTGCCGTGTTCCGTGGTTTTTTCGCCCTTCACCAATTGGGTGGTTGGTTTTCCCCGCTCGTATTCCTGGCTGTACATCCAACCTTGGCGGCGTACTTCAGCGCGCAGCTCCGCGGAGAGCGCGTTCACCACCGACCCGCCAACGCCGTGCAAACCGCCGGTGACCTTATAGGCGCCGCCGCCGAACTTGCCGCCGGCGTGCAGGGTGGTCATCACTGTCTCGAGAGCGCTCTTGCCGGTCTTGGGGTGTTTGTCGATGGGGATACCGCGGCCGTTGTCCACCACGTTGATCCAACCATCTTCCGATATAGCGATATCGACGCTCTCGCAGAAGCCGGCCATCGCTTCGTCCACAGCGTTATCCAATATCTCGTAGATCAGGTGGTGTAGGCCACGTTGGTCAGTGCTTCCGATGTACATTCCAGGGCGGATGCGCACTGCCTCCAGGCCCTCTAGGACCTGGATATCTTTGGCTGTATATTGGCTTGCTTGGGCTTGTGTCATGTTGTTATTTCACCATAGAGATTCGTTGGGCGGACAGAGAAAAATCACACGTGGAGCCGGGGGTTTCAAAAGGTAGCGCCTGATGTTTTTCAGATTAGACATATTATACCAGATTTGAGGCTAAATAGCCTCAAAAATAGGGCCTCTGGAGCGCTTTTTTATGTCATCTTGGGGCCCAAAACAGACACCATCCGAAATTCTGTGCCTGAAGGGCGAATCGAATAGCGGATATTTATGTGTAACAGGGGCAACATTCGACATGTATAGCTTCGATCAGTCTTATGCCATGACCGTTTTTCGTCAACAACAGCCTGTCAGTTAAATAAAAAAGGCACCGACCAAGAATCCTCGGTCCGCGCCCCTTAAAACTGGTTGGAATTGAGTCTAAATTACGTTTATTTTGGGAATATCCGGCGGAAGATTCCCGGTGAACCCTTTTCGTGCACCATAAACGGCCTAACTTCAGTGTTCCAAACAGGTGTGACCATGGGACTCCACGCCTTCCATCCTTCCCCATTTACCACGTCCATCGACTCCATCTCGTGGACTGTGGTGTACTTGGGGGCCCCCATGACTGCCTCGAACCGCCGGGCCCGGATATAGCCGGGTATCTTGGTCGCTTCGGGCAAGCGCTCGGTGTTGTAAGCCTTGTTGAACTTGGCGTCCAGCTCTTCGGGCACCGACATCCGCCCCACCAACAAGACCGGCGACATATCGGCCTGCGCGGTCTCCTCCGGAACGTTATCTGGGTAGATGCAGGTGTATAGGTTCCTGATATAAGCAGTGCCGATGACGCTTGGGGACATCCGCTTGGACCATTCTGTCGGTTCCTTCAGCCACTTCTGCCAGGCGTTGGAATGCCAGGTGTCAGCAGACTCTAGCTCATAGCAGGCCAGGTAGCGAGGTCCTCCCTGGACCGCCTCGTAGCGGGCCGCATTGAGCACACCGGGGATAGAAAGCCGCTCTGGGATATGCTCCTCGTTGTACCAACGGTTGTACTCTTCGTCATTCTCGGCCGCCACGTCGCTGTAGACCATCAGCAGGCCGTTGCCTTTTTTCGCTGCCATTTTTACCTCCGATTTTTCAATCGTTAACCGTTCGAGTTAGTCTCCCGAATAATACATCTGACCGGTCTTATAGCTATCCAGCGCGTAACCCATCGCTAAAAACAGGGGCTCCGGTGGACCTTCAAGTGGGAACCAACCGCTGGCGATGAACGCGTCCGGCTCTTTCAAGACTGGTTCTTGACCGGCGATGTCGCCTAGAAACTCGATGTCCACGTAGTGTTTGCCATAGGCGATGATATTGCTCAGACAGAGGAACCGCAGGTCGCCCACGGTCACCCCCAACTCCTCCATGGCCTCTCGCCGGGCGCATTCCTCCAGTGTCTCGCCGTTCTCCAGGTGACCGCCGGCGGAAGCCCATGTGTCTTCGCCGTGGGCGCCGTGCCGTTTCGCCAAAAAAACCTGCCCGTCACGTACGAAGATCACGCCTACGCCAACCTGGGGTCTCCCCTGCGATTTCATTGATTCTGCCGCCATGGAGCCGAGTATAGCACGGGGTTTTGGAGGCTTCTTCCAGCACGGTTCCTTGTCCAATCGGCAGCTTGTCCTATAATGGGCCGGTATTTGGCCTCAGTTAGGGCAATCTGGAGGGACACGTATGGCCGGAGCAGACCGAAAAGTCATAACCAGCAGCCAGGCACCCAAACCCCTTGGAGCTTATTCCTTGGGCATCAGCGTAAGCCCCGGAAAGCTCGTCTACATCGCGGGCCAGGTTGGCGTCGACTCCAACGGCAACTTGGCGGGCAAGGGCGACCCCGCGGCCCAGACCCGGCAAGCATTGGAGAACATCGGTCATGTCTTGGCCGCCGCCGGAGCGGGATTCAGCGACGTCGTCGAGTTCACCACCTACGTGGTCGGCCGCTCTTCAGTCCAGGGATATCTGGATGGCCGCGGCGAAATTTATCCGACGATCTACCCCGACGGCGAGTTCCCAACCAACACCCTCTTGGTGGTGGCCGGCCTGGTCAACGAAGACTTGCTGGTTGAGATCAAAGCCGTGGCGGCGCTGCCGTAGGCTAGTCGATATATTCGGCGCCGGACGATTCCGGCGTTTGGAGGCATAATTTGGCCGATCAAGAACGACTGGTAACAACCCTGATGGAACTGATCAAGATCGACAGTCCCAGTGGCGAAGAAGACGCCATGGACGCGGAGGTTAGCACCCGTCTGGAGTCCTTGGGCCTTAAGGTGTCCCACGACTCCTATAACAATGTTATCGCCCAATTGCCGGGAGAGGGGCTGCCCATCATGCTCTCAGCCCATCTGGACACCGTGGAGCCGGGCCGGGGCATCAAGCCGATAGTCGACGGTGGTGTGGTGCGGTCCGATGGCAGCACCATCTTGGGTGGCGACTGCAAGGCCGGGGTGGCCATCGTTCTCGAGGGACTGAGGGCGGCTATGGATTCAGGAGACGGCAACCGGGCCATCGAGGTCGTGTTCACCCGTCACGAAGAGGGCGGGCTGGTAGGCGCCCACCACCTAGATTTCAGTATGGTCTCGGCCAAATCGGGAGTGGTCTTCGACGGTGAAGGTCCGCCCAACCGCATCATCCTCTCCGCCCCATCCCAGAACGTGGTCACCGCCCAAATAACCGGACGGGCCGCCCATGCCGGTCTGGAGCCCGAAAAAGGAATCTCCGCGTTGCTCATCGCCGCCGAGATACTGGGCCAGCTTCCCTTGGGCCGTATCGATGAGGAAACCACGGCCAACATCGGCCGTTTGGAAGGCGGCCTGAAACGCAATATCATCCCCGAGCAAGCGTTCTTGGACGGCGAGTTCCGGAGCCGCAACAACGAGAAACTGGCCGACCTGGAACGTAAATTCCGGGGAGTGTTCGATGAGGTCTCGTCCAGATATCCTGAGGCGAAGATCGACCTAGATATCATTAACACTTATCAGGCGTACAATATCGATGCTGGCAACGAGGCTGTGGCCATCATAAGCCGAGCATTGGCGGGCATGGGCATGCCGCCGGTCTTAGAGACCACCGGCGGCGGCTCGGACGCTAACGTATTCATCGAGAGGGGCATCACAGCCATCCCGGTGGGGATCGGGGTGCGGGACTTCCACACCACCTGGGAAACAGCAGTCATTGCCGAGGTTTTCCAGGGCGCCCAGATGTGCGAGGCCGTTATAAGAGGCGCCTAGCCAGCAAATCAGTCCCGATCGATCCGCTGATCAAGGCAATTATTCCGGCAACCCTTGCCCATACCCGAATCCTCCAAGGTTTGGTAACATCTCATACTGAGAGTCCAAAAATCTAACGGCCACCGCGCCAGAAGGAATAATCCTATGGCAGACCTGCCCAGCGAGAAAGCTATCGAGCGAATGAGGGTCTTCGTAGATAAATTCACTGAAAAGTCCGGAACGTTCGTCTCTCCTGTCGAAGGGGTGACAGAGCAAGTTATCCTCGGATTGGCCCAAAACATAGACGACGTCGGGCGGCCGTTGTGTCCTTGCCGGTTCTACCCGGACAAGACTGAAGAGATCAAACACCGAACTTGGATCTGCGCCTGCGACGACATGCAGATCTACAAATATTGCCATTGCCTATTGTTCGTAAATAAAGACGGTTACCCAATCACCGAGTATCTCCCGGAAGGCCACGAAGCCCTGGAGTCCTACGGTGTGATAGAGGACCCAGAACCGGAGAAAGGTCGTCCGCTGCGGGACAAGGCCGCGGAAAGGGAACAAGAGCGGATCAACCGGCCTTCTTAATCGGCACCCATCAAGAACTCACGCGACAATGACCCCAACGGAGGAATCAAATGGCCACCATCAGCAAGAAGCGCCAACTGGGCCGCCAGGTTTCCATCGTAGGCGGGGGACTGTCCCAATTCGGGGCCTTCCCGGAAAAAGACACCCGCGACTTGTTCGTGGAGGCCTTTCAGGACATGGTCCAGAATATGGACCGCGGCTTCGATATCGAAGACATCGAATGCGCCTACGTGGGCAACTACTCCTCTGACCTCTTCGAACACCAGGGTCACACCGCGCCCATCGTGGCCGACTGGCTCGGCATCACACCCATACCCATCACCCGCATCGAGAACGCCTGCGCCAGTAGCGGTAGCGCCCTTAGGGAAGGCGTGATGGCCATCGCCAGCGGCATGTACGATGTCGTTCTGGTCGGCGGCATGGAGAAGATGACCAACCTCCCCACCGACGGCGTAACCGACGTTCTGGCGTCGGCGGCCGACGGGCTATATGAAGTCCCGGCCGGCTTGACCTTCCCCGGCATCTTCGGAGCGATCGCCAAAGCCCATATGGACAAGTACGAAACCAACTTGGACCACCTGCTCAAGGTCGCCATCAAGAACCACAGCAATGGCGCTCTCAATTCTAAGGCGCAATTCCAACAGACGGTCACAGAGATGATGGAGCGCCGTATCTCCCGGGCCCAAGAACGCGGCCAGGAAGTACCGGACTACAAGACCGACATGGACTTCCTGAACGACCCCAGGGCCAATCCCTGGATCGCCTGGCCGCTGCGGCTATACGACTGCGCACCCATCACCGACGGCGCGTCCTGTGTGCTACTGGTGTCGAAAGAGATCGCCCACAACTTCGCGGACACCCCCATAGACATCGCCGGGATCGGCCAGGCCACCGGCAAGCCGCTCCACGACTCGGATGAACTGACTTCACTGTCGGCCGCCAAAGCCGCTTCCCAGCAGGCCTACGACATGGCCGGCATCACCGTTGCCGACATCGACCTCGCGGAGGTCCACGACTGCTTCACCATCGCCGAGATCGTGGCCACCGAGGACCTTGGGTTCTTCGCTCCGGGCGAGGGCCCTCGGGCGGTGGACGAGGGACGCACCGCGCGGGACGGCGACCACCCAATCAACACTTCAGGCGGGTTGAAGGCCAAGGGCCACCCGGTCGGCGCTTCGGGCGTCGGTCAGGTCATCGAGATCTACAAGCAACTGAGAGGAGAGGCCGGCGAACGCCAGGTGAAGAAGGCAGACCCAACGGTCGGCGTCACCCACAACGTCGGCGGCACCGGAGGGACCTGCGTGGTCAACGTGCTGCGACGGGAGTCGTAACCATGGCCAGTGAATTCAACTCAAGCGCCTTCTACAGCAAGCTGAAAGAGGAAAAGAAGCTGGTCGGTGTGAAGTGCCTGGACTGTGGCCATCTGTCCCCCGAGCCCCGGCCTATGTGCGCGGAATGCCACGGATTCAACATGGAGTGGCACCCATTCAGCGGCAGGGCCAAGCTGAGCACCTTTACCTGCATATCTATCGTACCCGTTAAGATGGCCGCCAAAGGCTACGGGCGGGACAATCCGTATTGCACCGGGATCGTTGCCCTCGAGGAGGGTCCCCGAATCAGCGCTATGATCAACGGGGTCGACGGCACGAATCCCCAGAGCATCAAGACCGGAATGGAAATGGTCTTGGACGCCGACGACCTGGATGAAGAGGCTCCGGCGCTAGCCTTCAAGCCTGCTTAAAGAGCGTTAGTTCCAATAAATAAAAAAGTCCGCCCTTCCCCGAGTGGGAAGGGCGGACTTTTTTATTTATTGGATATCGGACTTGGCCTAATCGAAGCCGCGGGTGCCGACCCAACCATGGGCGGAGACGTCAATCATCTCGCCATTGGGACCGGTGTACTTTATCTCGACGTTGGCGTGGCGGGGACCGCCCATGCCCACGCCCAATGCCTTATTGACCTCGTCCATGGGAGCGGAATTATGCGCCGCCAGCTTGGCCTCAACGTCTTCCAGGTCCTCGACCTCGAAGCCGATGTGGTGGATGCCGCTGTACTCTTTCCCGCGCTCACCGGCTACTGCATCATTCTGAAAGTCCAGAATGGCCATGTTGACGTTGCCGTCGCTGAGGAAGAATCCATTGGCGTTGGCGCTTTCAAGTTGAGCGATCTCGCGCAGTCCGAAGACTTCTTTGTAAAATGCGGCGGTCTTCGCCGAATCTTGGGTGGCAATGGCGATGTGCTTAATCTTGGGCATCTCGCTACCTCTCCTGCCGATTTTTGAGTGATCCCAGACGATGGAATCTGTGGGAGCAACGATACCACGTTTAGCAAAGTGATGTCACTTTGCCCGCCCCTGGATCAAAGCTTAGCCGACGATAGATTTCGGCCTGGCCCCGGCATCGGGTTTACACGGTGGCCCGCTGATCCTAGAGTGGGCGGTCTTAATCAATATTCGCGCCGTAGACTCTAAGTCTAGAATGAAAACAATCAAATTCATCATTGAACTGATTGGGCCGGAAGACTGGGAGGCGGTCCCGGCGATCTACCTCGAACGCATCGCCACCGGCCACACCACCATCGAGACAGAAGCCCCGCCCTGGGAACGCCGGAGCAACAGTCACCGCCCGGACTGCCGTTTGGTAGCCAGGGATGGTGAACAGGTGGTCGGATGGGTCGACTTGAGCCCTGTTTCATCCCGCCCCGTCTATTCCGGAGTAGCTGAGGTGAGCGTTTATGTCGCTGCACACTTCAGGCGCCAGGGAACGGGAAGGCTCCTGCTAGACCCACTGGTTTCTGCCTCCGAGTCGGCCGGCGTATGGACCCTTCAGGCCAGTATCGACCTCCATTCCGCCTGTGGCTTCCGCACGGTTGGCACCAGAGAGCGCATCGGCGGCCTAAAAGACTACTGGCGGGACACCGTGCTGATGGAACGCCGTAGCGAAGCCCCTGGGGTTTAGCTTTCCAAATTTAGCCGACCAACGATCGGTCCTTCGACAAGTCCGATTCCATCGAGACCCTCGACCTTAGGTCGGGGCTCAGGGTAAGCGGGAAATACGGAACCGGACTCAATCCTTACTGCCCCCTGTGTGGTCAGGCTGCATGTTAGAATAATCTTAGTC
>NZVX01000024.1 GCA_002698265.1 Chloroflexota bacterium | reverse complement strand
GTGTCATTAATACTGAAAAAGCACAGCGAATGCTTGGCTGGAGACCTCGCTACGATTGGACATAGTTTAGACAGATTCGACTAGGATCAATTAACGCAATTTGGGAATCTATGTATCTGTACCTTTGACGTCCCAAAGCTTTACTCCTGCATATTCAAGGGTGGATTCAGTCCCCTACCCCCTGGGTTGTGCTAATCGCTAGACGGTACCTAACCAATAAAGTGGAGGGTTTCCTACGGAGCAAAATTTCAGGAAACTTGTCTGTGGCTGGCTAGCCTATTTTCTTCAACCTGAAAGAAACCTAATAAGTAACAGTAAAGCATTTGATTCTTGACGGTTAACTGTCAGGGAATGGTGCGGAAAATGGTGCGGAAACCAGAGGCGCCCCTACCGGGGTGCTTTTCTTATTCTATGGAGGTTCTATATGCCAGAAGACAAAACAAATAAATTGCCAGACGGTTCAGATATTAAAGGCCAAAAACCCCTCCTATTTTGGAGGGGCAAAGGAAAATACTCAGGAATAGTCCAGGCTTAAAGCTGGCTCCCCGAGTAGGATTCGAACCTACGACCTAGCGGTTAACAGCCGCCCGCTCTACCGCTGAGCTATCGGGGAACGGTAAACAAATGGGATGAAAGCCGTGCCAGTTTGCCTTACGGATTGTAGCACCTGCTTGGGCAGCACTCAACAGGAAATGTGTCTCTTTGGCCCACGGTGATATCGACCCTTAACTCTGGTTCGCCTGGCTAACTCCCTCTCTCCACAAGGCTAAAAGCTGTTCCCGCTCCGCGATGAACGACGCCCGCCAACCAGCTAGCACTGCCCAAAGGGCCGACGTGATTCCCATGTATGCGAAGGGTGTCGACGCAACCGCAAATGCGACTACCGCGCCGAAAACCAGGTTGCCTCTGAAGGCCTTCTGAAATGAGTTTTGGAGGGAGGCAAAGATAGCCAGCCCCGACAGGGCGTAGATGTAGGACGCCGGCAGAACGGCGAGGATGGGTATGACCAGCCCAGCGGCCGAGGAGATGATCAACGTGAGGGTTGCAGCCGTACGGTTGGCCCAATTCCTTGGGTCCGGCATCGGGGCCGGCCAAGATGGCTACCCCGGTCCGAGCCACAATCGACGGGTGCCCTCCCAGAGATGCGTTTATCACCGATGTGATTCCGATGACGATGGAGATTGGAGTCACCGGTACGCGGTAGCCCTGGCCGATCAGAAATCCAGTTACTGGATGTTTCCGAACCATAAAGCGAGAACAACCATGGGCAGACTGATGGCAATGATTGAAGACACTGGGAAGGACATGCTGGGAACCGGAAGGGAAGGCAGGCTCCAGGACATGGCCTCCGAAGTAGCTTGGCCGTCGATCAGGACGGCAAGGCCGACCGGCGGCACCCGCGGGTTTCCGATGAGACGTCCCAGAAGGTATCCGCCCACCGCCGGGCCGGCCACCGCGAAGTTCCCCACCGTGACGTCAATAAGCCGGGTGACGTAGCTGAAGATACTCCCCGCAAACATGCCCATGACGATGGGCAGGGGCAGCCAACGGATGATTTTCCCGCCGCCGCCCAGGATTCCGAGAACAAGAATCAGTACGCCCGGTACCAGGTTGGCCGCTGAGATCTCGGCAAAAGTGAACTCGCCGGCTAGGGTGCCGAGGTAAATCAAACCCGGGATGCTCCACGTGATGGGCTCCGGCATCCGGTAGTAGACCGATAGAGCGATGGATGCCACGGCACCGCTGGTCCAAATGATGAATATCCAGCTCGAAGACTGATCGGCGGTCGGGCCCAATTGGCTGGCAACGGCGATGTGCAGTGGCACCGCGCCAAGGGGTACCAAACGAAAGCAGTCACGCCCGCCCACATCGCGGTGGCGTTAATGTCGCGCGTGATGGTCCCCAGCTTGGTTAACATTCCGAAGATATCAGCACGGCCCACCCTGCTGTATCATGGTTACAACAATTCGCTGACCCAACAATCCCCAAGGAGCAACCCTGATGCCGTCTTTCGATGTAGTCTCTAAGACTGATCTGGCTGAAGTCGATAACGCCTTGAATGGGGTGGCGCGCGAGATCAATCAGCGGTTCGACTTGGCCAATACCAAGTGCGCCGTTGTCCGCTCGGACGACTCGCTGACGCTCACCGCCGACGACAACATGAAGATGACGCAGGTGGAAGAGCTGCTCAAGAAGTACCTGGCCATGCGCAAGGTGGAATTGGGGGCGCTGGACTGGGGCGGGCCGCAGGCCGCGGCGGGCAGCAGCCTGCGGGAGACGGTATCCATCAAGCAGGGTATCGACAGTGACCTAGGCCGCAAGATCACCAAGGAAGTAAAGTCGGCCAAGATGAAGGTCCAACTGGCCATCCAGGGAAATGAGTTAAGGGTCACCGGTAAGAAGCGGGACGACCTCCAAGAGGTCATCACTTTCATCAAGGATATGAAGAACACCCAGCCCCTGCAGTTCGTGAACTACCGGGACTAGCGCCTAGTTTGTCTGACAAACTGAGCTCCTAATAGAAATTTGGTTTCGGTGTCATGGTGGTTGGACGGGCTCACCACGAACGGTGATTGATCAATTCACCCTGATTGACAAGCATCCGTCGGTTTATTTATGCGGTCCATTTCCTCGGCCCTTGCTTCAGCGCAGTCGTGGCACTACGATATCTGATGGCCCTATTCTGATCCGGGAGCCTCACCCGACTCCAGTTTGCGCCCAGAATCCCCACAATCTCCGAACACTCCACCCACAAAACCACCCTTCCGGCCCCCTTCCGGCCGGGTCAAGACCTTTTCCTCGCTGCAGAACCACGTTAATTACAGGTATCTGTGGACCGGCAACCTCTTCGCCAATTGCGCCCAGTGGCTCCAGTTCATCACCATTGGCTGGCTGGCATTGGATATCACCGGCTCCGCGCTCCATTCAATCTTGACCGTGGCAGTCAGGGCGTTGCCCGTGCTGGTCTTGGGCCCGTGGGGCGGGGTCTTGGCGGACCGGCTGGACCGGAGAAAGCTGGTCATGGGCGCCCAGGTTGTGATGGTGTCATCGGCACTGACCTTCGGGGTCTTGCTGGCTAACGGGAAGATCGACAGCATCTGGCACGTCTACGGTTACATGCTGGTCTCAGGCATCGCCTTCGCCTTCGTCCAGCCCACCCGGCAGGCGTTGGTGGCCAACACCGTCCCCAGGGAAGACCTAGGCAACGCGCTGGCCCTGAACGCCATGGCGGTGACCTCCATGCGCTTGGCCGGAGCGGCCATCAGCGGCATACTCATCGAAACTCTGGACTTCCACTGGAACTTCTTCGTGGAATCGGGTCTCTATGTGGGGATGATCGTGCTTCTGGCGCCCATGAAGACCCCCTACCGCCGAGAATCGGATGCTAAGAAATCCTCTCCGCTGGCCGACCTGAAGGAGGGTTTGGGGTTCATCTTCGCCAGCCGCGAGATGCTGCGTCTGATGGTGATGAACTTCGTGCGGACCGGTGTGTTCATGCCCCTGTTGTTGTTCTTGCCGGCCTACACCGAGGAGGCGTTGGGCCGCGGGGCCGGAGTTAGCACCGCCATGATCGTGATGATGGGGGCGGGAGGACTGCTGGCCACAATCATGATCTCGTCTTTCGGGTTCTTCACCAAGAAGGGCCTGGTGACCCTGCTGACGTTGATCTCCGGCTCGTCGGTCATCGTGGTTCTGGGACTTTCCCAATGGGTCTGGTTGTCGGTGCCGGTCATGCTGATAATGGGCTTGTCGCAGACCTACTTCATCGTGGCCAACCAGACTTTGATACAGACCTTGGTGCCCGACAACCTGAGGGGCCGGGTGACCAGCGTCTGGCATTACGAGTCAGGGCTGATTCCCCTCTTCGCGGCGCTCACCGGTGGAGTGGGCGTGTTGGTGGGGATAGCCACCGCCATGGCCATCGGCGGCGTGATCGCGCTGTTTGTTAGCCTGTTCTTCCTGGTCCAGTTCGCGAATATTCGGCGCTTAGACTGATTCCCACGCCGTCGTCTCGGCGAAAGCCGGAACCCACTGATGTAGCCAAGCAGTTACTTTCACCGATGTGTGTTGTTCTAGCGAGCATGGGTGTTGCGTGGATTCCGGCTTGCGACGGAATGACTAGGAGGGCCTCTGTCATCCTGAGTGAAGCGAAGGATCTACCGTCGTTCACCTCACCTGCCACGCCACTGATGGTGTGGTCTCGCGGGTTCCATGCCCGTTGGCGGATTCTTCGCCGCTGCGGCTGGCTCAGAATGACAGACCGGTGGCGGCGTCCTCAGAATGACCATGGTGGTGCGTTCAGGATGACTGGGCAGTGGTTTCAAAATCACCGGGGCGACGCAGGCCTACTCCACCGGCGTGGTTGACCAGTTGATGCTGGCGTAGGTCCAGCTTACCTTGAAGGGCTGGTTGCCGTGGTTGGCGATGCTGTGGTGGGCGCCGGGAGAGATGAACGCGGCGTCGTTGGGGTGGACGATGTGTTCCTGGCCGTCGATGACCATCAGGCCTTCGCCCTCGACGACGATCACCGATTCTTCTGCGTCGTGATAGTGCATGGGCGCCGACGCCCCAATGGCGAACTCGGCGACACCACTGGAGATCTGGGTGGCTCCCGCGTCCCCGTCAACCAGGCTGGAGAGCACCACGCCGGGCCGCCTTTCCTGGTGATCGACGCTGTCGAATGGCACGAACTTGGCATTGGGCATCGTCTTCTCCTACGGTGTGCTCAGGTCCCAGCCGGGCAGGGCCATGTAGCCTTCGATGGGAACTTCCACACTGGTTGCCAGGCCCTGGGCCAGCTTGATCCTCTGGATGTTGTAGAGATGGGTGATGTGCTCGAAGTACCGGTGGCGGAAGATGGTATCCAGGGTGAACCAGATCTTAGTCTGTACTTCAGTGTCGCGCCTCAGTCCGGTATGGACGTTGTAGAACCAAGGCCACTCCCCGTTGTCGGAGAACTCGAACTCCTTGGTCCGTAGCGAGCCGGCGGTCTCGTTGGAGAGTATCAACTGCCCCAACGCCAACCCCTCAAGGAGCTTTTCCAGAATCATTTCCACTTCCCAATATAGGTCCTCGTCCATCCTACGGTCGTACTTGGACTGAGTCATCGCCTTGGTTTCTTCAGGGCTGGGTGGGTTTGGCGGGGGGCCGCTTGGGAACATCTCGAGGCCCCACCGCTGCCAGAACCACCGGAAATTCCCGGACGCCAGGTGGCTCAGTTGGCGACGGATGCTCCACTTGCTCCAACCCCACTTGTCCGACTCAAAGTCCAGTTGCTCCGCTGTCAGCCCCGCAACCTCCGAGGCGGCCGTGCGGTACAATTCGGACTCAAACTGAGGGAAGAGCAGAGTTGCCGGCGAATCGTTTAGTATCTCGTCTGACGGCATAAAATAGCGCCCTTTGGGCCTAGATCCCCTGCCAGTAGCGGCGCTCTTCCCCACGGACGAAGCGGCCGAAGCCGGGGTCAGGGAAGTGGCCGGCGGAGACCAATGTTCCCTCGGCCTCCAGCATGTCGATGACGGCATGACGCGTTGCCCGAGCCATGTCCGGAATGATGTCGAATCCGGGGCACCAATCCGTGTGGTGGGCCTGAATGGGGCTGTGGGCCACATCGCCCAGAACGAACGCATGCTCGCCGTTGGACGTCACTCGAATGGAAGTATGGCCGGGGGTGTGGCCCGGCGTCGGGTAGGTGGTCAACTCTGGCGTTATCTCGTGCTCGCCGTCGAACAGGTCCATCACGCCGTGCTCCTTCAGCGGTAGGACCTGGGGCACCACGTATTCCACCGTGTTGATATTGGCGGGGTCAGTCCAGTAGTCCCAGTCCTTCTGGGGGACCAGGAACCGGGCGTTGGGGAAATTGGGCTTGCCGTCGGTGTAGTTCCAGCCGACGTGGTCCGGGTGCACGTGAGTGAAGACCACGATGTCCACCGCCTCCCGGTCGATGCCCTTCTCCTTCATGTCGTCCAGCAGGTAGGAACCCTCGCCCTGCATGCCCGTGTCGACGACGATCAGCTTGCCCGCCGAGCGGATGGCCAATGAACCCCAGCGGTGGTGGCCGTGTTCGTCTTCGGCCAGTAACTCCGGGTATTCCTGCCACTGTTCGATGGTGGTGTCGGGAAAGGCAACGAAGGGAGACCTGGTGAACAGGTTGTCGTTGAGGGATATCAATTCAACGTTGCCGATATTTACGATGTGATTGGGCATTTTCCCTCGCAGTTATTGGGACTTAAAGTTCAAAGGTCTTCTTAAAGATGCTCGGGGAACCCGGGCCATGGGTGATCAGGCCGCGCATCTCGGCGTTCTTCGGGTCGGCGTCCAGCTGGGCCGCCCATTCCGGGGTCTGGGAGACGTTCTCGTTTTCAAACTCGTAGACCACCGAATACATGGGGTCCTCGCCGCGAACCGTCTTGAACCGGCGCCCCCGGATGCAGCCAGGAACCTTCTCGAAATTGGGCACGAAAATCGAGTTGTACCACTCATTCCACTCGTCGGTCCGCTCGGCCGGAATATTCATGCGGCCTATCTGCAGAGCCGGGGCCATGCCGCTGCTCTGCAAGTCGCCGGAAGCCGAGTCTGGGAAGATCATCTCGTAGAGCGGGTTGAAGAAATTGGTGCCGATGAGCGTCGGCCCCATGGTTTCGCTCCACTTCGACTTGGTGCGTTTGGTGAAGCCGTCGCCCAGCACGGCAGAGGGGTTTTCCAACTCGTAGGCGGCCAGGTGCTTGGGCCCGCCTTTCACCGCCTCATATCGAGCGGCGCTCAGCACGCCGGGTATCGTAAGGATCTCCGCGATGTGCTCTCCGTTGTACCAGCGATTGAACTCGTCTTCCCGGTCTTCGGGAACGTCGCACCAGACCATCAGCAGTCCTGTCCCTTTCTTGGCGGGCATCATTATCTCCTAGGATCGAGGTTGTTTTGCAGCAAACACTATATCCCAGGTTGACGTAACGGGGAACAACGGACGGCCATCTGGCATAGAATTAGGCGTTGCCCCGCACGAACCGGCTTCGAAGGACTAAACGATAGCCACCCCAACGGAAAACCCACCCAAGACCGGCCGCCGTATCTTTTACGGCTGGTTCGTCGTAGGCGCGGCGGGCTTGGTGGTCTTCAGCAGCGGCCCCGGCCAGTCCTACGTATTCTCGATATTCATCGACTCCATCATCGAAGACACCGGACTGTCCCGCCCGGGCATCTCTGTTCTGTATATGGCCAGCACGGGTATGAGCGCTGTTCTGGTGGCCATCGTGAGCCGGCTGGCCGACCGCTACGGTCCAAGGACCATGATGGTGGCCGTTGGGCTGGGCTTCGGCGCGGCCTGTTTCGGCATGGCGACCGCCACCAACATCCTGCTGTTCTACATCGCCTTCGCCAGCTTGCGGGCCCTGGGCCAAGGGTCGTTGAACATCAACTCCATATTGCTGGTGAACCAATGGTTCGTCTCGCGCCGAGGCCGGGCCATCGCCATGATGGGTCTTGGAGCCGTGCTCTCCAGCGCGATATTCCCGCCTTTCGCCAGGTTCTTGATCGTCAATATCGGCTGGCGGGAGGCTTACGGGGTGATCGGCGCGGTGGCCATCGTATTGATCATTCCGGTGACCCTGCTGGTGGTCAGGAACAGGCCGGAAGACATGAGGATGTTCCCAGACGGGTCGCCGGAGCCCCCGGCCTCAGAGACCAGGCAGGCCATGTCCGGAGTGAGGAAAGACACCCGGGTCTACAGTTCCATCAACTTCTGGCTACTGGCCTTGTCATTGGGCACACCGGGCCTGGTCTCCACCGCGTTGGTCTTCCACCAAACGTCCATCTTCGAAGAGAAGGGATTGAGCGCGACCCTGGCAGCCGGGGTGTTCGTGATCTTTTCAGGTTCGTCGGCCGCCAGCTCGCTGCTGGCGGGTTTTGCGGTGGACCGCATCGGCCCCAAGGCGCTGTATGCCATTTCGATGGTCTCCCTTTTAGTAGCCTTGGTGCTGGTAGTGGCCGTGGACTCGGTGTTCATGGCCGTGGTCTATGTAACGGTGATGGGAGTGGCCGGCGGGGCCCACCACATAGTGCAAGGCGTGATCTGGGCCCATTACTACGGGCGCCACGGGCTAGGCAGGGTGCAAGGCTCGGCCATGACCATCAACTTCTGCGCGTCGGCGGTGGGTCCGCTGCCCCTGGCCATCTTCCACGACCTGACCGGAACCTACACTGTTGGTATGCTGGTGATGATGGCCCTGCCGGTGCTGTCTATCTTGGCCCTGGTCAAGGCGCGACCAGGTCGGATGACCGGTCCCGGCTAGATTGCCGCCGAAACGGGCGTTGTGTAGAATGCGCCAAGCATGGGAGCCCAGTGGTGGACGACAATCATCGGCCAGAGAGGAGACTAAAACATGGACCTAGGACTGAAGGACAAGCGTGCATTTGTGGGCGGCGGCAGCCGCGGCATCGGCAAAGCCATCGCCCTGGAATTGGCCCGCGAAGGTTGCGATGTGGTGATTGCATCCCGGACGAAATCCGCCTTGGATGAGGCCGCAAAAGAGATCGACGACATCACGGGCCGGAAGATCATCCCCATGGTTCTGGACGTCACCTCCCGCGAGGACGTCGACCGCGTCATGGCCGAAGCGGCCAGCCAACTGGGCGGACTGGATATCCTAGTCAACAGCGCCTCCTTGCCAGGCGGTTCTCCCGGAGCTATCGGACCCATCGACACCGTCGTGGACGACGAGCTTATAGGCGACTTCGACGTCAAATACGTTGGCGCGTTGCGCTGCTCCCGCGCGGCGCTTCCTTTCTTGAAGGAGCAACCTTGGGGCCGAATCATCAACATCAGCGGTGGAAACGCCCGGAACGCCGGTAACCTGAGCGGCGGGGCACGCAATGTGTCTTTGGTCCATATGACCAAGACATTGGCTACCCAGGTGGGGAAATTCGGCATTACCGTCAACTGCATCCACCCGGGCACTACCCGGACCGAGCGCACTCCAAGCTTATTGGAGGCCCGCGCCAAAGCGCTGGGCGTAACTCCCGCAGAGGCGGAAGTCCAGGACTTCGCCGACGGTTCGCCCCGGGGCAACCATATCAACCGCATGGTTGACGCCTCGGAGATCGGCTACTTGACGGCCTACCTGGCATCGGACAAGTCATGGGCCGTTACCGGCGAAGTCATCGCGGCCGGTGGTGGCACCGGGAACGCAGTTTTTTACTAGGCTGCCCAACGCCGCCTGCCCATGAAATTCACCGGGACGCCAATAATCTCCTGAGGAGTGTGGCGCCCCGGCTAGGTGATCAACTGACCCATGGCGACGAACGATCAATCAGAACTTGACCAAGACGTGGCGGAGGTGCGCCGGCGAGTGGAAGCGCTGGCCAATGATATGCGCGGCCTGGGCATGGAGGTACGTCTCACGTCCGAGGAGTACGGCTCCGAGCGGGACTTCGACGGCACAATCACCCGCACCATAACCTTTAGCTTCAAGGTCTCCCAGCAGGACTGAAGCCTTCTACCAGAGCTCTTGGCTAGCCAGACGAGCTCCCTCGACCATGGCCTCCAGTTTCGCCCAGGCGATCCGCGATTCGACCCGCCTTCCCCAGGCCGAGGTCCCGAATCCGCAATCGCTGCCCACCATCATGTTCTCTTTGCCGACCACTCCGGCGTAACGGACGATTCGCTCTGCGATAAGTTCTGGGTGCTCGATGAAGTTGGTTGTGGTGTCCAGAACTCCAGGGATGATGACCTTGCCATCCGGCAGTTTCACGTCTTCCCACACTTTCCATTCGTGAGCGTGGCGGGGATTGGCGCCCTCGAATGAGATGCCCAAAGGCGGCGCCTTCAAGACGATGTTGATGATCTCTTTCAGCGGCACGTCGTAGTGGTGGGGCCCTTCAGTGTTGCCCCAGCAGAGGTGTAGCCGCATCCGGTCGGGCGCCAGCCCGGCCAGGGCGTATTGCAAGACTTCTACGTGTATCTCAACGATCTTGATGAACTGTTCCTGGCTCAAGTCCGAGAACTGGGTGACTCTGGTCATAGCCAGGTCGGGGCAGTCGATCTGCAGCAGCAGTCCTGAGTCGACGATGGCCTTGTAATCGTCCTTCATTACCTCAGCCAGCGCGTACAGATATTCCTCTTCCGAAGGGTAGTGCTCGTTGACCAGGAAGTTGGCGATGACTCCAGGGGAGGCGGCGGTTATGAAAACTTCTTCCGACTTCACGCCCGAGGTGGCGGCCTGGAGGCGCTGGATGTCCCGCTGCACAGCATCTTTGTCTTTCCAGGCGATGGGCCCGGTGCAGGCAGGCCAGGGGATGGTGGCCGACGAAGACACGCCGCTCTGGGCGGCAAATTCGGGGAAGTCCACCATGTCGATCCGCGGCCGGGCCCGGAGGAGCTGCTCCCCATCGAAGCCGGTTAGCCGGTCTTTCACGTAGGTGGCGTATTGGACGCGTCCCTGCTCGCCGTCGTTGATTACGTCGATGCCGATCTCAAACTGTTTGGCCACCGCGTCGGCAACGGCCTCATCCACGCCCGTGCGAAACTCCTCCGCTTCGCCAGCCTTCGGGTCGAGCCTGGAGCGCAGTAATTCCTGCAGCTCAGGTGAACGGGGCAGGCTGCCGGTGTGGGTGGTGAGTATCCTGGATTCGCTTCGTTTCATCGTAGACTCGCGCTCCTCAATCGTGACTAGACCTTCGGGGTTCGACGGATTGTACACCGTCTCTGCGGGTAGCGCACATCGATACGGAAAGCGGGTCAATGTGGGGGTAGGTGTAGAGGGCTTAAGAACTGAAGGGAGAGGGGTAGATCGGGGGCGGGGTTTGGCGAGGGCTGGTCAGCCCAGTAATTCCTCGACTTTGTTGAGGATCAGCCTGGGGCTGAAGGGTTTGGTGAGGTATTCATCGGCGCCTTTGAACAACCCGATTTCGCGGTCGCCTACTTGACCCTTTGCGGTCAGCATCATCACGTGAATATCCCGCAGGTCAGGGTCCGACTTCACCTCTTCGCACACGTCGTACCCGCTCTTTCGGGGCATCATCACGTCCAAGATCATGAGGTGGGGTTTGGAGTCACGTACCATGTCCATCGCTGGTTCTCCGTCTTTGGCGGTTGAAACGTCGTAACCCTCTTTTTTGAGGATATACGCCAATGATCGGACGATGTTTGGCTCGTCATCGACGACTAGAATCTTTTTGCCCAGCAAAGCTCACCATCTGTCCGGTTGCCGACCGGGTGCTTTCTAAGAGTAATTGACGGGTCTAGGTATCTGGCGCTACAGATATCGGTTACGAATTGACCATAAATCGGTATTGCCCAGACGAATCTAGTATCAGAATATCAGGGCGGATGAACTCAGTCTGGTGATTTACGTGTGAGTAACGTGAGGGTATCGTATGGTGGGAAAGCCGAGGCTCGGTGGACCGGAATTGGGACGAAAAGACCGAAGTGAGACCTAGCTGGACTTGGTCTTTTCTTCGTAGCCCCTGGGTGTGATCACCTTTCCGGCATGGAGGTAGGTGGTTGAATTTCCAATGACGACTATGGTAACCATGTCCACAGACTCGGCTTCTTTCTCGAGCCCCTGAAGACTGGTTATCTTCACTCGTTGGCCGGGCCGGAATGCGTCTCCAACAATGCCGACCGGCGTATCTCCGGGTCGGTGTTTCAGCAAGATCTCCCTGGCTTCCAGAAGTTGGGTCTGCCGTCTCTGGCTGCGCGGGTTGTAGAGGGCCACCACGAAATCGCCCTGGCCCGCCGCCTCCAACCGTCCACGGATCTTATCCCAGGGCGTTAAGAGGTCACTAAGGCTGATGGCGCAGAAGTCTTGCATCAACGGCGATCCCAACACCGCCGCAGCCGCCTGCATGGCCGATACTCCGGGCACCGTCTCCACCGCCGGGTCTTGGCCGTCCCAGTCCCGGTCGGTGAGCACGCGGAACACCGGGCCGGACATGCCGTAGATGCCCGCATCGCCAGAAGATACAACGGCTACGGTCTTTCCTGCGTAGGCCGAGTCCACCGCCGCCGCCGCCCGCTCCAACTCCTGGCCCAACTCCATGGAGACCACTTCTTTTCCAGCGATCAGACCCTCGATCTGCTGGATGTAGGCGCGAAAACCGACGATTACATCGCTCTCAGACAGCGCGTGGGAAGCGGCGGGAGTCAGGTATCCTGGGTCTCCCGGCCCGATTCCAATCAGATTGATCTTTCCCTTTCCGGTGGTCATTAACTAGCGTTCCCTCTGGATCTATGGTCCGTCAAATTTCATTCGTGCGATGGCGACGGTGGCCCGCGCGGTCTTTTTTCGGGTCACCAATAGTTCGTCGGCTCCGGCGGTCAAAAGGGCAGCGGGCTCAGCCACCCCCCACACGCCGACCAACCCATGGGCGCGCTCCGACTTGGAGGTGATGGCGCCGGGGTTTGTCTCGAATACCCCGTTCAGTTCATCGGCTTGGAGGAACGTCAAGGGCACTCTGTGGTGTTCGGCCAGTTGTTCCAATCCTGGCTCGCCCCGTTTTATCTCGGCAGTGGCGATGGCGGCCAGGCATCCCGGAGCCAAGTCGTTTTCTTCCAGGGCCTCGGACAGCAGCGATTCCAGTTCCTCCACCGGTACGCCTCGGCGGCAGCCCATGCCCACTGCCAAGCTTCGTGGCCTGTAGACCACGGTGATCTTGTCCGCCAGCATGGTGTCCAAAGGCTCGATATTGTCGGTCACTATCAGTGCGGCGGCACAGGCCGAAGCCGCTAGGTCTTCCAGTGTCGGGTATACCGTGATGTTCTCCGGTAGCGGCGTCTCGTTGGGCCACCAGCCGCGTTCTCCGGCCCCCTGCCAAATGCCGATCGGCTGGCCGTTGATCACCGCGGCGCTGGCGCGTGTGACGGCAGTGGAATCGGCCATCAGCTGCCAGCCGAACTCCCGGCCCAGCAGGTCCACGGCCAAGGTGCCCGAGGCATGGGATGCCGAAGTTATCACTGCCCGTGACCCGAGGTGACTGGCAACTTCCTGGGCCAATCGGTCGGCCCCGCCCACATGTCCGGATATGAGGCTTACGCAGAAGCTGCCCGCGTCGTCAACGCAGACCACCGCCGGATCAACCTGCTTGCTCTCGAGCAGCGGCGCCAATAGCCGGATGGTTGCCCCGGCGGAGAGGAAAAGGACCAGGCTGGAAAACTCGGCAAAGGCCTGTTCCACCACCGGCCTCAGCGGCAGATCGAAAGTCTCTCCGGTATCGCCTTCTTCCCTGAATCGGCGGTCGATTAATAGCGTAGATTCGCGGTCCAGAGACTCGGCCAGCGTCCGCGCCATCCTGGCCCCGTTGCGGGTGAGGGCGATGATAGCCGTCGAGTTGGGGGCGTTATCCCTTTCCGTTGCCACTGGCCTGAGTCCCTGAGCCCCTTCGGTAACGGTGGGTGTAATCGGCGGAATACAGATGGGAGACGGCGCCCGCGGCGTCCAATCCGGGGTCAACAGCATCGCCCACGATGATCAAAGCCTGCAGGGTGATCTTGGCCGCTCGGACTTTGTTGGCGATGTCCTTCAGCGTGCCCCGAATCACCAGTTCGTCAGGCCAGCCGACGCGGTAGACCACGGCCACCGGGGTGTCTTCGGTGTACCCGGAAGACGTTAGCTCGCGGACGACTTTGGTCATGCGGGTGATGCTCAAGAAGATGACCATGGTGCAACCGTGGGCTGCCAGGTCCTTGAGTTGTTCACCCTCCGGCATGGCCACGCGGCCTTCCATGCGGGTCATGATCACGGTCTGGGATTTTTCAGGCACGGTCAGTTCCGACTTAAGCACCGCGGCGGCGGCAAAGGCGGCGCTAACGCCGGGGATGATCTCAAAATCCACGCCCTCCTGGTCAAGGATGCGCATCTGCTCCAGAATGGCCCCGTAGATTGAGGGGTCGCCGCTCTGGACGCGAGCGACGGTCTTGCCTTCGCGAACGGCGCTCAGCTCCAGTTCCATGATCTCGTTTAGGTTCAGTTCCTTGCTGCCGATGACTTGAGCGCCTTCTTTGGCGAACTCCACGATCTCTGGAGGGACCAGGGAGTCGGCGAAGATCACGAGGTCCGCCGATTCGATGATCCGCTTCGCTTTCAGTGTCAGCAGTTCCGGGTCTCCCGGACCGCCACCGACTATATATACCTTGCCTTTGGTGTCAATCATTCTTTGCTTCCAGTTGGATTTCCCTTCACGATCAAGAGGGAGAAATAGTCCAAGTCTTCGTCTTTTATCGATGTAACGTCTTTGATCACTTTCTCTCGGTCCGTGCTGACCCGGCGCACATAGGTGCTCTGGCCGGTTAGCCCCAGTTCTTCCAGGTCAGCCAGGGTTTTTACGATATTGGGGCTGACCTTCATCAATACTACCGTATCGAAATTCGATGTGGCCTTGGACAGGTCGTCCAGTCCGTAGGCGGCCGGCAGGATGGCCAGCCTTTGCCCGTGGGTCGCCAATGGGACGCCGGAACTGGCCGCCGCGGCCATCACCGATGATACACCGGGGATAATCTCGATGGGGGCCTCCGGGCATAACTCTTGGACTCCGGCCAAGACGTATGAGAAAGTGCTAAAAAGCATGGGGTCGCCCTCAGTGAGGAAGGCCACGTCCTGTCCTATTCTCAGCCGCTCGACTACCGATCCTGATGCTTCCCGCCAGACCTGGGCTGCGCCCTCGGCGTCGTCGGTGGGGAACGGTGCGCGCAGGATCTCCTGTTTGGGCTTTAAATAATCTTTAACGATGCTCAGCGCGTAGCTTTCCCTCCGGTTGACCGCTTGAGGGACGCATATGACCGGGGCGGCTTGGATCGCCTTCAGGGCTTTCAGGGTCAGCAGTTCCGGGTCGCCGGGACCGACGCCGACGCCATAGAGACGGCCTATAGTGGTGGAATCTTGGGTCATAATGCCGCCTAGTTTCCGCGCCAGCCGGAGACGATGAACACCGGGTTTAGCGATTCCAGGCGCACCGCGCCGTCTGGCATCTCTTTGCCTCGGGCCGACGTGACCTGGGTTAATTCAGTGGTCAGTCCCAAGCTTTTCAGGAGCCGGTAGGCTTCGTGGGTGCGTTCCAGCACCGCCAAGTTGACTACGATAGTGCCGCTAGGATTGAGGCGGGAGACGGCGTACTCCAGTATCGCGGACAGATTTCCGCCGCTGCCGCCGACGAAAACCGAGTCGGGAGCGGGCAGCGCCTCCAGGGCATCCGGCGCTTTGCCGTTGACGATGTGGATGTTCTCCGATCCCCATTGGGCCACGTTGGCTTCCAACAAGGGTAGGGATTTGGTGTCGCGTTCCACGGCGTATACCTGACCCTGGATAGCGATCAGTGCGGCTTCCACAGACACGGACCCGGTGCCCGCGCCCACGTCCCAGACCACGCTGTCTTGGCGGAGACCCAGGGAATATAGGCTCACGGCGCGCACTTCCCGTTTGGTGATCTGGCCCTTGTTGGGACGCCGCTGCTCGAAGGCGTCGTCGGGCAGCCCGAAAGAGCGGGGCAGGTCCTTAACCACGGGGCGACGCTCCCGAACTAGAGACCAGAGGAACGCCTTCCAGCGAGGTCGACGCGTAGCCTAAGAGAGTCCCATCGAAGTCGAAGCACATGGCGTCGACAATCAGTTTCTCCGCGTCGTCCCCCAGCAGTTTGTGGCTCTCGTCGCAGACCATCTGGCTCATCAGCGTGAACAGCGATAGTTGGTCGTTGGCCAGGGCAATCTCGCCGAAGTGGCGGCCGGAAGTGGTCGCAGCCATCTCCTTTTGCAGCTTCTTGGAAGCGCCGAACTGTCCGGCCAGGCCGGCCAGGAAAGTGGTGTCCACTTTGTTGCCGGCAACGTGGGTGACGAAATACCCTTCGGCCATCTTCGAGAACTTGCCGATCATGCCGACGTGGGTTGCCCGTTTGATCCCTCGAGAGACGCACCGCTTCAGGGCTGCCCCGCTGAATATTCCAACCCCGACGTAAGCCATGTCAGGCAGGTCCAGGTGGTTCTTCGTGAAGGACTCGCTCTGCAGTCCGGTGGCGAGCACCATGTGGTTAATGTTGTTTGTTGCGGCGACGTCGATGGCCAGGTTCACGCTGGCCCGCCAGGCGGCGGTGGAGTAGGGCTGGACCACGCCGGTGCTGCCCAGGATCGAGATGCCGCCGATGACGCCCAAACGCGCGTTAGTGGTCTTCAGCGCCACCTCTTCGCCGGTGGGCACGGATATCTCCACGATGATCCCCTCGCCGGACTCCAGTCCATGGGTCTTGGCGGCTTCCAGAGCCGACTCAATGATCATCCGCCGTGGCACGCGGGTCACTGCCGGTTCGCCGACCGGGATTCCGGTGCCGGGAAATGTCACCGTGCCGACACCGCCGCCGCCTTTGATGGTGACGCCCTCTTCGGTGGGTGGGCCAAGCGATATCGTAGTGCAGATCTCGGCTCCATGGGTGGCGTCCGGGTCGTCGCCGCCGTCTTTGATGACTGAACAGAGGACCTTTCCACTGACCGAAGTGAAGCCTCCCGGCACCCCTTCGATCCATTCACAGCGGTGCAGGGTGAAATCAGCGTCCTGGCCGATGGGCAGGTGGATGGTAACTTTGTCGACCGGCTTTCCGGTGAGGAGTGCGGTGACGGCCGCTTTCGTGGCGGCGGCCGCGCAGGCGCCAGTGGTGTAACCGGTGCGCATGCCCTTTCCTCGGACCGTGGGCCTGCTGTAGTCGCTTTCCGGGCTACCATTGCCCGAATCGGCCGGGCCTTTTTCAGCCGGGTCCTTTTTATCCGGTGTCATGAGGCCGCCTGATTCCAGGCTTGGCGCACGCGGTCGGCGGTGATGGCTACGATCTTGTCGTCAACGCCCAGGGGAGGAGTCACCGACATGGCGATGTGCGGATACCGCTCTTTGATCTGCTCTAGGCCGCCGATGACGTTCCTTTGTAGGATGATGCCGGGAAAGAAGATATAGGGGACGCACATGATGGCCGAGACGCCGCGGGTCTCGGCGAGTTTGGCGGCTGCGACATCCATGGTGGGGTCGCCGTAGTGGGACTGGGCCACCGCAACTGCATAGTCTGGACCGAGCCGGTCTTCGACCAGATGGCCCAATTCTTCGAGCCAGATGCAGTCGTCGTATTCTGTCTTGGTTCCCGCTTTTACCACTAGGATTCCCTTGGGGCCGGAGCCTCGGTCTACGGCGATGTGTTCGCTGGAATCTTCCAGTTCTTGAACCCTTTGGACCACCAGATCCGCAAGGTTTGAGTCCAAGCCAAGGCCATCGGCCAGGTGCAGACGAATCCCCGGCAGTTGGCCGCGGACTTCTTCGATGATCTCGTTCATCTCCAGAGTTGCGTGCTTGCCGTTACCCAGCAGGAAGGGCGCGAGCACCACGTTGTGGATACCCCGGTCGTCCAGCATCTTTACAGCTTCCGGCGGGAAGGGCTCGATGAACTCGAGGCAGGACAACACCATCTGCGACTGGTCCAGCTCCAGCATCCCTTGGAGCTTAGTTGCCGCCTGCTTCAGTCCGTCAGGTGTGCTGGGGCAGTCCTGGCACCACCCTGGGGTCTCAGCCGTTTCTGATCGAAGCCAGGCGCAGGAACACTCAGCCTTGCTGGTGCCTCGCTGGCTGCCGTGGCCCAGGAGGACCACTCCCCAGCGGTCCTGGCCGTTTTGTTTGTCGTTCACCGGCTCGTTCAAAAGGTAACCTCTTGGAGGGCCAGTCCCAGTAGAGCATTGACCGTTGCCGCCGCCGCCGAACTGCCGCCGCGCCGCTCCCAGATGGCGATGTAGGGCACGTCGACCTTCGCCAACTCGGCTTTGGATTCGGCGCAGGCGATGAATCCCACCGGCATGCCGATGACCAGCGCTGGCGAGACCTCGCCTGTAGTGATCATGTCCAACAGGGCCAGAAGGGCGGTGGGGGCGTTGCCGACCACGGCGATTGCGCCGTTCAGGTTGGGCGTTAGTTCCCGCACCGCGGCCACGGAACGGGTGGTGCCGTCGGCCTTGGCCCGTTCAGCGGTGTTGGGTGTATCGATCTGGCAGTGGGTTGTGATGCCGCACTTGCCGAGCAGGGCCTTGGATATGCCGACTTCCACCATACGCACGTCGGTGACCACGGCCGCCTTGGCTTTGATGGCGGCGATACCCAGATCAACAGCGCCGGGACTGAAACCCACGGCTTTGGCGATCTCAGGGTCACCTTCCGCACGCACGATGCGGCAGATCACGTAGCGCTCTTCGGGCGTGAGTCCGTCCAACTGGGGCAGACTGGCTTCAACGACCTCGATGCTTCGCCGGTCAATCTCGTCTGGGAGTAGCGCGTATTTCTCGACTAATGACATAACAATACCGATATTACCGGTGAGTCATTATAGCCGGTTTCGCGGTGTGAGGGCAGGGGTAGAGGCGGAGATGGGGCCGGAGTTAATCGGGACTCTGCGGGCCCTCTTCGCTCAATCGGAAGATTTCCCTAGCGACTTTCAGTTCTTCGGGGCCTTTGCGCTCTTTCAAGAACATGGTCGGGTCGTGGAGCAATTTGTTCACGATGGCCCGAGTCATGGCGTCCAATGACTCAAGGGCTTCTTCGTCCAGCTTGCCGTTCAGTTTCCGTACCGTCTTGTTCAACTCCAACGATCGAACGTGGTCGGCACGGTTCCGCAGTTCGAGCACTGTCGGCAAGGCTTCCAGGTCCAGGCACCACTGGCGGAACTGTTGGGCTTCGTCGGTGGCCAGCTCTTCAGCCCATTCAGCTTCCTTGGCCTTCTTTTCGCGGCTGGCCTGGGTTGCCGATTCCAGGTCATCGACATCGTTCAGGAACACGTTCCGGACCTGCGCCGCTTCGGGGTCGATGTCCCGGGGAACGGCGATGTCGATGAGCAGCAGCGGCCGGTCCGGTCGCACCGCCATGGTGTCGCCGATCAGGTCGGCCGGCAGCACGTATCCCGGAGACCCGGTGCAGCCGATGACGATGTCCGACTCCCGCAGCGCTTTGGGCATCCCATCGAAGGGTATGGCTTGAGCGGAAAGGCTTGCGGCCAGTTCTTTCGCCCGGTGGAAGGTCCGGTTGGTCACAGTGATATCAGTGACGCCCGACAGGCTCAACACCTCGGCGGCCAATTCTCCGGCTTCCCCGGCGCCAACCACCAGCACGCGGCGGCTGGAAAGATCGCCCAAGACCGACTTGGCCATCTCGACGCAGGCCCGGCTGACGGAGAGTGCGTTTCTGCTGATCCCTGTTTCGCGCCTGACTCTTCGGCCCACCCGGAGCGACTGCTGGAATAGTTGGGCCAGAGGTCCCTGGGCTGTGCCGGCGGTGGTGGCGGCCTCGTAGGCGTCCCGCACCTGGCCGATGATCTGCTCTTCCCCCAGAATCATGGAATCGAGGCTGGAGGACACCCGGAACAGATGATGGATGCACTCATAGCCCCGGTAGACGTAGAGATACCGGTCAACGTCCAAGAGGGAGATGCGAAACCGCTCAACCAGGAATCGTTTTACCCAGTCGGCGCCGTCTTCGGGGACATCCAGGGTGTAAAACTCGGAGCGGTTGCAGGTTGAAAGGATAACCCCGCCCACGCCGTGCCCGTTCATGGCGGTGAGGGCATCGGGGAGCTGCTCTTTATTCAACGACAGGAGTTCCCGGACTTCAACTGGCGCGGTCCGGTGGTTCAGTCCAACGACTAGGAATTCCAAGCTCGCTCCGGGGATCTGTCTTTCATCATCTTCGGGGGTATCCCGGTCCGCCGGTTGGCTCTGGCCACTCACAAGGCGGACCCATAACTGAATTTCGTTATCATTAGATTAATCGAATATGACCGGGATGAAAACCTAAAATGCATTGGCATTTTCAGATTTGAAGGCTGAGAAAATCTATAAATATCTATCGAAATCTTATAAATAATAGATTAATAATTCAGGCTACATGCGAGTGTAGTAGGCCTACTCGCACCTGTCAACGGACCTAGAAAGGCGGGACGCATGTGTTGATCGCCTGGCCGCATTGCCATCATTAATCGTCGTCGGCGAAAGGCGGCGCCGGGGTCTCCTCCTGGACGGCCTCGTCACTCAGCGGTGTTAGATGGCTGCTTAGGTTCCGGACCGTGGAGTTGAGCATGGCGGGGCCCAAAGCGAAGATGGCCACAGCCAGACCCCCGGCGGCGATCGCGATGGGCGCAGTGAAAACGCTGGTCAGTGCGCTGGCCTGCATCCCGCCGAGAGGCATGATGCTCCAGGTCATCCCATAGAAGCCCATGACCCGGCCCCTGATTGGGTCGGGCACCATCATCTGGAGGGAACTTTGGATTGAGATCATGTACACGGAATTGAAGATCCCTATGAAGAACATGATGGCCATCGCCAGGGACAGTGAACCGACGTACTCGGCGGTCAGTGCGAAGGCCGCAACGGCCAACCCGAACAAGACCGCCCCGCCGATGATCGCCAGGCCGCGGTTGGGCACGCTCCCACGGGCGCCCATGTAGAGCGTGTTGACCAGAGCCCCGGCCCCGGACATCCCCAGAAGCAGGCCTTGGCCCTTGGCCCCCACCTCCAAGATGTCCACGGCGAAGATGGGCATCAACATGACGTAGGCCATGCCGAAGAAACTGTTGAAGAAGGTCATACCGATCAGGAACGAGAATATGGAATTGACCTTGATGAATCGCAGGCCCTCTTTTATGTCCTGGAGCGGACTGCCCAACGCCCCTCTGGGTATTGGTTGTATCTTGAGGCGCGCCATCACCACGGCCAAGACCACGAATCCCATCCCGGATATGTATAGGGCCGACTGGGTGTTGATCAGGTCGATGATGATCCCGGCTATGCCCGGCGCGATGATGCGGGTGCTCTGCCAGATCACCGAATTCATCGCCACTGCGCTCATCATCACCCTGCGGTCAATCAAGTGGGGATAAAGGGCCTGGCGGGCCGGGTTGTCGAACGCCTCAACCCCGCCGGCCAGAAAGGCCACCACCAGTACGTGCCAAGACTCAACCGAGCCCAACATGGTGAGCGTGGCCAACAGAAAGATTAGGCTGGCAGTGGTGAGTTGGGTGTAGGCGATCAGGCGGCGTTTGTCCAAGCGGTCTGCGAAGACACCGCCGAATAGGTTAAAGAAAATTGCCGGGACAGCGTTGGCCGCACCCACTAGGCCCAATGACCAGGGGTTGCCGGTGATCTCGTAGATCAGCCATCCTTGGCCCACCCGGAACATCTGGAACCCGCTGACCGATGCCAGCAGCCCCAGCCAGTAGGCCCGGTAGGCCGGATAACGGAGAGCCGGAGGGATCCCGAAGCCGTTCTTCTCAAGAGGCTCGGTAAGTTCCGGAGTGTTGTCTTGTCGAGGTTGTTGCAAATCTTAGGGGACCTTGTCCGATGGTCCGAAGAACATGACAGAAGGAGAATGGTTGCTTACCGGCCAAATAGTAACAGCGGTATGGGTAGGTGCCAACCACAAAATAAAAAGGGCCTCCTAATATTTAGGAAGCTCTTTTTATTCAGAACACTTTTCTGATACGGCCCGTTGGATAGGCCGGAATCCTCGTTCTAAGTTCTTAGCCGGTTGTCTTAGCTGGTGGACGCTGGCTCGGGTTGTTCGGTCAGCATCTGGTCTAGGATCCGCTGCAGGGCCATCGTATGGCTGCAGATGTCCCTGGTGGAGAAGAAATGGCATTCGCAACGCCAGGCCCCGTTCTCAAAACGAACATCATATTGGTCGTGGTTGCCCTTAAATGTGGCGGAAAAACTTGTGATGTTCACCCGGTCTTTCTCTTCTGCGTACTGCCTGGCCTTTTCGATCTTGCCGATTATGCTGGAGTCCATCAACACCTCCTACTACACCGACAGTGGACACGTTCGGAATCCGAAAATTCGAGTCCGTCAACTAAATACTACGGGTGTAAAGCGGTGTGGTCAAGGAAGATTATGGCAACCTGGAAGCAATATTTGTTGGCCCAGCAGAACCGCCAAGACCGGTCCGGGCGGAAGCTATAGCCGTTGACTGCCTATGGCTGGTCAAATACAATTCAGTCCAGCCCCTCCGAAGTGCGAAATCCGTAACTTTGGGTATCGATTTTGGACGGCCCAGCGGTTTTGACCCACCCCAGATTTCGACCGATAAAAATCAGAGAAAAGAGAAAAGAAGACCGATGAACGGCGACCAGATCAGGGACTCATTCATAAGGTTTTTCGAGAGCAAGGGGCATCAACACATGCCCTCGGCGTCATTGATTCCGGCCGGTGACCCAACCTTGCTGTTCACCAGCGCCGGCATGGTTCCGTTCAAGCCCTTCTTCATGGGCGAGCAGACCCCGCCGTCCAAGCGGCTCACCAGCAGCCAGAAGAGCTTCCGCACCACCGACATCGACGAGGTGGGTGACCACAAGCACCTGACATTCTTCGAGATGCTGGGCAACTTCAGCATCGGCGACTATTTCAAAGAGGGCGCCGTGGGCTTCTGCTGGGAGCTGGTCACTGAGCTATTCAAGCTGGACCCGGAACGGCTCTACGTAACGATTCACCTGGACGACGAAGAAGCCTTCGCCATCTGGCGAGACCAGGTAGGGGTGCCGGTGGAGCGCATCTACCGCTACGGCGACAAGGACAACTGGTGGGGCCCCGCCGGCAACGAAGGACCCACCGGCCCCTGCTCCGAGGTTCACTATGACGGCGGTTCCGAGAAGGGATGCCACGACGGCCGGATGATGCCCCCGGAAGCGCTTACCGCACAGTTTAGAAAGGATCTGGAGTCGGGCGATTCTTCCCCGATCGACGGCTGCCATCCCAACTGCGATTGTGAACGGTTTGTGGAGTTGTGGAACCTGGTCTTCATGCAGTTCTACCAGGACACGGCCGGCGGCCGGACGCCCCTCCCAGCCCCGTCGGTCGACACCGGAATGGGTCTCGAAAGGGCGATGGTAATCCTCCAAGGCAAGGACAACATCTACGAGACGGACCTTTTCGTTCCCATCATCGACCGGGTCGGCCAACTGACGGGCAAGACCTACGGTACGGACACCGATACCGACTACGCCATGAGAGTGGTGGTCGAGCACGCCCGTGCCGCCGCTTTCTTGATCGGGGACGGTGTGGTGCCGGGCAACGAGGGCCGGGGCTACGTCCTGCGCCGTGTAATCCGCCGGGCCATCCGCTACGGCCGCCAACTGGGTCTGGAAGAGGCTTTCTTGACCGAGGTTGTGGAAGCCGTAATCCCACAGTTCAGCGCCGTCTACAAAGAACTGTCAGAGAACCATGAGTTCATCCAGCGAGTGATAAGTCTTGAAGAAGAGCGGTTTGCCGAGGCGATCCAGACCGGCCTGCCGCTTTTGGAAGACGGGTTCATACCAATCCGAAAGTTATTGTTGGCTAATCCCAAGCTTGGGGACATAGATATTGCGGCCATAGATGCCACTCTCCAATCAGATGAGATTGCCCACACAGCCGGGCACGGAACGTTGGAGATCGTTGGCGAGGCGCTCAAGAAAAACCTGCCTTCGGGAATGGAAAATCAGAGTAGGTTTTTCGGCACGCTATCCGACGCAGAGACATTCGTTCTCTACGACACCTACGGTTTACCTCCGGAACTGACCGCTGAGATCGCCAAGGAGCACGGCCTGGAAGTGGACATGGAGGGGTTCGAGCGGGAAATGGATGCTCGGAAAGAGCAGTCCCGGTCCTCCGGCTCGTTCTCCGGCAGCATGGAGATTCAGACTTCGTACTCGGACTTGGGCCTCAGTTCCAGCGAATTTGTCGGCTACGAACTGACGAAACAGGAATCGAAGATCGTTGCAATCCTTTCGGGCGGGGTATCAGTGGACCACGCCACGCAGGGCCAGCAGGTGGAGATCGTTATCAGCCAATCTCCCTTCTACGCCGAGGGGGGCGGACAGTTGGGCGACCGCGGGCTCATCAGCGGCCCCAACGGCGTCGTCGCGGTGGAAGACACACAGAGTCCGGTTGCGGGGCTTATCGTTCAGCGGGGGACGGTGGAGCAAGGCGAGATATCCGTTGGCGACGTTGTCACTGCTTCAGTCGAAGTGGCGCGCCGCTTGGACTCCTCCCGGAACCACAGCGGCACCCATATCCTTCACGCTGCACTGCGCTCAGTGTTGGGGGCCCACGTCCGGCAGGCCGGATCATTCGTCGCCCCGGAGCGGCTGCGCTTCGACTTCAGCCATGTCAGCGCATTGACTCGAGACGAGCTCTTGTCGATCCAATCCTTGGCCAACGACAAAGTGCGCGGCAACCTGACCGTTTCATCCCACGAGACCAGCTACAGCGAGGCGGTCCGCGAGGGCGCTCTAGCCTTCTTCGGTGACCGCTACGGCGACGTGGTCAGAGTGGTGACCATGGCGCCCGCACCCCACTCAATGGAAGACGCTTTCAGCGTTGAGGTCTGCGGAGGCACCCATGTCTCAGCGACCGGGCAGGTGGGCACGCTGGCGGTGTTGGGCGAGTCCAGCATCGGCGGCGGGATGCGCCGTATCGAGGCCGTGACCGGCCGGGCGGCGGAAGAACTATTCGTGCAGCAATCCGACCACCTGGAAGCCATATCTCAAAAGCTGCAAACTCCGGTTGCCGATCTGGAAGCCCGCCTGGACAGTTTCATCCAGGAGAATGAAGACCTCCGCAAACAGTTGGAAGGTTTCCAGAAGATCTCGCTGCGCGGCGAGGCCGAAGAGCTGCTAAGCCAGATCCAAGAGGTTGACGGCGTCAAAGTCGTCGCCGGCAGGACATCAGCTGGCGGCCCCGACGGCATGCGGGAGATGGCCGACTTCCTCAGGGATAAGCTGGGCAGCGTCGTGGTCGCTTTGGCCGCGGTGGTTGAGGGTAGCCCCATCCTGATCACCATGGTCACCCCCGACCTGGTTGAACGTGGCCTGCATGCCGGGAACATCGCCCGGGACACCGCCAAGGTCATGGGCGGGGGCGGCGGTGGACGTCCCGAGATGGCTCAGGCCGGAGGCAAGCAGCCCGAGAAGGTCGACGAGGCCCTGAACGGAGTTCCATCCCTAGTGCGCCAGGGATTGTCTTAATTCCGGCTGGATGTCGCGAGTCTCGATGAAATCGGACGCCGAACAACCAAAGCTGATGGCGTTGGACCTGGGCGAGCGCCGCATCGGCCTGGCGGTCAGCGGCCCCGATGGCCTGGTACTCCCAGCCGGACACATCGTCCGCACCAAACTGGCCCAAGACGTGCAACAGGTCATCGCATCCGCCCGGGAGCGCCAGGCCCAGGGCATCGTCGTCGGCATCCCCTACACCCTTGACGGCGAGACCGGCGCCTCCGCCAAACTGGCACGTGGGTTCATCCGTGCCCTCCGCCGGGCCATCGGCGCAGCAGGATCCCTGGCGATCCACGAGATGGACGAGCGGTACACCAGCGTTGAGGCCGAGGGATTGCTGCGGGAGTCGGGGGTACAGCCTTCTAGGGACCGGGCGTCGGTGGATGAGGTGGCGGCGGTTTTGATTCTGCAGCGGTTTTTGGTTTCGCAGGAAGGGTGAGTCAGGAAAGGATGGGAGAGGGAATTGTCCCTTCGAGGGACGGTTAGGGTGGGGGCCGACGGTCCGGTTAAGCCAAACTCGCCTGAGGATTCACCCCGAAGCCGCGTGCCTGGCGGCTAGGTAGCCGAAGGTCATGGCGCCGCCCAGCTCGCAGCCGGCTTGGTAGCCGATACCGTAGTAGTGGGCGCTGGCGCTGCCGCAGGCGTAGAGTCCCGGTATGACATGGCCCCGTAGATGCATGACCTGGGCGAGCTCATTGGTCACGAGACGGGTCGACCCAGCGGCAGCCGGTTCCAGTGGTAGGCCGTAGTATGGCGGCCGATCCAATGGACCCAAGTTGGGGTTGGGCTTGTGGCTCAAGTCTCCGCTAACTGAGTTGGCGAAGGGAAATTCGCCCCGGCCGAAGTCCTTGTCTTTCCCGGCTTCCGCGAACTTATTGAACCGCTGGATGGTCTTGGTTAGTCCTTCGCCGTCGACGCCCAATCCCTGGGCCAGCCCCTTGATCGTTTCGCTTCTGATCAGCCAATCGGGGACGTCCTCGCCAGGCTGAATACTGCCCAACCCGTACTTGTCCAGGTAGGCCTGATCGAACACCAAGAAGCAGGGGACGTTGACGTAACGGTGCCGCCGGACGTCGAAGTTGCGCAGGGTGGCGCCAACCTGCTGGCCGATCGACTCGTCGGAGAAACGATTCCCGTCCAGGTTCACCAGGATACAGTGAGGGAACCCCGACTCGTTGTTGGTGACGCCTCGATACAAGGGCGTTCCATAGTGCTCTTCGCCGGGGATGACGTAAAGCAGGTCCTGCTGGAACTGGGGTTTTATGCTGACAGCCCCGCCGATCTCTCCAGCCAAGACTATGGCGTCGCCGTCAACGCTGTGAGGCAGGAGCGAGTTTGTAGCGTGGAACTCGCTGGATCTTTCGGTCAACGCCTCGTTCCTGACGTTGCTTCCGGTGGCTAGCAGCACGCCCTTCCGCGCCATTATTCGAAACTCGTGGTTTCCTTGCTTGGCAATCACCCCTTGTACCCGGCCGTCTGCGACGATCAAGGACCGCACGTCAGTGTCAAAGTAGAAGGGGATATTCCGCCGCAGTACTGCGGTCATCAGATGGCCGACGAGGCCGGCGCCAAAGGTGCGCACATCGTGCTCCATGCGCTTACGAATGAGGTGGCGGTCCCAGTTCTGCGGTTGCGCCCGTCCGCCCCATCCGGCAACCTCTTCAAGCGTCGCGCGGTGGGTGACCGCCGGCGCGGCTCGCAAGTGTTGATGCCATTCGCCCAACGATTTGGACTCAAAGGGCCTGACTTGCAGATTGCGGCCTTCGCCCAAGGAACCGTTGGCCATACCCTGAAAATAATCGGGAAAACCTGGGACCACGTAGAAAGGAATACCCACGTCGTCGCAGAAAAACTTGAGTGCCTCGGGGGATGTCTTGATGTAGGCTCGGAGGTTGCTTTCCATTTCATGACCGGCAGCCAGGTGGTGGAGATAAGCATAGGCGGCTTCCTGGGAATCTTTGATCCCTAAGGCCCGTTCTAGATGGTTGTCACCGACCCACACGATTCCGTAGGAATAGGTCGTCCCGCCGCCGAACACCTCGGATTTTTCCAGAATAACCGTCTCCAGACCCTGCGCCTGAGCCGCCAATACCGCGCAACTTGCGCCCATCCCTGAGCCGACGGCGATAAAGTCGACTTCCATGTTCGATTCGATTTTCGGCGTGAGACCCGCACTCGTCATCCGGTAATTCCTTGGTGGGTGAAGATTCGACTATCATACAACAGCGCCCACAAAGGCCTACAATGGCCGCTATCACTCGACTTTGTATCGAACCATCAAGAGATCTTGGGGAGCCCGATATGACCTCCATCAACGGCAAAGCAGATACCGTTATCAAGAACGCCAACATCATCACGATCGATACTGGCCGCCCCAGGGCACAGGCATTGGCCATGAGCCACGGAAGGCTTGCCGGGGTTGGCAGCAACGAAGACATCGAAGGTCTGATCGGGCCGGACACCAAGGTTCTGGACGTGGGCGGCAAGACCGTGCTGCCAGGGTTCATCGACGCCCACATCCACGTGTTGAGCAGCGGCGTGAAGCACGTGATGTCCGCCGACTGCGACGTGCCCACCCTCAAACAGGTCCAGGCCGGACTGAAAGAGCGGGCAGATAAAACTTCGGCCGGGAGTTGGGTACAAGGGTTCAAATTCGACGACACAAAGACCGACCGGACCGCTTGCAACGAGGGTCGCCACCTGTATCGCGACGACCTGGACGCTGTGACTACGGACCATCCCATCATGGTGGCCCACCGGGCGGGGCACGTCTTCTACATGAACACCTTGGGGCTGGAGGCAGCCGGGTTCAGTGACGAGACCCCCGACCCGCCCGGCGGCAGGCTGGGCCGGGACCCGGACACGGGTAAGCTGAACGGAATGGTTTTCGAGCGGGCCATCGACCACGTGCGCTTCAGTCTCATTCCGGTGGATACCGACGAGGTGCGCCGAGAAGGCCTCAGGACGATCTGCCGCATGCTGAACCGGGTCGGCCTGACTAGCGTCCACGACGCAAGAGTGACCACCGAAGAGTTCCAGACCTATCAGGACGGATACGCCGCCGGTGAACTTAGTCTTCGCGTTTACGCGCTGATGTGGTACCCCCAATTTCCCGCGCTCCGGGACGCCGGAATCAGGTCCGGGCTGGGTGACGACCGCCTCCGTATCGGCGGGATCAAGATGGTGGCCGATGGTGCCATCGCCACCCGGACCGCCTACCTGTCCCAACCCTACGAGGGCTCAACATGCGACCACGGGATTCTGGCCATGGAGCAAGACGAGATCGAGCAGCAGGTGATGGACATGCACCGGGCCGGATTTCAGGTGTGTATCCACGCCAACGGTGACTTGACCATTGACATGGTGCTGTCGGCCTACGAGAGGGCGCAGAAAGCCCACCCCCGGGCCAACACCCGCCACCGCATCGAACATTGCACCTTGGTCAACCCGGAATTGCTCGCCAGGATGAAGGCGATGGGCGCCATCGCGACACCGTTTTGCACCTACGTCTATCACCACGGCGAGAAGATGCGCTACTACGGCGAGCAACGGCTGGAGTGGATGTTCGCCCAGCGCTCGTTCATCGATTCCGGCGTGGTATCTACCGGGGCCACCGACTACCCGCCCGGCCCCTTTGAACCCCTGCTGGGCGTTCAGAGTTGTGTAACCCGAACCGACAGCACGGGCAAAGAATGGGGCGTCAACCAGAAGATATCCGTCGAGGAAGCGCTACGGCTGTACACCTTGAACGGGGCCTACGCGTCATTCGAGGAAGACAGCAAGGGCTCGATCGAGGTGGGCAAATTGGCGGACCTGGTCGTTTTGGGCAGCGACCCCACCCAGATCGACCCGCTGAGCATCAAGGACATCCATGTAGAGCAGACGATCGTTGGCGGGGAAACGGTTTACGGAGGGTGAGCCGGACGGGACTTAGAGGTACGTCCGATCGAAATCGCTTGAGATCATGGACATGTTCTCCACGTCCCAATCAAAAGACAACACCACAGAGCGGTCAGATGTGGCCTGCAGAAGTCTGATTCCGTTCTGAGCTACTACGCTTTCAGCCAGGCTGTAGTCTAGTTCTCCGGCTTCGTTGCCCGAGCGGTTGCAGACCATCATGGGCAGTCCGGTGTCCGCCGACCTGGCTTCCCACTCCCCATCAGGACCGCAGCGGCCGGGGCCCCAGGCAACGGGCGAGACCAATAATTGGGCGCCTTTGTCCTTGAACACCTGGGCGATCTCGTTCTTATAGGCGTCGGCGCAGATCAGAATGCCCGTCTTGATCCCGTCGCATTCGATGGGGTCAATCTTCCAGCCGCTGGTCGACCAGGATTCCGCTCCACCCAGGGCCTTGACCTTGCGGTGCTTGCCAATGATCTCGCCGGTGGAGTCGATCACGAAGACCGTGTTGTACATCTTGTCGGTGGCCGGGTCGCGCTCTGGGTGGGAGAGGAATACTGTGAGGCCGTGCTCCTTGACCAGACTGAGGAACCCGTTCATCCAGGGGTCGGGCTGGGGGAGTATCCAGTCAGTGCCGATCGTTTCCATGAACAGGTAACCGGGGATGCACAACTCTGGGGTGACCACCCACTGCGCGCCCTGCTGGGAGGCTACTTTGACGCCGTGCTCCACCAGCTTGCGGTTGTGGTCGATGTCGTTGGTGACCGGCGCTAGATGCAGGAACGAAATGCGGAGTTTTTTCATCTTCGGGGGATTATAGCATCCGGCGCTGGTCACATCCTGCGGCCTTGACGGCCCGGTGTCGTGACATCAGAATAAATGAGGCGGCCATAGCGATGAGTCCGCTCCATTTTCTGAAGCCCCGTAGTGTAGTGGTAACACGCCAGCCTTTGGAGCTGGAATCCCTGGTTCGAACCCAGGCGGGGTTGCCAGTTTTTTCTTGCTCTTAGTGTACAACCGACGCCCGAGTCCACCATCTCCCTACAACCCAGTCTCGCCTCTCATTGACCCACTCTCCGCGGCGCGCGTATATTACCGGCATCACGGCGGCCTGGAATCTCCAGGGCTGCTGAATGCGAGGTCTACTACAGCGTGTATGCGTTGATCTTGGCCGGCGGGAGAGGCGAAAGACTCCGTCCGCTGACCGATACCCTGCCCAAGCCCATGGTCCCCGTATGCGGCAAACCCATCTTGGAACATCAGGTTGAGTGGCTGAAGGCCGGAGGCGTGACCGATGTGGTGTTTCTGGCCGGTTACCGCTGGGAAGCCATCAAGGACCACTTCGGCGACGGCGACGCATTCGGGGTAAGGGCCCACTACAGGCTGGAAGAGTCTCCCCTGGGCCGAGGCGGGGCCATCAAGGCCGGGTTTCCCCAAGTCCCAAGTAGCGAAGATACTGTGGCCGTGCTGAACGGGGACACCATCACCGACGAGACGCTGGACAACCTGTACGCGTACCACCAAGAACGAAAGTCGGCCAACAACTCACACCTGGCGACAATCATGGTTGTTCCGATGGTCAGCCCCTACGGACTGGTCGAGATGGACCCATCAGGCACGGTGACCGGCTTCCGCGAGAAGGTGGAGATGGAGCACTGGATCAATGCCGGCATCTATCTCTTTGACCGTGCGATAGCCGAAGAACTGCCCGAATTGGGCGACCACGAGACCGAGACTTTCCCCAGGCTGGCCCAAGCAGGGCGATTGGCGGCCATGCGGTCCCGGAGCTTCTGGCGAAGTGTCGATTCATTTAAAGACCTGAGCGAAGCGGAAGATCATGTTGCGAGTCGGTGAGCCAGGCGAGGATCCGAGCAAAGCCGAAGCCCACGTTGGGAGCACTTGAAACAGATAAACAAGTTCGTGGACCGGGAAGAGGTGTAGTCCGGCTATTTCTTGCTTCCCGCCCGCAGCTCGTCGATCACTTCTTTGATCTCTTCAAACCGCACGTAGCGCACGTTTCCGTCGAAGTTGGACGACGTCACCAATACCCCGAGAAACTCGCCGAATTTGTTGAACACCGCGCCTCCGCTCATGCCGTTGGTCGCGGCGGCGTCCACCTGACCCAGGGAATAATCGCCGGGGCGGATGTCCCACAACGCTCCGATCCGGCCGAATGTGACCAGCGGCGTGGTGGTTGATATCTTCGGGACGAACCCGATCAACGCAACCTCGTACCCGATATCGGCCACGGACCTTTGTGATAAGTCGGCGAACACTTGGTTTGAGAAGGGCAGTTCGACAGTCAGACCGCTAACTGGATCGTCCAAAGTTAATAAAGCCAGGTCACGGTCAGTGTCGTACCCGGTTACCGTGGCCCGTTGATAAGCCTGGCCGTTCACGGATACGTCCGCCCTGCTGGCTCCGGCGATGACATGCTCGGCGGTTATGACCTCCTTGGGCGAGATGTGAACGCCCGAACCCTGGGAGAAGACGATGTTGATGAAGGTGACGGCGCTCCGCATGTCACCGATGAAGTCGCTAAAGTCCGGCGGCGGCTTCCCAAGCAATCCCTCGGGACCTCTGGGGCCCACAAATCCGGGGAACCCTCTGGAGCCAGCAGCCCCAGCAGGTCCTTGAATTCCCTGTTCGCCTGGAATGCCCTGGGCCCCCGATTCCCCTGGCAGGCCGGGTTCGCCGTCGGCGCCTTGGCAGGCCAACGCGGCGAGGACGGAGATTGCGGCCAATACCGCGAACGCATGCC
>NZVX01000023.1 GCA_002698265.1 Chloroflexota bacterium | reverse complement strand
TGGCGGCCGATTAGTCCACGAAAACCTGTTTGGGCGACACTATCAGTCGATGGAATTGAACAGCCCCCGGTAACGAACCGGGGGCTGTTTGTTTGACCGGTTCGGACTAGGGGCGTTTGCCGCGTCGGTGGGTTGGGTGATTATCGGGAATCAGCGTCACGTGGGCAAGTTGATGATCGGGTCGGTGGTTGTGTGGCACATCAGCATCTTGATTTTCTCCACCTCTGAATCGTTTTACCTGTCCATGGCCGTCGTGGCGGTGACGGGGGCAGGCTTCGCGTCAACTCAAGTATTCATACTTTCGGCGTTGTTGGGCAACGCCCTGCCTGAATACCGGGGGCGCGTCATGAGCTTACGGTCGTTGGCAATCTACGCCTTTGCCTTAGGCAGCATGTCTTCGGGAGCCATGGCCGGCCTATGGAGCGCGCCCAACGCCGCAAGGGTCGTCGGGACCATGGGCATCGTCCTGGTGCTATTGCTGGCCGTCCTGGCTCCCAAATTTCGGAAGATTTAGGGACTGGCTTAGTCCTCGATCTCCAGGATCATCTCAATCTCGATGCACGCCTGGTTGGGCAGGGCGGCCATGCCGACGGCGGACCTGGCGTGGGCCCCGGCGTCTCCGTATAGCTCACTGAGCAGGTCGGTTGCTCCGTTGGCGACGAGGGGTTGCTGGCCGAAATCGGGTGCGCTGTTTACCATGCAGAGCAGCTTGGCTACCCGTTTCACTTTGTCCAGGTCACCGATGAGGGCTTTGACATCGGCCAAACAGGACAGAGCAGCGCCCTTGGCGCCTTCGTAGCCCTGCTCCACGGTTATATCGGCGCCCAACTTGCCCCGATGCTCCGGCCCAGCCGTGTGCCCGCCGACGAACAAGATATTGCCAACCCTGACGGCGCCTGCGCGGCCTGGCGGGGGTGTCCCGGCGGCAGGCAATTCCAGTCCCATAGCCTTCAGTTTGTTCTCGATCTCCATGTTGATACTCCTCTATTAGTGATCTTTATTTGGGCCAGACATCAGGAAGCGATGTTGCCAGCCATTGCGCCAGGGCGGCGTTTACCTCCGCCGGTTTCTCCTGGGCCATCCAGTGTCCGCTCTGCACCACCTTAGACGTCAGATCGGTGCAATGCTCGCGCATCGGTTCGGTCAAGCGCGAGTCGATGCATTCGCAGGTGAAGTCATACTCGGCAGCAATGAAGAGTACCGGAATCTCCAGCACACCATTGTTCACCGCCCTATCGGCATATGTGGCGTTCGTTTCATGATTCATGTAGAACGAGCTGGGTCCGAAAAAGCCGTTCCGCGACAGGGCGTCCGCGTAGGCAAAGAGATCAATTTCGCTGATTACTTTGTCATCGCGGGGGACGTCCGGGGGTTCTGCTGCGCCCCTGAACCAGCCACCGTCCCGGCGGACGTAGGCGGTGCGTGACGGTTTTCCCTTGCTTGCCGGGTCCCCACCGCGAAACAGAGCTTTGATTGCATTGAACGGATTCGCATCGAAGGGCGCGATGGCGGCGGCGAAGTTCTCTTCGTAAAATCCTTGGTACTCCCACTGGCCCAGGGGATATTCGTCTTTAGGATAGATGTCCCGGTTTATCAAGCCGACGCAGGCGTCGAGGCCTCTTTCCAGCGTGTAGTAGGGGACGCAAAGGTTGGCGACGCCGTGACACCGGTCGGGATGGTGGCTGGCGATGCTCCAGACCACCGGCGACCCCCAATCGTGGCCGACCCAGATAGCTTTATTCGCTCCCAGAGCTTCCAGAAGGCCGATCATATCAGCGACCACGTTTTCCAGAGCGTAGTCTTCATGCCTGTCGTAAACCGTAGAACCGCCGTAACCCCGCAGGTCCGGCGCGATGGCCCGAAAGCCTATTGAACCGAAACAGGGGAGTTGGTGGCGCCAACTGATAGCCAATTCCGGCCAGCCGTGCACGAAGATGATTAACGGACCGTCTTCCGGCCCGGTAGCCAGGTAGGAAGTCTGATGGTCCCCGGTTTTAATCAAATGTTCCGTTACGGTGGTTGAAGGCATGGTCACGGTCTTGCTTTGGCCCAGCGGATTTTATGCAGCGTCGCGGCGACCGAGTGATGATAACCATCGGAGAATGAACTGGCAACCGGGTGTGCGGACCCGAGTATGTATCCCAAACAAAAAAGCCCCCTCAATTGAGGGGGCTTTTTCGCTCCATTAGGAATGTCGTGACAGGTTTCCGAGTTACTTGAACTTTGGGATCACCTCGTCTGACAAGATCCGCAAGGTGTCCATGACCACCTCGCGGGGAACCGACGACGTCCAGTTGACCTCAAACATGATCTCGTCGGTGCTGTAGGTCTCCCGCAGGTCTTCGATCTTGTCGACCACCTCTTCGGCGGTGCCAAAGAGATTAACCTCGGCGGTTGTCTCGGGGCTGGCGGACCCGGCGTCGGTGCTGCCGATACCCTGCCTGCCACTGAAATATCTCCTGGCGAGGACCATAAGCTCGTCGCTCAGGCGCTCGGCCTGCTCACTCGTGTCGGCCAACAGAGTGGGAATGCGGACCACGGTGGTTGGCTCGCCGGCGTGACCGGCGTCTTTCCAAGCCTTGCGGTAGCTCTTCACGTCTTCCCGCAAGATTGACGTGCCCCGGATATTGTGGGTGGAGCTCCCTGCTCCGATAGCAATCTTGTAACCCATCGTCCCCATGGGAACGAAGCTCTCTTGACTGTCAACGGGCAACAACATCTCCGGATAGGGCTTCTGGTAGGGCTTGGGGATGGAAAGGTAGTTCTCGTAGAACGCTGGGTAGTTGTAGTACTTGCCCTCGAACCCTGAGAAATGGTCTTCAGTCCAGAGTTGCTTCATGACTTCCAGGAATTCGAAGAAGTAGTCCCGTCGGTCGTCGGAACCGCGAGACCGCGCTCCGGCTCCGTAGATGAAACGGCCTTGGCTTACCTGGTCGACTATCGAGATTTGTTCGGCGGTTTGGAAGGGGTCATCCAGCATCAGATTGTCGAAGGCGTACCGTTCGTGAGGAAGCGCTCGTTCGGACAGTTCCTCCCCGGCCAGCTTCATTAACGGCCGGTGGATGGACGACCCGATCCTGAGGTTCTTGGTGCGCGCGGCGACGACCGCCGCCAACATCAGGACCTGGGGGTCCATGCTGGCCTGCGTGGAGAAGTGTCCTCCGCCAAGCCAGATATAGTCCCAGCCCATGGATTCGATGAAGTCGACTTGCTCGAAATTCTTCGTGTAAGCCTCCGATTCCAGCATCTCCCCACCGTTGAATTTCGGGTCCCAGGGCATCGTGCCGCCGGCGTACACGGCGTTCCAGGTGTCAAAAAGTCCAAAATCCATAGTTTTTGCCATGATCGCTCCTCTTAGCTCGTTTGGTGGTTCGAGTCTACCACCTAATGCAAATGTTCCTTACTGATTTCCAATTTTTCTAGCGCAGTCCGGCCCCGAAGACCCATATCTATACACACCGAATATAACTGTGGATGCGACTTACGGCGCGTTGTCATGGAGCGCCTGCCACACCTTCTCGGCGGTTAATGGCGTATCCAAATGTCGTATCCCCGTCTGGGAGATCGCGTCCATCACGGCATTTACCACCGCCGGTGGGGCGGCAAGAGTGGGCAGTTCTCCGATGCCCTTTATCCCCAAGCCCGTTATGGGTGAAGGCGTTTCCATGGTCTCGAAGGTGAACGCGGGCATATTATCTGCCCTCGGCAATGCGTAGTCCATCAAGCTGCCCGCCAACGGTTGGCCTTCGGGGCTGTAGGCCATGTCTTCAAACAGAGCCTGCCCGATGCCCTGGGCCACGGCCCCATGGACCTGGCCCTCGGCCAGCATCGGGTTGACGATCGTGCCCGCGTCGTGGACCCCGACGTAGCGCAATATCTTGATGTGTCCCGTTTCCCGGGAAACCTCCACCACCGCCACGTGGGCGCCGAATGCGTAGGGGCTTTTTCCCAGGACATGGTTGCCCTGGAAGTCTAAACCGGGCTCCTGTCCGGGCGGAAGGAGCTCTTCAGTGTGGGCCGCCTCGGCCAACCGGGCGAAGGGAACGGTCTTTTGCGGCTCTTGCTGGCTGAAAGCGAGGCCGTCTTGAAGCACCACGTCTCCCTGAGAGCAGCCGAGCAGATGGGCGGCGATGGCGGTCAGCTTCTCATGGGCATCTTCCAAGACCAACTGTAGTGAACTGCCGCCGGCGATCATGCCCCGGCTCGCGCCGGTGCCTCCGCCGGCGGGAAGAATGTCGGTGTCGCTGTGCAGGACCTGGACGTCTGCTGGGGTCACCCCTAGCATGTCTGCGGTCATCTGGGCAAAGGTCGTCGCGGTGCCCTGGCCGTGGGGCGAAACCCCGGTGTGGACCGTCACCTCGCCAGACTGGTCGACCATCACCCTGGAGTGCTCACCCAAGGTGATGACCTTGGCCCCGGAACCCTTGACCACCGTGGCGATACCCACTCCAATCAGCGAATCGCCGTCCTGGGGTTGGTTGCGGGACCGCTCCCGCCAACTGTCGTACTCTGAGATCTCCAGTGCCCGGGCGAAGGCGGCCTCGTAGTCTCCGGAATCGTAGGTTATCCCGGTGGGCGTGTCGTGAGGGAAGGCGTCAGACGCGATGAAATTCCTTCTCCTAACAACTGCTGGATCCAGGCTCAGGTCCAGTGCGATCAGGTCTACGGTGCGCTCCATGCAGAAAGCGGCTTCTGGCCCGCCGGCCCCACGGTAGGCGCCGGTTGGCGGTTTGTTGGTAACCACACCCTGCACCTCGACGGTCATCGCCGGAGTGCGGTAAGGGCCCGTCAGCCGGTGAGTGGTCAAGACCGGGACAGTTGGCGTTGAAAGGAAGAAATAGGCGCCAAGGTCGGCCACGATGTTGACCCTAATGCCCAGGATCGTACCGTCCGACTTAACTGCCGCCTCCAACTCGACACCGTGTCCGCGGCCGTGGAAAGCCGTCATGTTTTCCTGGCGGTTCTCGGTCCATTTGATGGGCCGCCCCAAGAGGATTGATAGGTATGGAATCACAACCTCTTCAGGGAACAGGCTGGCCTTCTCGCCGAACCCGCCGCCCACGTCGGGTGCGACCACGCGAATGCCCTCTTCGGTCCGGCCTAGCAGGTGGACCAGATGCTCACGTACTTCGTGAGGGTGTTGGGTGGAATCCCAGACGGTGAGCAGGTCAGCTTGGGAGTCATAATCGGCGATCAGCCCACGCGGCTCCATGGGGGCGGGGGCGAGGCGCTGCACCTGGTAGGTCTGCCGCACCACGTGATCAGCTTGTGCGAAGGCTCCATCCAGATCGCCCCCTCCATTCAGCGTCCGCAGGGACACGTTACTCCCTTGGTCGGGATGAATGATCATGGCGTCCGGTTCCAATGCCTCGTAAGGGTCCGTGAGGGCGGGCAGAATCTCATAGTCCACCACGATCTGATCCAAGGCGTCGGCGGCGGTGTATGGGTCTTCCGCGATGAGAACCGCCACGGCTTGGCCGACGTAACAGACCTTGTCTGAAGCGAGGAGAGGGTGCTTGGGAGGGCTGAATTCGTCGGCGCCGGTGTTGGTCCTGGTGGGGATCTCCACGGCCAGGTCCTGGATGTCGGCCGCCGTGAAAACCGCCACAACACGCGGCAGGCGGGTGGCGGCGCTTACGTCGATGGAGCGGATATTGGCGTGGGCGTGGAGGCTACGAAGCACCACGGCGTTCAAGAGGCCCGGCAGCTTCATGTCGTCGACATATGAGCCCTGGCCAGTGAGTAGCCTGTGGTCTTCGAACCGTCTGACAGATTGGCCAACGTAAGTCATGATTGGGCCTCCTCGGACCAACGAGATGCGCCAGTCAATGGAATGGTGGACCCCAATTTTAACCCTTCGGCGAAGGTCTACATATTAGCATTGATGGCGACTCGATTTCGCCAGGCCGTTCCGGTAGGTGATGGCGCGCTCTGTCCCCGCTATAATCGAGCGACGCAGAACCAAGGAGATGAGTCGAATGATTAAAGAGGGCGACCCGGCCCCGGATTTTACGGCTTTGGATCACACCGGCAACGAGGTCCGGTTGTCAGACCTGAAAGGCAAGAAGGTTTGGCTATGGTTCTTCTCATCTCCGGGTGGAGGCAATTGAACCCGCCACAGTTACGGGTACCGTGACAATTTCGCAGACTTCACCGAGAAGAACGTCGTGGTCTTTGGTGTGAACGACCGGGATCAAGAATCGGTCCGCGCTTGGGTGGAGAAGGAGGGCCTTCCCTTTCCAGTGATCCTCGACCCAGATAGGTCCATCGCCATCGCCTTCGGCATGTCGACGGCCGGGGATGAGCGCTACCTGGCCAATCCCGCCGAGGGCAGACGGCCCGCGGTGATCATCGGAGAAGACGGAGCGATTCTTAGACTGCTCCCGGACCTGGCCACGGTGGAAGGGCAGATCGAGGCTTTGGCCGGCTTGGTTTAGGGAAGTCGCAATTCGACAAGTAAGGGTATAAACAATGACCGCACAAACAGACCCAGACCTCCTCGGCAGGCTTGATGAACTGGAAAGCCGAGTCCGAACATTGGAGGACACCGACGCCATCCGGAACCTCAAGGCGCGTTACGCCGAGTTGTGCGACGACAATTACAACCCGGACGGCATCGCTGCTTTGTTTGTGGAGGACGCCGTGTGGGAAAGCGGGGGTCTGGGCCGCTTCGAGGGCAGAGAGGCCATCCGTGGATTTTTCCAAGGCGCGTCAGAGATATTCACCTTCGCCATCCATTACAGCCTCAATGCTCAGATCGAGGTCATCGGTGACACCGCTAGGGCGCGCTGGTACCTGTTCATGCCCTGCACGGTGAGCGACGGCGACCAGGCCATGTGGCGGGCGGGCATCGACGATGAAGAGTACGTTCGGGTGGACGGGCAGTGGATGTTCAAAAGTAAGCGATCCACCGGGGTATTCAGCACTCCTTTCGACACCGGCTGGGCCAAGGTCCGTTCCGCATAATCCGGTAAAGAAAATTCGCCACATCATTGGTGTGGGTGAGGTACAGCTTGCTTGACCTTCTGATTAAAAACGGTCTCGTTGTGGACGGATCCGGTAATCCGGGCTTCTACGGGTCGGTCGGCGTGGACGGCGATACGCTGCATGTCTTTCGAGGAGACTCGTCCGGTTTGGAAGCCGCCCGGGTTTTCGACGCTGGCTCGAAGGTGGTCTGCCCCGGGTTCATCGATGTCCACGCACACTCGGGTCTCATGATTCTGGCCGAACCTGAGCACCACCCGAAAGTACGGCAGGGGATCACCACGGAACTGGTGGGAGTGGACGGCAACTCTTACGCGCCATTCACCTCCCATGATGACTTCTTGGCTTTCTTCGAATTGAACTCCGGCCTGGATGGCGCTCCTGAACTGCCCGGTACTTGGTCTACCGTAGCCGAGTATCTACGCATGTTTGACGGCAAAGTCGCCGTCAACATCGCTTACATCATCGGGAATTCGCCCCTTCGCATCAGCGCCGTGGGCTGGGACGAACGGCCGGCGAATGAAGCAGAACGGGCGAATATGCGGGCGATGCTTCGCGAAGGCATGGAAGAGGGCGCATTCGGGCTCTCCACCGGGCTTGATTACCCTCCCGGAAGCTATTCGGACACGGCTGAATTGGTGGAACTGGCATCGGAGGCGGCACGCCTGGGTGGGATCTATCACACCCACCTGCGTAATACCCTGGGAGACCAGTTCTTGGACCCGGTGAAGGAGGCACTGGAGATCGGCCAAAGGGCGGAGATTCCTTGTCATCTCACCCACTTCTACCAAAAGCTGACCCATTCGGGTAGCGCCCGGCGATTGTTGGAACTGGTCGATTCTGCCGTCGCCCAGTCGCAAGACGTGACCATGGACTGCTTCCCCTATTCCTACAGCAGCACCCGTCTCCTGATTCTGATTTCGGCATGGGCTTTCGATGGAGGTCCGGAGAAACTCAAGGCAGTCCTGCGCTCCGATGATGGGCGGGAGCGACTGCGCCGGGAGATGCGGCCCCGCAGCGGCTCTTATAACGATTTGATGCTGACGTATTTCAAGCAGCCCCATAACCGACAGTATGAAGGGAAGTCCATAGCTGAGATTGCAAACATGATGCAGAAAGGTGAAGTCGATGCCATATGCGACTTGCTTTTGGATGAAGACCTTCAGGTCTCATATGTTTCTCCAGGGCCCAACCCAACAACCCTGCCCGACTTCATGACCCATTCCCGGACCATGGTGGGCACCGATGCCGTTCTCCTGGGTGAATACCCCAACCCGCGCACCTATGGGACTTTTCCGACATTATTGGCGGAATACGTGCGCGAAGCAGGCAAGTTGACTCTTGAAGAGGCCGTCCGGAAGATGACATCAATGGGAGCCCACCGCTTGGATATTCGAGACCGCGGAATGTTGCGCGACGGCATGAAGGCCGACATTGTGGTGTTCGACCCAAATACCGTGAGATCCCCGGCCACCCAGAACGAGCCAAAGCAATTCCCGGTGGGCATAGAATACGTCCTGGTGAACGGCGCCGTTGTCGTTGACCAAGGTCAACACACGGGAGCGCTGCCCGGCCGCGCTCTGCGCCATGGACAAGCCTAGTCAGTCTCAGATATTTTAGGAGCTCCAATGAAGTTCGGATATTTCAACCAACTCCAGATGCCCAAGCCGTGGCCGGAGAACGGGGAGGTCTTGCTCTATAAAGAGGCTATGGAGCAAGCCGTGCACGCCGAATCCATGGGGTTCGACTACTACTGGCAGACGGAGCATCATTTCTATCCGGAGATCGGTCACAGCTCAGCTCCGGAGCTGTTCCTGGCCGCCCTGGCCCAAAACACCTCCACCATCCGCTTGGGACTGGGCGTGGTGGTGCTGCCCTGCAACCACCCCTACCGCGTGGTTGAGTACGTATCTACTCTGGACCTGCTCTCCGATGGAAGGGTGGAGTTCGGTACCGGAAGAGGCGCTTCTCCCTACCATATCGAGGCTTTCGGGATCACCTCCGACCAGTCCAAGGAGCTGTGGGACGAATCTTTGGGAGTGATCTGTTCCATGTTCATGAATGATCCCTTCCCCGGTTGGCAGGGCAAGTGGTACCCCGACCTGCCCCAACGCCACCTGGTGCCCAAGCCTGTCCAAAAACCCCACCCTCCCCTATGGGTGGCCGGAAGTCAGCCGGCGACGTATGCGGATGCGGCGCGGAAGGGGCTGGGAATCTTAGGTTTCAACGGTGCCGAACCAGACGAGGTCCAACCGTCCATCAAGGCCTACCGGGAAGCCTCGGTCGGCGCCGTCCCTGTGGGCGGTTATGCCAACCATCAGATCGCGATGTTCACGATGGCCAACATCGCCCAAGACTACACAGTAGGCCGTGACCTGGCCTGCGCCGCGGCCCGGTGGTACGCGGGCGACAACGATTCCGAGTTGCAGAAAGTGCGGTTCAGCGGTCACACCGGCGAGTACTACGAGGGCCAACAGGCGGCGGGAAGACGGCCTGGAGTACGCGAATCTGTCCTCAAGAGATCGGACGACGATCTGATCAATGACGGCTTGGTGATCGGAGGCGACGTCGACTCCGTCTGCCGTGGCGTGGAGCGGTGGGCGAACCTGGGCGTGGACCAGCTATTCTTCATGATTCAGGCTGGCAACACCACCCACGATGAAGTCATGCGGGCGTTGGACTTGTTTGGCTCCAAAATCTTGCCCAAATTCAGCTAACCGAGAACCATCAAAAAAGATTATCGCGAGAGAAACGCTAAATTCAGATGCTAGGAGGGTCGACAGTGGCTAAAGAGGAACGGGAGTTTTTCCACCATGACAGCGTTTCTTGGACGCCGGTTGCCGCGGATTCCGGGGCAGCTGGCGAGGGCATGACGGAGAAGATCCTGAATTTTGACCCCGAGGCCGGTGTTTCAACCAGGATGCTCCGGTTTTCGCCCGGCGTGGTAACTGACGTAGTGATCACTCACGACTTCTGGGAAGAGGTTTACATAATCGAGGGCGAACTAACCGACACAAGAATCAACCAAACGTTCACCAGCGGCATGAGCGCATGCCGCCCCCCAGGCATGCCCCACGGGCCGTATACGTCGCCAGTTGGTTGCACGACTTTTGAGGTGCGGTATTACCGGAAGTAGGTGCCTCGCCAAGTGGTGATTCACACCGTATCAACCAATGCGGCATGAGCGTTGTTGGTCGACGTGCCTGACCCCGTGCCCAGAAAACTGATCTTCATTTCGGGCATTTGTTAGTCTCCGAGTATCTAAAAGCGGGCTGAGTATGGGTTCAATTACTGGTGGTCTTGCGGGTGGGCCTGTTCTCTCAGCAGGCTGAGGGACTTCAGCACCGGCGTGTCGGTAAAGCTGAATAGCACCGCGGGCTCGGTGGCGGATGCATTCACGTGCTCGTGGTAGGTCCATCCGGGCACGCAGAACACGTCCTTGGGCTCCCAGTCCATCTTCTGGCCTTGGACCACGGAATGACCCTGCCCCTGTACGACGTGGTAGATGGTCCCATTGGTGTGGCGGTGGGCTTTCGTGCTCTCGCCTGGCCGCAGCATCTGGACGTGGCAGGCGATGGTTGGCATCACGGGGCCGCCGGTGTTGGGGTTGGTGTACTCCATCATCACGCCGTCGAAGGGACTGCCGTCGACGTTCGGCGCCAGCCGTTGCAGCGTAGCCCAAGTCTGGTCCCAAGGGTAGCGCATCAGCGGCGAATAGCTTTCCTTTGAGCCTTCTTCCCAGGTTGGCCGCAGAGTGCCAACGCCGTATTTGGCGGTGGACGAGTCGATGGGCTCGGTCACCGGTTGCACATCCTCAGGATACGGCTCGAAGAAAACCGCCTCCAGCAGGTGGACCAAGGGTATGTCCAAGCCGTCTAGCCAGATAATCGGTTCACCAGACTCGTTGCCGTGGTCGTGCCAGGTCCAGTTGGGGGTTAGTATCAGGTCTCCAGGCTCCATGGGGATGCGGTCCCCGTTGACTGTTGTGTACCCGCCGTCGCTGTTGATGATGAATCGCAGGGCCGAAGGCGTGTGCCGGTGGGCCTTGGCGGCCTCGCCCGGCATGACGATCTGTAGGCCCGAGAAAAGGCTGTTTGTGGTGGCGATCCGGTCCTTGATGCTGGGGTTAAGGAGCATCAAGACTCGCCGCTCGGCGTCTGCTGTGCCAATGAGTTCCCCAGCGCGCAGGGCCCTGGGTTCCAGGTCTCGCCAATGCCAGATGTAGGGCGATGCTTTGCTGACCGGCTCAGGGATCAGGGCAGTTTCCTGCACCTGCCACAATGGGGCCAGACTGAAGCCCTCCAACTCGCGGTAATATTCTTCTAGGACTTCCTGGGTCGCTTCGGAGCTGGCATTTGAAAGCATTTTTCTGCTCCCTGGGGTGATTAGCGATGATTCCGGGGCAGTGAGTCCAAATGGGTCTGAAGAATCGTAATTTCGACCCAGAGCTATGTCAATGTCATTAACAGGAGCCGGGGCTATTCTAGGCGCCGGCGCGGTTATTCTCCCATTCAGCTAGCCGGGCTTCCAGCGAGTGCTGGCGGAGCGCCATGGTCAGGTCGCCCCGGGTGCGCTCCAAGACGCCGCGCATGGCGTCGGTGTTGTGTCGTAGGCCGCTGGTGACGCCTTCTGGGAAGTCGATGGTCACCAGCACCCCGTACATCTCGTCCATGACGTCCATGAACTCTTGGCAACCGTCCACGGCGTCTCGGCGCAGGGCGTCCAGGATGTACCGGCGCAGTTCGCCGATCACCTCCGCCATGCCGTTGATGTAGGCTGCGGCGTCCACTCTCAGGTCTTTGATCGTCGGAATATCGGCGCCGGATATGACTGCCAGCGTTACATTGGCCTCGGTGAATTCTTTGCGGGCATCGTTCATGAACCCCGCATTGAATATGGAGGGGCTGCTTTCCCTGATGTGGTCCGCCTCTCGAAGTCTGGCATCGCCCTTGCCGATTAACTCCCGGGCGTCGTCGTAGGCGCCACGGTGCACGGCCCGAATGGCGTTGGCTGAGAACCGGATTACTTCTCTGGAGACTGATAAGGCTTGCTCCCGGTCGCGGTTCCGTTCGGTGAGTTCATCTATGACCGAAGTCCCGATCTGAGATAGGTCCGCGCTGTATCGCGAAGGCATCAGATTCGTCCCCCAGCTACTTCCATTAAATCCGCCCACCCACCTCTTCGATAACCTTGACCAATTTGGCGGCGGCAGCTTCAGGCTCGGCGGCAGATCCGACGGCAGCAGTAACACAGATGGCGTCAACCCCAGCCTCGATGACCGGCGCGGCATTCTCGGCGGTGATGCCTCCGATCGCGACCAGCGGAGTCTGCGCGGCGTCTCGGGCCAGCGACAGCCGTTCGATACCCTGGGGCGGGCGACCCACGCCCTTGGTGTCGGTATGGTAGATGGCCCCGAAGGCCACATGATCAGCCCCCATGCGCTCAGATTCCACCAGTTCTTCTATCTCATGGTTGGACCGCCCCAATACCTGGTGCGGAGCCAGCACCTGCCGGGCCTGTTCCACGGGCAGGTCGGTCTGGCCGACGTGCAACCCTGCCGCGCCGACAATGGCGGCGACATCGGCGTGGTCGTTGAGGATCAATGACGCTCCGGCTTCCGCGCAGAGTTTCTGCAGATCGTGGGCCAGGGGCAGGGATTCGCCTTTGTCCCGGAGCTTGTCTCGTAGTTGTAGCATCCGCGCCCCGCCCTGGATGGCTGCCTGGGCGATGGCGAAGGGGTCCCGGCCGCCGGTTACCTGAGGATCGATAATCACGTAGAGACCCCGCACCATGTCCGCCTTCTCCCGGCGCACAGTCGCCCCGAGTTGCGCGGTGAGGTCATTTAGGATGCGGCTGACTCCAGACACCGTTTCCCAGCCCAGAGGATTGGCGGAGGATGACTCATCCAGATTGGCCAGCAGTTCTGCAGCAGCGTTGACCAACCCCATTGTCTGCTGGGCCGTGGTGGGAGGGCCGTCGTCGGTCTCGGCCATTGCGCCTGCGGCGGGCATGGAAGGAATCATTTCACGCAGAACTTGCAATGCCGGTGCGGGAGAGTGGGCCGGCGGGACGAACCGGGAGGCAGCTTCTATGCAATGGAAGATAACCTGATAATGGCTTTGGCCCGGGTTCGTCATCGTTCCAGACCTTTAGGCGTTTCCCCGGCGCGGGCGGCGTGGATGTAATAGTCAGGCGAGCGGTGTTGGCTGCCCGGTCCGAAACTCTCGTGTACGGAGCCTACGACCTTGCCCGTGGCGAAGGTCTGGCAGAGGGATTGATATATTGGCATTCGGTTCATTATGAGAGGCGTCAGCTAAGAGTTCTTGATATCCCGGCGTTCCCGGTTGAAATCGGGAGTTGTTTGGCCACCCATTTCTTTCTTGATCCGGCCCATGTATTTGTCGATGCTGGCTCCGCTGCTCTCGTCCACATCGCTGGTGGTCTCACGGCTGGGCGCCCAGTTGAGGCTGTTGCCCCACGAGGGACGGAAGGAAAATTTAGAGATCAGCCGCTGCACGTTCACGCTT